>DASYUW010000020.1:0-26042 GCA_036000845.1 Burkholderiales bacterium
CCGATCTGCGCCGCCACATCGAGCGCTTTGTCGAACACTGGAACGCGCACCCCCGGCCCTTCGCCTGGACCGCCACCGCCGATTCGATCTTCGCCAAACTCGAACGGCTTAGTAAAGTTATTGGCGGGACGCAACACTAGGTTGAAATGAAAGGATATCGGTTTCTTCCTCCGGGCCAGGAGTTCCTCGACGATTTGCAGTTCACGGTTGACGCGTTGCGCGAGCGCCCCCAGCTTGGGCGACCCGCTGGCCGCGGCCTCAGACAAGTAACATTTCGGCGATTCCCATTCTTGCTAATCTACGCTGAAGAGAAGGATCAGATTGTCGTGGTTGCCGTAGCACATCAAAGACGGCGACCAGGCTATTGGCGCTCACGCGAGCGGTCGGGAAGATAAGAAACGGCTGCTGACCAATTCGGTTTCGACCTGCGCGATTGGTTCGTACCTTCGGTGATAGTTCGCCATAGCTTTTCCTCCGCGCTCTCTACGTCTCTGCGGTGAAATTTCTGCTTTAGAAAACCCCGAAGAATACGTAGCAAACGACCGCTCCCACGACGCACATCGACAGCCCCCAGACCAGCATCTGGTTGAACAGCCGTTTGCGGTCCGCATCGGGCGCGGCGTTGGAAATGCACAGTGCGCCGAGCGTGGACAGCGGCGACACGTCGACCAGGTGCGCGCCGACGTTGATCGAGGAAGCGATGGCGAGCGCATCGCCCCCGCCCAGCTTCTCGATCAACCCTGGAATGGTCGGCAGGAACGCCGGCAGGACCACGCCGGAAGAACTGCTGTAAACCGAAATCACTCCGGTCACGAGCGCAATCACTGCGGTGATGCTCTGCTGGGTCGAGAACGAAGAGAGCATCGAAGTCAGCAAATCCATGCCGCCCGTCTTGTCCGCGACCCCGATCAGCACCGTGACGCCGCAGACCATCAGCACCACGCTCCAGGGCATGCTTCTCAGCGCTTCCTTCTCGTCGGCGGCGCGCGCAAGCGACAACACGGCCGCACCGACGAACGCACCGATGGTGATGTCCACCTTGAAGACGAGCACCGCGACGATCAGCGCGGCGATCACCGCCAACGTAAGTTTCTGTTGCCATTCCAGGGGCTGGTCGCCCGAGCCACGCTCCTCCAGCGCAACCGTTCCCGTTCCTTCTCGCAGCAGCCGGGTTCCTCCGAGCAGGAAATAGCCGGCGAAACCGACGAAGGCCTGCGACACCAGTAGGCTCAGGTAGTTGCTCAACTGCGCGCCCTCGATGCCAATCTTGCCCATCAGGCCGTTGGCGATGATGCCGGTCGGCGCGAAGGGTGAGAGCGCGCCGGCATTGGCGCCGCAGCACACCATCATGGCCATCAGGAATGCCGGGATGCCTGCGCGTCCGGCTGCCGCCATTGCCACCGGGGCCAGTAATGCCGTCGAAGCGATGTTGCCGGGCCCGATCGAAGCGAACCCCAGTGCAAGGAGAAAGAAAATGATCGGGATGACGCCGGCCTTCCCGCGAGCGTGGCTGACCGCGAGCGCCGAGATCCTGTCGAGCGTGCCGTTGACGCGTGCCTGGGAAAACAAAAGCGTGACGCCGACCAAGGTCAGGAACAATCCCGCAGGAAATCCGGAACCCACGGCCGAGGCTTTCAAGCCGGCGAACGGCACGCCGATCAGGAATGCAGCCGCGATCGCGAGCACGCCCACATTGACGGGCAGGAAGCTGCCCGCCACGACGACGGCGAGCAGGGCAAGCAGGGAAAGGACGGGAAGGCTCATTTCCGTTTATTGTTTGCCCGGCGTCCTGCGCGCCGGCTCCTCGGACGCGATGGTAAACTCTGGCCCGTCACTCATCCACTATTTTCTGTCCCACACTGCTATTTTGCGTGCCAAAGGCAGAACTCAATCAACACGAAGGACACGAAGGAGAAACGGCAAAGCGCACGAAGGAAAGGCAAGGACAAGGAAGTCGTTGCGTAAATGGACACCACTGCGCTGAGATTTCAAGGACGCAATCTGCCGTTTATGTTGGTAGCCTCTGTGTCTTGTCTTTTCATCAATTACCTCATGCATTCCTTCGTGTTCCTTCGCTTTCCCTTCGTGTGCTTCGTGTTAAGGAAAGGATCTTTTGAATGCCAACAGCGATCGACTACTACCTTTCGCCGATGTCCCCATGGACTTATCTCGGCCATACCCGTCTCGCGGAAATCGCCAGGAAGCACGGCGCGACCATCAACGTGAAGCCGGTGGATTATGGGAAGATCTTTCCGGTGTCCGGGGGCCTGCCGCTCTCCAAACGCGCGCCGCAGCGCCAGGCATATCGCTTGGTGGAATTGGCACGCTGGCGTGACCATCTCGGGGTGCCGCTCACCGTACAACCGAAATTCTTCCCCTACGAATCGAACCTGGCTTCGCGCCTGATCACCGCTGCCGATGGTCGCGGGTCGGGCGCCGCGATGCGGCTCGCAGGCGCAATTCTCAAGGCATGCTGGGCGGAGGAAAGAAACATGGCGGATGAGGGCGAACTCGCCAACGTGGCCCGCGATCAGGGACTGGAGCCGCGCGGCCTGATGGCCGCGGCAAAATCGGACGAAGCGCAGGCGCGCTACGACGAACTCACCGCCGAAGCGATCGCACTGCAGGTGTTCGGCGCACCCACCTACGTGTACAACAAGGAACTATTCTGGGGCCAGGACCGGCTGGAATTTCTCGAGCGGGCGCTCGAGAAACAAGGATGAAGGCGGAAGGATAAAGGATGAGGGAATAGTGCCTCGCGCCGGATTTTCCCTCACCCATCGCCCCTCATCCCTCGTTATGCAACTTCGCCTTGAACCCCGCCTTTTCCAGCGCCACGATGATCTGCTGAATATGGTCATGGCCGCGCGTTTCCAGTACGAAGTCCACTTCCGCAGTCTGCACCGGTAGACGGGTGAACGCGCGCTCGTGATGCACTTCCTCGATGTTGGCATTGGCATCGGCCAGGCAGGCGGTCACCTTGGCCAGCGACCCCGGCAGATCACGTAGTTGTACCTGCAGCCGCGTCAGCCTTCCACTACGCACCATGCCGCGTTCGATGATGTCTGCGAGCGTGAGCGGATCGATGTTGCCACCGCACAGGACCAGCCCGACTTTTTTTCCGGCAAAGCGGTCGCGGTTTTTTAGTAGACCCGCGAGCCCCACGGCGCCGGCGCCTTCGACGACGGTCTTCTCGATTTCCAGAAGCAGGAGCATCGCTTCCTCGATGTCGCCCTCGTCGACCAGGATCAGGTCATTTACGTGGCTGCGCACGATCTCCAGCGTAAGCTTCCCCGGCTCTTTGACCGCAATGCCCTCGGCAATTGTGTCGGTGCCGAACTCGGGTTTCAGGCCCTTCACGGCACAGTACATCGAGGGAAAGCGCAGGGTTTCCACGCCCACGACTTCGATGCCGGGCTTGATCGACTTGGCAGCAATGGCCATTCCGGAAATCATGCCTCCACCGCCCACCGGTATCAACAGCGCATCGAGATCCGGCTCCGCAGCAAGCATTTCCAGCGCGATCGTCCCCTGACCCGCAATCACCTTTTCGTCGTCATACGGATGGACCAACGTCAGATGCCGTTGCGCCATGAGGTCCAGCGCAAAAGTCTTGGCCGCGTCGAAGTTCTCGCCGTGCAGAATGATTTCCGCGCCGAATGCCCGGGTGTGCTCGACTTTCACGTGCGGGGTGAAGCGTGGCATGACGATCACAGCCGGGAGGCCCAGACGCCTGGCGTGGTAGGCAACTCCTTGCGCATGGTTGCCAGCCGACACGGCGATCACACCGGCCGCGCGCCGCGCCGCAGTCAGGGAAAGTAGCTTTGCCAATGCACCGCGTTCCTTGAACGAAGCAGTGAACTGATGGTTCTCGAATTTCAGGAAGACCTGCGCACCGGTAATACCGGAAAGCGTGCGTGAATGCAGGCAGGGGGTGGCGACGACGGCTCCGGCGATAGCCGCAGCGGCGCTGCGCACGTCCTGGAAGGAAACCGGCATTCTCGGAAGGATTGAGGCGGTTGAAGGCAACTGTAATCGAGGCATTTGCCACGGGCAACAAAAAACCCGCCGAAGCGGGTTTTATGTTCTGATCCGAAGCAGCTCAGGCGTTCTGGATATTCGACGCCTGCTTGCCCTTCGGGCCGGTGGTGACTTCGAAGCTGACCTTCTGGCCTTCCTTGAGGGTCTTGAAGCCCTGCATGTTGATCGCGGAGAAGTGTGCGAACAAATCGTCGCCGCCGTCATCCGGGGTGATAAAGCCGTAGCCCTTCGAGTCGTTGAACCACTTAACAGTACCAGTTGCCATGATGTTTCCTCAGATAAAGTTTGTAAAACGGGGTACACCCGATGTTGGAGTTACAGGTGAACCGCGTATGGCAGAACCGATACCGAACACTTTCACTCAAGGCTGCGCCGCAAACGGATCGGGGGCGCAAAGCCACGCAACACGCGCGCATGATACGCCAAAGCCGCCCGAAAGTGCGGTTTTTTTCCACGGGATACGGCCGCCTTTCGCAGCCGATCCCCGAGGTTGGTTAGAATATGGGCGACGTGATGACGAAACTGACTCCCGCCGCCCTGCTCGGCCACCTGGTTCAGGTCCGGGAAGGCGAGGCCACGGCTATGCTGTGGTCATTTACCTATTTCTTCTGCCTGCTGTGCGGCTATTACATCCTCCGCCCGGTTCGCGATGAAATGGGAATTCAGGGCGGGGTGGAAGATCTGCAATGGCTGTTCACCGGCACTTTCGTGACCATGGTTGCCGCAGTACCGCTGTTCGGCTGGGTTTCCTCCCGTTATCCGCGCCGCAAACTTTTGCCGGTCGTCTATCTGTTCTTCGTCGCCAACCTGCTCATCTTCTACGTCCTGCTCCAATTCCGAATCGCTCCGACCTTCACTGCGCAGGCCTTTTTCATCTGGGTGAGCGTGTTCAACCTGTTCGTTGTGTCAGTGTTCTGGAGTTTCATGGCCGACCTGTATCGCAACGAGCAGGCGCGCCGGCTCTTTGGATTCATTTCCGCTGGCGGCAGCCTTGGCGCCCTGGCCGGGCCGACAGTCACAGCAGTGCTTGCCCCTGCCACCGGTCCCGCAATTTTGCTGCCACTATCCGCATGCTTGCTGCTGATGGCCGTGCTTTGCATTTATCGCCTGGCTGGCCGCGTTGCGCGCAATCCCCGCGATCTGGCCGAAATCGGCCGCCGAGCGGCCGAGCAACCGATCGGCGGCAACCTCTTTGCCGGCGTCACGCTCACGTTGAGGTCTCCCTATCTGCTCGGGATCGGCGTGTACGTCGTGCTCGGTACGGTACTCGGCACGTTCCTGTACTTTCATCAGGCCTATATCGTTTCGGTGGCGATCGCCGATTCGGGCGGCCGTACCGCCTTGTTCGCGCAGATCGATCTCGCCGTCAACGTGTTAACTCTGGTCTGTCAGTTGTTCGTCGTGAACCGGCTGATCGCGCGTTTCGGGATCGGCACCACACTGATGGTGCTCCCGGTACTGGCGGTCGTGGGCTTCTTCCTGATCGGGCTCGCGCCGACGCTGACGGTCCTGGTCGCGTTCCAGGTGCTGCGCCGGGCCGGCGAGTACGCGATCGCAAGGCCGGCGCGCGAGATTCTCTTTACAGTTCTGAACCGCGAAGAAAAGTACAAATCCAAGAATTTCATCGACACGGTCGTGTTCCGCGGCGGTGATGCGGTGAGCGGCTGGCTGTTCGAGGGCCTGCGCATCCTCGGCCTGGGTTTCTCGGGAATCGCGTTTGTCGGCGTGCCGATCGCACTGCTCTGGGCGGGCACCGGATGGATGCTCGGCCGTACTCAGGAGGATATGCGCAAGACACAGGAGTCGAGGAGACGAACCGATGCGCCCGAAACCGATCAGACCGTCGCGCCGCAGGGTCCTGCGGGCACTGGCGGGATGGGGAGCGTGGGTGGCGATGGGCAACCCGACGTTCGCTGACGCTCCCGCGTTCAGCGTGACCAAGCGCCCCATACTCCGGACCGGCGAACTGCTGCCGGTGGCCGGCCTCGGTACCTACCAAAGCTTTGACGTCGGCAGCGGCGCCGGCGAACGCGAATCGCTGAAAGAAGTGCTGCGCCTGTTCGCGCAGCACGGCGGCGCGCTGGTGGACAGCTCACCGATGTACGGCTCTTCGGAGTCCGTGGTCGGCGACCTCGCGGCAGGCCTGGGAATCACCGGTCGGCTGTTCATGGCGACCAAGGTGTGGACCGGCGGGCGAGGGGCCGGCATCCGTCAGATGGAAGAATCAATGCGGCGCTTGAAGGTGGCGCGCATGGACCTAATGCAGATCCACAACCTGCTGGACTGGCGCACGCACCTGAAAACACTGCAGGAGTGGAAGGCGTCGGGGCGGATCCGCTACATGGGCATCACGCATTACCACTCTGGCGCATACGGCGATCTTGAACGCCTCATGACGACCAAGGAATTCGACTTCGTGCAGTTCAACTACTCGATGGCGGAGCGCGAGGCGGAGGAGCGCATCCTGCCGCTGGCCCAGGAAACCGGCACCGCGGTGATCGTCAACCGCCCGTTCGCGCAGGCCAGCCTGTTCGCGCGTGTGCGCGGCAAGGAATTGCCGATGTGGTCGGCGGAGTTCGACTGCAAGTCTTGGGGCCAGTTCTTCCTGAAATACATCCTCGGCCACCCGGCGGTGACCTGCGTCATCCCCTCCACCAGCAAGCCGCACCACCTCGTGGACAACATGATGGCGGGCATCGGGCATTTGCCCGATGCAGCAATGCGCAAACGGATGGTTGATTACATGGACAAGCTGTGACGCGTGCTCGGTGCTGAGTGCTGAGTGCTGAGTAAAGTCTAGTCTCTCTTGGACCTGCCCGTCACGACCATTACTCCGTCACGTTCGTCACGGCTACCTGAGGAGCCCCCGCACCGCTAGATTGCGCATGAGGTCTGTTACGCCGTAGGTCCAGGGCGCAACCTTGTCGCAATGATTGACGCGGTTAACCAGCATGCCCAGCGCATCCGCCCGTATGCTCACGATATCGCCGAGCTTGTGGGTGAATCCCCTGCCTTTCTCGCCGCGGTCCTTGGTCGGCGCAAACTGGGTGCCGAGAAACAGCATGACGCCGTCCGGGTACTGATGCGTCCGGTTCACCGCCTGCGACGCCAAGTCCAGCGGATCGCGGCTGATATTGGCGAGATGGCTTTCGCCGTTTAGCTGGTAGCCCTCGGGACCCAGCACCTCGACACGGATTCGGGTCTTGCGCAGGTCGTCGATTCCGTAGCGCTCGTCGAACAAGCGAATGAACGGCCCGATGGCGCAACTGGCGTTGTTGTCTTTGGCCTTGCCGAGCAGCAGGGCGCTACGCCCCTCGAAGTCGCGCAGGTTGACGTCGTTGCCGAGCGCAGCCCCGACTACACTACCGGCACGGTTGATCGCCAGCACGACTTCCGGCTCGGGATTATTCCACGACGAGTCGGCCCGAATGCCGATCTCTGCGCCAACGCCGACGGCCGACAAGGGCTGCGACTTGTTGAACACTTCGGCGTCGGGGCCGATACCGACCTCGAGGTACTGCGACCACAGGTTGCGCCTGATCAGCGATTCCTTGAGTCGCATCGCTTCCACCGAGCCGGGTTTTACCGATTTCAACTCGGCGCCGATTTCCGCACCGATGCTGCGGCGTATCTCCTCGGCTTTGAGCGCATCGCCCTTGGCGTGCTCTTCGATCACACGCTCGAGCAGGCTGGCGATGAAGGTCACGCCGCAGGCACGCAATGCCTGCAGATCGCAGGGCGCAAGCAGGTAGGCCTTCCTCGGATCGCGCCGGTCGGCATGCGAATTGGAAATCAGATCGGCAATCTCGCCGATCGCGGCGACCCATCCCGATTTCACCGATTCCCGCGCCATCTTCACCGGGTCGTGGCTGTTGAGCAGTTCGCTCACGGTCGGGACGACGCGCGCCAGATCGTAAGCCCTGCCGCCGGCGATGACGATCGGGCTGGGCCCTCCCACGCGTCCGGGCAGCCAGGCCCGACCAATCAGCGTCGCCCGCTCTGCATCCTCCGGAAGAATCTGTGCTGCCGAGAATTCCATGCGCTAGCCTCTCCTCTAGTCGATCTTCTGCATCAGGAACAGGTACTCGGGCGCGCATTCGGGCGTGCACAACACGACCCAGCCGTCGTCATCGGAGCGAAACCCGAAGTAAGCGTCCAACTCGTGCCCGAGATCGTTGTGCGCGACCAGCTTCACCAAGCGCCCCGGCGGTGCCATTTCCCGGTAAGTCGGCAGCTCCTTCGCAAACTTCTCGTGGCGCTTCCTGGCATCGGTCGCGGTGAGTTCTGTTGCCGTGAATTCGGTGAAATAACGCGGACCTCCTCTGTGGCGGGAATCCACGGGCGCATAGGCGGGAATGATCGGCCGGTCGAAGAAGCTGCCGGGGTAACGCCAGCTCCAGCCTTCGTGCGGCACAATGGTCTGGGCAGAAGGATTGCACTCGATGCTTGCCACTTTCGCAAGCAGTTCCGGCAGTATTCTCGCAAGCGATTGCGGCGGATGTTCGCAGTCCAGCAACGCGGGGCCGGTGGCCTCGCCTTCGGAATGCGCCAGAGAATGAGCGGCGGCGAACCACAGGAAAAACAAGACAACACGAAACGACACGGTCTCCTCCCCTTATTGTGCCGGAGATTATACCGTTGAGAGCATTTCCTCCAGCCGCACCCAGAAATAAGGATCGGAAAGTCGAAGCGAGATTCATGAACTCTCCGTAAAATTGAGATGGGTTGGATCAAAAATCTGCATCTCCCCGGGGGTTGACATTAACTGAGTGTCCAACTGGCGAGGTCCATCACCGAGTGAATTACCTGTATCCCAATTTTTTCAATGGTTTGATTCTGGCCGGAGAGGGTGGACATGCTTGACCGCCCGCTGGTCTTCCTCGATCTGGAAACCACGGGGGCGATGGCGCACTACGACCGCGTTACCGAAATTGGTGTGGTGGAAGTGGATTGCGGGCGCCATATCGGCGAGTGGAGTTCGCTGGTCAATCCGGAAATGCGCATCCCACCCTCGATTCAGACGCTCACCGGGATCACCGACGCGATGGTGGAGAACGCTCCCACTTTCGCCGATCTCGCCGAGTCACTCTATGACCGGCTCGAGGGAAAGGTACTGGTGGCTCACAACGCCCGCTTCGACTACGGTTTCCTCAGGAACGAGTTCCGCCGTCTCGGGATTCGCTATCAGCCGGAGGTGCTGTGCACCGTCAAGCTGTCGCGACGGCTTTATCCGCAGCAACGCCGCCACAACCTCGACAGCCTGATAGAGCGGCACGGCCTGACTTGCGACGGCCGCCACCGCGCGCTCGCCGATGCGCGCGTACTGTGGGAATTCACCCGCCAGATCCATCTCAACCTCGGGCCCGAGGTGATCCGCGCGGCTGTGGAGGATTTGCTGAAGAAGCCGGCGCTGCCCCCGAGCCTGCCGGCCAATGTGCTCGACGACATTCCCGAAGGGCCGGGCGTGTACGTGTTTTACGGCGAAAACGACATTCCGCTGTACGTGGGCAAGAGCATCGCCCTGCGTTCGCGGGTAATGTCACACTTCAACAGCGATCATCGTACCGCAAAGGACATGCGCATCTCACAGGAAATCACCCGCGTCGAGTGGATGGAAACCGCGGGAGAACTGGGCGCGTTGATCAAGGAAGCGCAGCTTGTCAAACGGCTCGCGCCCATCCACAACCGGCGGCCGCGGCGCAACAACGACCTGTGCGCCTTTCGCTGGGAGCCGGTGAATGGACCGCAGACAGCGCAGCTGGTGAGCGCCGCGGACGTCGATTTTTCCGGACTGGACAACCTCTACGGCATGTTCCGCTCGCGCCGGGTGGCGCTGAACGCGTTGCGGAAAATTGCCGATGAACACGGGCTATGTCACATCGGCATCGGGCTGGAGAAAGGCAAGGGCCCCTGTTTCGCCCACCAGCTTAAGCGTTGCCGCGGCGCCTGCGTCGGCAAGGAAAGTGCGATTTCCCATTCGATGCGGGTCACGCAGGCGTTGCATTCGCTGCGCATGCAGGCCTGGCCGTTTCCAGGAAGGATCGGCGTTCGGGAGCACGATCCGCACAGCAGGCGCACCGAAATTCACGTTCTCTATCGCTGGTGTTACGTGGGTACGCTCAACTCGCAGATGGAATTGTTCGACGTACTGCAGATCCGGGCCGAGCCCTCGTTCGATCTCGACATGTATAGGATCCTCACCCGCTACTTCAAGTTCAGGCCGCGCAATGTGGAGATCGTCAAGATTCCGTAACTGGTGACTGGTGACTAGTGACTGGTGACTGGTGACTAGTGACTGGTGACTGGTGACTGGTGACTGGTGACTGGTGACTGGTGACTGGTGACTGGTGACTGGTGACTGGTGACTGGTGACTGCAAGATTCTATGTGACTCTTGTTTCGTTATTGTCTTTCTTTGCGTCCTTTCTTGCTCTTCTCTGCGCCCTCTGCGTCAACGCCCTTATCGCCGGCCATCGGCCGGCTGCTTTTCCGAGTCCCGAGTCCCATTTTGCTGCTAGCGGTCACCCGCTTTTTCACTATCCGTGCATCGAGAGGAATCCGAGCAGTGCTTTGTTGAGTATCTCCGGCTGTTCCAGGTTCGAAAGGTGCGAGGCCGAAGGAATGATCACCAGCTCCGACCCGGGGATCGCGTCGTGGATGGCGCGCGACATCGCCACCGGTGTGCCGACGTCCTGTTCGCCGACGATGATCTGCACCGGACAGGAGATTGCGCCAAGTCGGTCAGTCAGGTTGATCTTCGGGATGGCGTGACAGCAGCCGATGTAACCCGCCGGCCGGGTCGTGCGAATCATTTGTCCCACCCGCTTCATCATCGCCTCGTTGCTCTTGTAGAAAGCTTCCGTGAACCAGCGCTGCAGCGTCGGTTCAACCAGCGGCTCCATCCCCTGCTCCGCGGCGGTCTTGATTCGCCCTTCCCAAACCGGGGCGGCTTCGGCTGGAATCCTGCTCGAGGTATCGCACAGCACCAGGCTGCGAAAACGTCCGGGATGCGCGAGCGCGAAAGTCATGCCGATCATGCCGCCCATCGAAAGCCCCACAAATTGCGCTTCCTCAATGCCGAGGCCGTCGAGGATGCCCAGCAGGTCTTCGGCCAGCATGTCCAGGGAGTAAGCACCTTCCGGTGCGTCACTGTCGCCGTGTCCGCGGGTGTCGAAACGCAAGACGCGATAGTGCCGCTTCAACACCCCCGCCTGTTCGTCCCACATCGAATAATTGCACGCGAGCGAGTGGCTGAGGATGACCCACGGTCCCTTGCCTTCGACGGTGTAACTGATCCCGATACCGTTGCTGTCGACTTTCACCGCTCCTCCCCTTTTGGCGGCTGCAGTATAGGTCGGCGAGCGCGGACGTTCAACGACGCAGCAGCCGCGGATTCGTCGTAACATCCGCATCGCAGGTAAAGCAATCACAAGAACAGGATAAAAGGGGAGGCTCTTGAGACTAGTTCAATTCAAAGACCGTTCCGGGGCCCGCAACGTCGCCGTGGTGTCGGAGGACGGCATGACGCTGCGTGTGCTTGCCAGCGTTACCCGCACTTACGACCTGGCACTTGCGGCCGCGCGCAGCAATACCACACTCGAAGCCTCCGTAAAGGACAAAATCGGAGCGAAAACGGCGAGCTACGACGAAGTGGTCAACGATCACCGCTTGCTGCCGCCGCTCGACCACCCCGATCCCTACCACTGCCTGATCTCCGGCACCGGGCTGTCGCACTTGGGCAGCGCGGCCGCGCGCGACTCCATGCACGTCAAGCTCAAGCAGACGGAAGCCGAGATGACCGACTCGATGAAGATGTTCAAATGGGGGGTGGACGGCGGCAAGCCGTCGCCCGGACAGATCGGCGTTGCCCCGGAATGGTTCTTCAAGGGTGACGGCCGCTGCGTGGTTGCGCCGGAGGAACCGCTGGAACTGCCGTCCTATGCGCTCGATGGCGGCGAGGAAGTGGAAGTCGTCGGCCTGTACATCGTCGACGACAAGGGCGTGGTGCTGAGGGTTGGCTTTGCACTTGGCAACGAATACGCAGATCACGTGATGGAACGCCAGAACTATCTCTATCTAGCACACTCGAAGCTGCGCCAGTGCAGCTACGGGCCGGAGTTGCTGGTCGGCGCATTGCCGAAGTCCGTCTCCGGCCGCGCGCGGCTGATGCGCGAAGGACGGGAAATATGGGCCGAGGACTGGCTCTCGGGCGAAGACAACATGTGCCATTCGATCGCCAATCTCGAGCATCATCATTTCAAGTACCGCGATTTCCGTCAGTCCGGCGACGTGCACGTGCATTTCTTCGGCGCTGCCACCGGCAGCTTCACCAAGAAAATCGAGACCAGGATCGACGACGTCTTCGAGATCAGCTCGCCGCAGTTTGGCAGACCGCTGCGCAACCCGCTCGGTCCGGCGCGGGATTCCGGCAATCTGGTGACTGTCCGTATTCTGTGAGCGACCTGCACGTCGTCTTCGGCACCGGGCCCCTGGGTCTGGCGGTGATGCGGGAACTGCGCTGCCGCCGCCGGCGCGTGCGCATGATCAATCGCTCGAGCCGGGTGAAATTCGCGAAGGACCCGCAGACCGAAGTCGGCGGCGTGAACGCCGACCCGGTGCAGACCAACGCCTATTGACGAGGCAATCCGGCGACGCTGGAGTGGTATCGCCTCCCGAATTCCCGAGCTCGTGATCGCAAACTCGCGGAGGATTACTTGATGCGGCCGCCGACGCTGTACTCGATGATCATGGGCAGCGCATAGTGCGGGTATGCCGCTTTCAGTTTGGCCATCGCCTCTTCCCTCGTGACCGGAGCCGCGGTGGCGGCGATGAAGGTCTGGATGTATTCGCGGTCGGCAGCAAGCACCTCGGGCCCGCCCACCGGACCGTGTCCGGGATAGACGGTCGCCGGTTTCAGTTTCTCCAGGCGATCCAGTATCGCCAACCAGGTCTCTGGGCGGTTCTCCCGCAACCACAGGTGTACGTTGTTATAGGCCAGGTCGCCGGCAATGAGGGCTCGCGAGCCGGGAATCCACACGGCTGTGGCGTGGGCGCTTTCGCCGTCCTTGAGCGGCAGGAGCTGGATTTCCTGCCCGTCAACGAACAGCGACGTCGAGTTCACCGGCTTCGGCGTAACGAAGCTGTCCGGTATCTCGTCCTTGAAGACCGGTTTCCACATCGCGATTGCCTTGGGGCCGTAGGACTCGATGTCGGAAATCACGTCGCCGGCGGCGACAATGCGCGCGTCCGGGAACGCGTTCCGGAAATCCTCCAGCCAGAAAAAGTGGTCGGGATGGCCGTGGGTCACCAGGATGTATTTGAGGTTCTTTCCGGACTCCTTGACCATCTGGATCGCCTTGGTGGCTTCGCTGCGGATGAATTGCGCATCTACCAGAATGGCGTCGCGCTCTCCCGCGATAAGATGGGAGTTGACCATGAACCCAGCCGCCGATGCGCTGTGAGTCGTGACGGTGAGATCCGCCGGGAATCCCGGTTGGATCAGGGTGGCAGCCAGCAAGAAGGCCGCGAAAAAAGTTCGGATGTCAGTCATGTCTTTCTCCTGTTTTTTCGAATTGACGGGCAAGCGCCGCATGTTATGAAGGGGACCCTCCTGGCCGATTAGAGTCACACAGTCGTTAGCGGCTGTAGCGCACGATAGATATATTGGTTATTATTGGCAAGTAAGCACCCGAAGGTTATATAGTTACCACCTGGTAACCGATATTGGTGCCCAAGGAGGATCGATGGCCGGCAAGACTGCACCCCAATGGAACATTTACAATGACAAGTGCCCGACCCGCATGGCGCTGAACCGCATTGCCGACAAGTGGACGGTGATGATCGTGGGACGGCTCGCCCCGGGTACGATGCGCTTCGGCGAACTGCGGCGCGAGATCCTTGGCATCTCGCAGAAAATGCTGACGCAAACGCTGCGCGGGCTGGAGCGCGATGGGCTGGTATCGCGGCAGGTTTTCGCGACCATTCCGCCGAAAGTGGAGTATTCGCTGACTCCGCTCGGGCGGACGCTGATCAAGGTGCTGGAACAGATCCGCGGCTGGGCGGAGGGCAACATCGAAGCCGTGCTCGCCGCGCAGAAAGCCTTCGACAGCGTGGAACCGGACACCGGCAATCGCATCAGCGCCGGCAAGATCGTCCGCCTCTCCAGCCGCCACCGCTGAGGGCAGTTTCCCGGGCTTTAGTTCCTGAAGCCAATAAAAAACAGGCCGCATCGCGGCCCGTTTCGTTTTCGCTGTCGGTCGATCAACCTTTCCCGACCTTGTCCTTTTCGATCAGCGCGTATGCCGAGTGGTTATGGATGGACTCGAAATTTTCACTCTCAACCACGTAAGCATCGATGCGCTTGTCGTGGTTCAGCACCGTCGCGATATCTCGCACTATGTCCTCGACAAATTTTGGATTGTCGTAGGCGCGCTCGGTAACGTACTTTTCGTCCGGACGCTTAAGCAGCCCATAGAGTTCGCAGGAGGCATGGTCCTCGGCGATACGGACCAGGTCCTCGATCCAGACGTGCGTGTTGGTGCGCGCGCTGATGGTCACGTGTGAACGCTGATTGTGCGCGCCGTATTCGGAAATCTTCCTCGAACACGGGCACAGGCTGGTGACCGGAACCACCACCTTCATGGTAAACACGTACTGGCCCCTGTAAACCTCGCCGACGAAGGTCACCTCGTAGTCCATCAGGCTCTTGACCCCGGACACCGGAGCCGCCTTGTTGATGAAGTACGGAAAGGTCATTTCGATATGGCCGAACTCGGCCTCCAGCCGCTTGACCATGTCGCGCAGCATCGCCTCGAAGGACTCCACCGAGATTTCACGTTCGTGCGAGTTCAGGATCTCCACGAAGCGCGACATGTGGGTGCCTTTGAAATTGTGCGGGAGCCCCACGTACATGTTGAAAGTGGCGATGGTGTGCTGGACGCCGTCGCTGCGGTCCGCCACCCGCACCGGATGGCGGATGGCCTTGATTCCGACCTTGTCGATGGCAAGCCGGCGGGTGTCCACCGAACTCTGTACATCGGGAATCGAAAAGTCTTCGGGGGAATTCATGACGGGGTCCCTGGGTTGGATTACCAGCGGCCGATTATAGACGCCGCCAATAGTTGAGTAAACTACTCGACTAATCTTGCCTCAATCGATGCGTGGATGCCCCCCGCATCCAACCCGCATTCCTTGAGCAATCTCGCCGGGTCGCCGTGGTCGACAAAGCGATCCGGCAACCCAAGCTGCAGAATTTTCTTGTGAATGCCTTGTTTTTCAAGGGTTTCCAGGACGGCACTGCCGACGCCACCGAGGATCGTGTTCTCTTCCACGGTGACCAGCCATTCGTGTGAGATCGCCAGTTCTCGGACCAGTTCTTGGTCTAGTGGCTTCACGAAACGCATGTCGGCCACCGTTGCGTCGAGTTTCTCGGCGGCTTCCAGGCAAGGCTTAAGGAGCGCGCCGAAAGACAGGATCGCCACCCGCTGGCCGCGGCGGCGCACCTCCCCCTTGCCGATTCGCAGCACTGTCAGGTCGTTCTGGACCGGCACGCCCGGCCCGCTGCCGCGCGGGTAGCGCACCGCCGCCGGGCCATCGATCTGGAAGCCGGTATAGAGCATCTGGCGGCATTCGTTCTCGTCGCTCGGCGCCATCACCACCATGTTGGGCAGGCAGCGCAGGTAGCTGAGGTCGAAGCTGCCGGCGTGCGTTGGCCCATCAGCGCCGACCAGCCCGGCGCGATCGATTCCGAAAAGCACCGGCAGGTTCTGGATGCAGATGTCGTGGATCAGTTGATCGTAGGCGCGTTGCAGAAAGGTTGAATAGATTGCCACCACCGGTTTCAGCCCCTCGCACGCCAATCCGGCGGCGAAAGTGAGCGCGTGCTGCTCGGCGATGCCGACGTCGAAATACCGGTCCGGATACTCCTGGGAGAAGCGTACCAACCCCGAGCCCTCGCGCATCGCCGGGGTAATTCCAATCAGGCGCGAATCCAGCGCCGCCATGTCACAGAGCCAGTCGCCGAAAATCTGGGTGTAGGTCGGTTTTGCGGCGGACTTGGGCGTGATGCCTGCGTCCGGATCGAATTTGGTTACTCCGTGGTACAAGATCGGGTCCTTTTCCGCCGGTTCGTATCCTTTGCCTTTGCGGGTGACGACGTGCAGGAACTGCGGGCCATCGAGTTTTTTCAGATTGCGGAGAGTCGACACCAGAACGTCGAGATTGTGACCGTCTATCGGGCCGATGTAGTTGAAGCCGAATTCCTCGAACAGGGTGCCAGGCGTAACCATGCCCTTCACGTGTTCTTCGGCGCGCTTGGCCAGTTCCAGCACCGGCGGCATCACGCCCAGCACTTTCTCGCTGGTTTTCCATGCCGCGGCGTAGAAGCGTCCGGACATCAGTTTCGCCAGGTAGTTGTTGAGCGCGCCGACGTTTTCCGAGATCGACATGTCGTTGTCGTTCAGCACGACCAGGAGGTTGGCATCCATCGCCCCCGCGTTATTCAGCGCCTCGAATGCCATACCGGCGGTCATCGCGCCGTCGCCGATGATCGCCACCACCCGCCTGTCCTCGCCTTTCATTCGCGCCGCCACCGCCATGCCGAGCGCGGCGCTAATTGAAGTGCTGGAATGCGCGGTGCCGAAAGTGTCGTATTCGCTTTCGATACGGCGCGGAAATCCGGCCACGCCGCCGTACTGGCGCAGAGTCGACATCCGTTCCCGACGCCCTGTAAGAATCTTGTGGGCGTAGGTCTGGTGGCCGACATCCCAAACCAGACGATCATGGGGCGTGTTGAATACATAGTGCAGTGCCACCGTGAGCTCGACAGTGCCGAGATTGGATGACAGGTGACCGCCGGTTTTTGCCACCGAATGAATCAGATAGTCACGCAATTCCCTGGCGAGTTCCGCGAGCTGCTTGCGTTCGAGTGCGCGCAGGTCGGACGGATTGCTGATCTTTTCGAGGAGTTCGTACATGTCCGTGTCCGAATTCAGAACCGCCGCAACACGATGAAATCGGCGAGTTGACGAAGCCGTCCTCCACTCTGAGGAAACGCGTCCAGCGCGCGTAATGCGTCGTCGCGCAATTCCTCGGCGAACTTGCGTGCCGCGTCGAGACCAAGCGCGCTCACGTAAGTCGCCTTGTTGTTCTTTGCGTCCTTGCCTGCGGTCTTGCCCAGCGTCGCGGTGCTGGACTGGGCATCCAGCACATCGTCGACAACCTGGAACGCCAGCCCGATGAACTTGCCAAAGTGATCAAGTTCGTTGAACTGCGCATTTGACAACGCGTCACCGCAACGTGCACCCAGTGCCACGGAAGCCCGGATCAGCGCACCGGTCTTGTGGACGTGCATGAATTCCAGCTCGGTCACCGCAAGCGTCTTGCCGGTGGCTTCGAGGTCGATCGCCTGTCCGCCCGCCATACCGCGTGATCCACAGGCACGCGCGAGAAGTTCAATCATTTCCACTTGGCGCCGCGCGTCGTCGGCAATTGGTTGCTCGGATATGACTTGAAAGGCGATGCTTTGCAAGCTGTCGCCGACCAGCAGAGCGGTGGCCTCGTCGAATTCCAGGTGCACCGTGGGCTTGCCTCTGCGCAGCACGTCGTCGTCCATGCAGGGCAGATCATCGTGCACCAGCGAATACGCGTGAATCAATTCCACCGCGGCAGCCGCTCGATCCACTCTCCGTACATCTGCGCCGGAAAGTTCACCTGCTCCGTAAGCGAGCAACGGCCGGACACGCTTGCCTCCGCCCAACACGGAATAACGCATCGCCGCGTGCAGGCGGGCGGGCGCAACCTCCGCTGCCGGCAACAGGGCATTCAGGGTTTTTTCGATGCGGTCCTGGCGGTCCAGCATCCAACCCTGAAAATCATTCGGTGCCGTCGTCACCGGAAAAATTCTGCAGAGTGCCGCCCTCGAGGACCTTGACCTGTTGTTGGGCTTCCTGTAGCTGCGCCTGGCAATACTGGAGGAGCTCCGCTCCGCGCCTGTAGGCCGCCAGGGACTGCTCGAGTGGAAGCTGCCCCGCCTCCATGGCAGCGACGATGCTTTCGATCTCGGCGAGTGCCTGCTCGAATGATTGCGGCTTCTGCGTTTTGGGTTTGGTCACGGAGTGACAGATGGTCAGGGGGTGGGAAAGTTCGTAAAAATAGCCTATCCCCGGAACCCGGGTCAACGAATGGGGTCGGATGGCGTTGGACCGATGGGTCAGGAACGGCTTAAAGACGTTGCACCGTGTAGGGTTTTAAGGGACAATGATTCATGGAATTCCGCCCAAACTGTGCGTCAAGCCGGGGGCGGTTTTTTTATTACTGTTTTGCCCCGCGGGGGACATCCGCTTATGACAGATCTGGCAAATGTTTCCGCATTGACTCGAACTCCGGCGCAGCTACCCATCGAGTGGTATCTCGATCCGCGCATTGCCAGAATCGAGGAGAAAGTGCTGTTCCAGCAGGGACCAGGTTACGTCGGCCACAAATTGATGGTCCCGGAAGTCGGCGACTATCGCACCCTCGAATGGATGGGGCACGCCAAGGCGCTGGTGCATAACCAGGATGGGGTGGAACTGCTGTCCAATGTCTGTCGCCACCGCCAGTCGATCATCCTTAAGGGACATGGACGCGCGCACAACATCGTCTGCCCGCTGCACCGCTGGACCTACGACATGTCGGGCCGCCTGCTCGGCGCCCCGCACTTTCCCGGCAACCCCTGCCTGGACCTGGAAAAGACCCCTTTGACCCAGTGGAACGGGCTGCTGTTCGCCGGTCCGCGCAATCCCAACCTGGATTTATCGAAACTGGGAGTGCTCGCCGATCTGGACTTTTCCGGCTACATGCTCGACCGAGTGATGATCGAAGAATACCCGGTCAACTGGAAGACGTTCATCGAAGTTTATCTTGAAGATTATCACGTCGGGCCATTCCATCCGGGGCTGGGCCAGTTTGTCGATGCCGAGGATCTGAAGTGGGAATTCGGCGAGTGGTACAGCGTGCAGATCGTGGGAATCAATCAGGCGCTCGGGAAGCCGGGCACCGGTGCGTACAAGAAATGGCATGAGGCCGTGCTTCGCTACAACAATGGCGAGATGCCCAGGCAGGGCGCAATCTGGCTCACGTACTATCCGAACATCATGGTGGAGTGGTATCCCAACGTGCTGGTGGTCAGCACCATCGTGCCGCGCGGACCCGAACACTGCAGCAACGTGGTGGAGTTCTACTATCCCGAGGACATCGTTCTGTTCGAACGCGAGTTTGTCGAAGCGGAGCAACAGGCCTACATCGAGACCGCCCACGAGGACGAGGAAATCTGCGTGCGCATGACCGAAGGCCGTCGCGCGCTCTACCAGCAAGGCCGCAACGAGTTCGGCCCGTATCAGTCGCCGATGGAAGACGGAATGATCCACTTCCACGAATTCCTGCGCAAGCATATCGAGCCGCACCTGTAAGCCCGCGCCAGGACCGCGAGATGAGCGAATGTTAAGACGCAGCCACAGGCTGCGACGAAACACTTGCTCGCGACACTTTCGCCCCATCCCTCACGCCTCCCGCATGGACTACACCACGCTCATCCCTGTCGCCGATCTGGCAAAGCATCTCGGCAACGCGGATTTCGTGATCTTCGACTGCCGGCACGAATTGACCAATACCGAATTCGGGCCGAAGGCGTACGCCGAATCGCACATCCCCGGCGCCCGCTTTGCGCATGTGGACAGGGATCTCGCGGGACCGCTCACGGGTAAAAACGGCCGCCATCCACTGCCTGACCCGAACGCGTTCATAGCCTGGCTCGGCCGCATGGGTGTTGCCAATCGCAGTCAGGTCGTCGCCTACGATCATGCCGGCGGCACTTATGCTGCGCGCCTGTGGTGGATGTTGCGTTGGGTCGGGCATCGGACGGTCGCGGTCGTCGATGGCGGTTGGCAGGCATGGACCGCCGCCGGCAATCCCGTGACCAAGGAACCGCCAGCACCGACGCAGGCAAAGTTCAGCGGCAAGCCCGACGGTTCCTGGGTGGACGCTGCAACCGTCGCCAGACGCCTCAATTCGAAGGAAATGATCCTGATCGACGCGCGCAGCAACGACCGTTTCCATGGCCGCAACGAGACCATCGATCCGGTCGCCGGTCACATACCGGGCGCACTCAACCGCTTCTTCAAGGACAACCTGAACGACCAGGGATTATTCAGGTCGCCGGAGGAACTGCGCACCGCCTTCAAGTCGCTGGTCGGCGATGCGTCACCGGAAAAAGTGGTGCATCAATGCGGCTCGGGCGTGTCTGCCTGCCACAATCTGCTGGCGATGGAAATAGCCGGCATCAGGGGCACCCGCCTTTATCCCGGTTCGTGGAGCGAGTGGACCGCCGATCCTTCGCGCCCTGTGGCGAGCTAAAGGTCCTCACCCTGCGACGTGAGCGGGCCCGCCGACGTCGTACTCCTGGTCCACGCGCTGTTTGTGGCGTTCGTTGTCGGCGGCCTCGCGTTTATCTGGATCGGCGCCCTATGCGGTTGGCGGGTCGTTCGCAATTTCCGCTTTCGCGTACTGCACTTGGCGGCAATTCTCTTCGTCTGCGCCGAGGCACTCATCGGCGTCGCCTGTCCGCTCACCGTCTGGGAGGATCAGTTGCGCGGCCGCCCTGCGGAAAGCGGTTTCATCGCTCGTTGGCTTCACAGTATGCTTTACTACGACTTTCCCGGTTGGGTTTTTGGCTTGGTGTACTCGCTGTTCGCGATTTTCGTCGTGCTGACCTTCGTCCTGTTTCCGCCCATCCGTCAGGTCCAGAATAAAAACCGATCGCGCTAAAATGGGCACCAACCCTGAGAAGGAGAATACGATGCCATTCGCAAATTCGCAGAGTGCCGCCATCGCCGTACTTGCCGCCGCAGCCTTATTGTTTCTAGGAGGTTGCGAATCCCTGCCTGGCCGCACCAGCGGCAAGGTCGTGGTAAAGGACAAGAACACGACGGTGGCAGTGGTATTCAGCGACGAAGACCGGCAACTGATCGCAGACTACTACGTGGGCAAGAAGAAAAAGAAACTGCCGCCGGGACTCGCGAAAAAGGACAGGCTACCGCCCGGATTGGAAAAACAGCTGAGGAAGAACGGCGAGTTGCCGCCCGGACTGAGTGGGCGCGAACTGCCACCTGACCTCGAATTCAGACTGTCAAAACTGCCGCCAGGCTATGTCCGTGTGGTCATCGGTACGGACGTGGTGCTGGAGAACACCAAAACGCGAGTTGTCGTGGACATCGTCAAGGACATTGCCTTCGACTGACGCAACACCGCGGTCAGGAAAAACGGGGGGCGAGCCGTCCGATTGTTCCGCTGCAACGTACGGGCGCTCTCAACCCAGCATGTCGGACCAAATATTCCTGCCCCAGGCTTCCGCGTACTGACCTTCCAGTTCGCTCGCCGCCGCAGAAACGCCGCTGCCTCCCGGAACGATTTCCATGGTTTTCTTCTCTGTGACGTAGGCATGCACGGAAGCGACATGGATGACGTCCTTGTCGCTCACAAAGCTGTAGCAGGTGTTGGTGACCAGCGGCTGGGCATTGACTGCTTCATCGTGCAGCAGCGCCACCACCGCGGCGGCACAGACCTTCGCGTGCTGGTTCGCCATGTGCCCGGACTTGGGCATCTGCGGTGCGGCCATGATGGAATCCCCGAGGACGTGCACGTTCTTCACGGCCGATGACTCATACGTCAGAAAATCCACACCGCACCACCTGTTGTTCGCGGTGATCAATCCGGCGTCTGCGGCAATCTTACCGGCACGCTGCGGCGGGACCACATTCAATACATCGGCCTTGACGTCTTCGAACGTGAGTTTCGCCGTCAGGGTGGCCGCATCCACGCCTGTAAGTTCGCTGTTCGGCCGGTACTCGATGATCCCGGCGTAGCGCTCGCTCCACGCCTTCATGAACAGCCCCTTCTTCGACACCACGTCCTCATTGGCGTCGAGGATGAGGACCTTGGATTTCGGCTTGCTGGACTTGAAGTACCACGCCACCTGGCAGGCGCGTTCATACGGTCCCGGCGGGCAGCGGTATGGCGCTTTGGGAATCGTAATTGCATACACGCCGCCGTCCGCCATGGCCACCAGTTGCTTGCGCAGCGCCACGGTCTGCGGCCCGGCCTTCCAGGCGTGCAGCACCCGCGCCTGCGCCTGGGGCGAATCCAAGCCCGGCACCTCGTTGTAGAGAATGTCCACTCCGGGCGCCACGATCAGGCGATCGTACTTGAGCGTATCGCCTTTCCCCAATCGCACTTCCTGCGCGACCGGATCGATCACCGTCGCCTCGTCGCGGATCAGCTTCACCCCATATTTGGCCTGAAGTTTGCCATAGTCGCGGGTGAGGTCCTTCAACTGGATGACGCCAGCAAGCACGCGGTTGGAAAGCGGGCAGGAAACGAACTCGGCGTCTCGCTCGACCAGAGTGACTTCGATATCCGGCCCCCACATGCGCACGTACTTGGCGGCGGTCGCACCGGCGTAACCACCTCCGACTACCACCACCCGGCCCACGGTCTTGGATGTCGTCGCGGTGGCACAACCGATGCTTCCGGACAACGCAGCCGAGGCCGACAACCACTTTACGAAATCGCGACGTGTCAAAGCCATTTTCCCTCTCCTCGGTTCCCGGGCTTCACTTCAGTGGTTGCGCAGCGAAGAACTCCGCGATTCGCTCGACCTGTTCGTCGGAGTAGCCCTTGGCGTGCTGATGCATGACGGTTGCCGGCCTTGTTCCGGCCTTAAACTCCTTCATGGCATTGACGATGTACGCCTTGTCCAAACCGGCCAGCAAGGGCATGCCGCCCTCACTATGGCCGTTGGTGCCATGACAGCCGGTGCAGGTTGCCGCCCAACTGCGCCCGTTGATGTTGTCTGCCGCGAGCGCGGGAACGCTGGCTCCGACGAGCAGCAGCGCCGCAAATGTGATGCCTGCCCTGATCATTGCTGTTCTCCCATCCATAACGCGTGACTACAACGCCGCGTGCGGTCCATTTGCATACACGTTACTCGCGGCCGAAAGGCGGCGCAACCCTGCCGATACGTCCGGGTGCGGCCCGGACTTCCCGAAAAAAAGCCGGACCTCGTCGGTCCGGCTCGGGTTGCGCCGTTACGTTCGTTCAGGCGAGGCTTTCTTCCTTGGCTTCGTCGAAAAGCAGCCTGGTCTTGCCTTCGGCATCAACGTCCACGGTAACCTTGCCGCCGCTTGCGAGACGTCCGAATAGAAGCTCGTCGGCCAGTGCAGTACGTATCGTGTCCTGAATCAGCCGCGACATGGGCCGCGCGCCCATCAGCGGATCAAAGCCGTTCTTGGCGAGATAGGCCTTGAGCGTATCGGTGAAAGCCACTTCCACTTTCTTCTCGTGCAGTTGCTCCTCGAGTTGCATGAGAAACTTGTCCACTACCTTGATGATGATGTCGTAGGACAAAGCGGAGAAGGAAATGGCGGCATCCAGGCGGTTGCGGAATTCCGGCGTGAACATGCGCTTGATCTCCGCCATCTCGTCTCCGGCGACGGTTTGCTGGGTGAATCCCATCGATGTCTTCGCCAGCTCCGAGGCGCCGGCGTTGGTGGTCATGACGATCACGGTATTACGAAAGTCCGCCTTGCGTCCGTTGTTGTCGGTGAGCGTGCCATGGTCCATCACCTGCAAAAGAATGTTGAAAATGTCCGGATGCGCCTTCTCGATCTCGTCGAGCAGCAGCACCGAATACGGATGCTTAGTGATCGCCTCGGTGAGCAGCCCGCCCTGGTCGAAACCGACGTAACCGGGTGGCGCTCCGATCAGGCGCGACACCGCATGCCTTTCCATGTATTCAGACATGTCGAAGCGGATCAGTTCCACTCCCATGGTATAGGCGAGCTGGCGCGCCACCTCGGTCTTGCCCACCCCCGTGGGGCCGCTGAACAGGAAGCAGCCGGTAGGCTTCTGCGGGTTGCCCAGACCGCTTCTGGACATCTTGATCGACGCCGCCAGCGCGTCGATCGCCTTGTCCTGTCCGAACACCACTGCCTTCAGGTCGCGGTCGAGATTTTGCAACTTGCTGCGATCGGTGGACGAAACGCTCTGGGCTGGCACGCGTGCAATTTTGGCGATGATCTCTTCAATCTCGTGTTTGCTGATGACGCGCTTCTGCTTGGACTTGGGCAGGATGCGCTGCGCCGCGCCAGCCTCGTCGATCACGTCGATGGCCTTGTCGGGCAGGTGGCGGTCATTGATGAAGCGCGCCGACAGCTCCGCCGCCGAGGTGAGCGCCGAGGCTGTGTACTTGACTCCATGGTGCGCCTCGAAACGCGTCTTCAGGCCACGCAGGATCTCGACGGTTTCCGCAACCGAAGGTTCGGTCACATCGATTTTCTGGAAGCGACGCGACAGCGCGTGGTCCTTTTCGAAAATCCCGCGGAACTCGGTATAGGTCGTGGCGCCGATGCATTTCAGGCTCCCGGACGAAAGCGCCGGCTTGAGCAGGTTGGAGGCGTCCAGCGTTCCGCCGGAGGCCGCACCGGCCCCGATCAGCGTGTGGATCTCGTCGATGAACAGGATCGCGTTGGGATTGTCGGTAAGCTGCTTGAGCACCGCTTTCAGCCGCTGCTCGAAGTCGCCGCGGTATTTGGTGCCTGCAAGCAGCGCACCCATGTCGAGCGCGTAGACTTGGCAACGCGAAAGGATCTCGGGCACGCTGCCCTCGATGATGCGGCGCGCCAGCCCCTCGGCGATCGCGGTCTTTCCCACCCCGGCCTCGCCCACCAGAAGAGGATTGTTCTTGCGCCGACGGCAGAGCGTCTGGATTACGCGCTCGAGTTCGCGTTCCCGCCCGATCAGCGGATCGATTTTGCCCGAGATGGCGAGCGCGTTCAGGTTCATGGTATAGCTCTCGAGCGCGCCCCCGGAAGACTGCTCCTGCTCGGAGTCCGCGTCCGCCTCCGGTTGCTGCTTGGCGGGCGCCGCCTGCGGCACCTTGGTGATGCCGTGGGAGATGAAGTTCACCACGTCCAGGCGCGTTACGCCCTTCTGGTGCAGGAAGTACACCGCGTGCGAGTCCTTCTCGCCAAAGATCGCGACCAGCACGTTGGCGCCGGTCACTTCTTTCTTGCCCGAAGACTGCACATGCAAGATCGCGCGCTGGATCACCCGCTGGAAGCCGAGCGTGGGCTGGGTATCCACTTCTTCGCCGCTCACCACTGGGGTATGTTCGTTGATGAAGTCATTCAGTAGCTTTCTCAGTTCCTCGACATTGGCGGCGCAGGCGCGCAGGACCTCCGCGGCGGACGGGTTGTCCAGCATGGCGAGCAGCAGGTGCTCCACGGTAATGAACTCGTGGCGCTTTTGCCGTGCTTCCATGAACGCCATGTGCAGACTGACTTCTAACTCCTGCGCAATCATGTTTCCTCCATCACGCACTGAAGCGGATGCTGATGCTGCCTCGAAAAAGCGATGACCTGCTCGACCTTGGTGGCGGCCACATCCTTAGGATACACCCCGCACACGCCCATGCCCTCCCTGTGTACTTTGAGCATGATCTGGGTCGCCTGTTCTCGCGTCATCGAAAAAAACGTCTGGAGAACGGAGACCACGAAGTCCATGGGTGTGTAGTCGTCGTTCAACAGCAGAACTTTGAACAGGGGCGGGGGCTTGACCTTGCTTTTCTCGGCCTCCAGAAGCGTGCTGTCGCGAGTTCCCGTTGCCATAACCTGCTGTCTCGCTTCCACTGCCTTCACCAAGGCCTAATTTTGCTGATAACCGGGGAAATTACAAGTGCAGAATCCGGACCCGGCCGGAGAATTTGCAAATTCCCTAAAACCGCGCTGCAACAAACGCTTGCGAAGGTTTTGGCGTACTTGACTTCCCAAAATAAATGACCTAAAAAGTGGATAGGTGTTTGGCTTCAAGGATACTGCAGTACCGGTTTTGCCGATAACGCGGACTTGAAACTCAAACAATCGGCGGGTTTCCGGCCCGCGTTTTTCATCAGGGGAAGGGGAGTATGGCAAC
>DASYUW010000021.1:0-3346 GCA_036000845.1 Burkholderiales bacterium
CCGATCTGCGCCGCCACATCGAGCGCTTTGTCGAACACTGGAACGCGCACCCCCGGCCCTTCGCCTGGACCGCCACCGCCGATTCGATCTTCGCCAAACTCGAACGGCTTAGTAAAGTTATTGGCGGGACGCAACACTAGATGGGGTTGTCTAACGCCCACTCCGCGAGCAATTTCCCGCTCCACTGACGTCAACGAGTCTCCGACTTCCGCGGCTTTCTTCGCGCGCGCCTCCGCCCATGCGATTGCACCAGGGAGAAGTATTGGAAGTGCTTGCCTGAGATCCACGGCACGCCCTATTCCAGCAGGCGCTGGCGCCTGCTATATGCCTACTAGAACGAAGATTAAGGAGCTCTCTTAACGGCAAGCTATTGATTATATGGTAGGCGGTGCGAGATTCGAACTCGCGACCAACGGATTAAAAGTCCGCTGCTCTACCGACTGAGCTAACCGCCCAAAAAAAGAGCGCGCATTGTACCGGCGGCGCTGTTCGTGCGTCAAACAGGAACGTCCGGAAAACCGCACGGAGTCTTGTTCCGCGCGCGATCAGGCCTCATTGAGCATGCGCTGGTACTGAACCTTCATGGTCGCGGCCGCGCCGGCAAGGATCGAGAAGAACGCGAGAAAAGAGCCGACCGCGAGCGTGGACAGGCCGGTGATGCCCTGGCCGATGGTACAGCCCATTGCGGTGACGCCGCCGAAACCCATCAGAATGCCGCCGATGATGTGATTGCGGGTATCGCCCGCGGAGGCGAAGCTCTCCCAGCGGAAGTTCCTGGTGAGCATTGCGTAGGCGAACGACCCGAGCAGGGTGCCGGCTACGACGGCGACGCCGAAGCTCAGTTTCGAGGACTTGTCGGTCCAGAACTGCAGCCACTCGAGCGTATTGGCGACCGGACCGACATAAGTCAGCGACTCCGGGCGGGCAGCCCTGGAGCCGAGGTAGGCCTCCTGCAGTGTCTCCGGATCTTCAGCGACGAAGCCGATATGCCCGGTGACGTACCAGCCGGCGACGATGACCAACCCGATCACCAATCCGCCGAACACCTGTTCGCCAGTGGCGCGGAACGTCCGATCCTTGAACACGAAGAAAAGCAGTGGAATCACGATCAACGCTGTTATCCATAACTGCAAACCGTGCCGGCCCACGCCGAATTGTGTGGCGACGACCCAGGGCAAATCCTGGCCCTGGTCGAAAAGGATCGCGATCGTACTCAACACCTCCACGCGCGCCGGCGCGAACAGGCCGCGCATGGTCATGTCCGCGGAAATGGCAAGGAACACCAGGACCACCAGCGACTTGAGGTTGCCGCCCCCAAGCCTGACCACGCTGCGGCTGCCGCAGCCGGAGGCCAGCGTCATGCCGATCCCGAACAGGAACCCGCCGACGATGTATGCGATCCAGGGGCAGCGTGCCGCCGGATAGGCGGAGCGCGACAGGTCCACCAGACCCGCCCAGTCGAGCGTGTTGACCCCGGCTATCGCGACCGCAATTGCGAGCAGCCACATGCGCATGCGGCCCCAGTCGCCGATGTTGACCACGTCGGACACCGCACCCATGGTGCAGAAATTGGCCTTGTGGGCAACCGCGCCGAAAACGAATCCAAGGACAAATCCGAGCGCGACGACCAGGCTTGCGAGGTGGGCGAAGTTTTCCATCAAGGCGATCAGCGGATCCAGGTGCGGAAGAAAATTCTAGCACTGCGCCGCGTGCTGGCGCTTCGACGCGAGTGTGGTCGCGAGCTCAAGATCGCCGGAGCGACGCAGCGAACTTCCTCGCTCTTCTCCCTCTTCGCCTTTGGGTGAGTGAGGACCGGGATGAGGTGGATAGCAAACGCCTACTTGAGCTTGGCTAGGCGCCCCTTGGCCTTTTCCGCAGACTCGGTACTCGGGTACCTGGAGACCAGTTCCTCGAAGGTCTTCCTGGCCGCGGCATTGTCTCCCAAGCTGGTTTCGGCGGTGCCGATGATCAGCAGCGCATCCGGCACCTTGGCGCTGTCGGGGTAGGTGCCGAGAAGCCGACGCTGCGCTTCGATCGCGGCCCGGTAGTCATGCAGATGAAAGTAGGATTCGCCGATCCAGTACTGCGCGTTGGGGGCCAACTGGTGCTTCGGGTAGGTCTTGAGAAACCCGTCGAAGCCGCGGATCGCACTCTGATAGTCGCTGATGCGATAGTTGCTGTAGGCATTGTCATAGGCGCGCTGAATTGCCGCCTGATCCACTGCGGAAAGGCTGGCCGGCGGCAGCGAAGGTTGCACCGCCGCCACGGTCGTTGCCGCAGGCGCACCCGCCGGTGCGGACACCGTAGTTACCGCGCCCGGCTGCGCCGCGGCGGTTGCGGCGGCGGCGGACGCGACCGGAGCCGGGATCGTCGTCAGGCCGGCTGCAGCCTGCTCGAGTTTGCGGATGCGCTCCTCGAGGGCGGGGAGCGCCTCCTGGTCCTTCCTGGCGGCAGCGCTTTGCTGCTCCATGCGGCGCAGCCGTGTGTCGAGATCCACGTACATGTCGCGCTGGCGCTTTTGCGCGTTGTTGATGTCGTTGGTCAGCACTTCGATCTGGCCGCGCAACCGGTTCAGATCGGTATTGAGTCCTTCCACGCGGTTGAGCAGTTGCACGACACCGCGATTGGCGCCCTCGGACTCGACCTGGGCGAGTTTCTGGCCGGCGATTTTCTGTTCGTCGCTGAGAGACTGCACCTGGACCAGGATCAAAGAAAAACGATCCTGCAGTTCCTGATGGGTGTCGTGAAAGCCCTTGTACTCGCCGCTGAGCCTGGCGTGTTCTTCGCGCAGAGACAAGAAAAGCGTGTTGAGATCCCTCTGCACGTCGTACAAGCCGTCGTAACGTGTCTGCAGCTGGTCGTTTTGCGTCTGGATCTCGGCGCGCCAGTTATCGAGCGAACGCACCTGGTTCTGCAACTGCGCTAGCTGCGTCTGCTGACGCGAAATCTGCACCCGCGCTTCGCCGTCGACGGCGGCATTGCATTCGAAAGACACCAGTGCCAAAGCAACAAGGGGCAGCCAATGCTGCCCCCGTCCGGATGACGTTGCTTGAAAAGATCGGAATATTGAGAAGCGTCTCATCATTGCCGGCCCTCCTGGAAAATCAGAAGAGGTTTGGGAAGCGCCGGGAATCCGGCGCGCCCGTGAATTGCCAACCGCGATGATTACTACTGCGGTTCCTTCGGGTAAACGATGTCGCTGCGACGGTTCTTCGCCCAGCTTTCTTCGTCCTGACCGAACGCGACCGGCTTCTCCGCGCCGAAGCTCACGGTCTCGATCTGCCTCTCGTTGACGCCGAGAAGCACCATCGCCCGCTTGACGCTGTCGGCACGACGCTGGCCGAGT
>DASYUW010000022.1:0-14192 GCA_036000845.1 Burkholderiales bacterium
CCGATCTGCGCCGCCACATCGAGCGCTTTGTCGAACACTGGAACGCGCACCCCCGGCCCTTCGCCTGGACCGCCACCGCCGATTCGATCTTCGCCAAACTCGAACGGCTTAGTAAAGTTATTGGCGGGACGCAACACTAGAATCAGGTTTCGAAAAAGAACTCGGTCAGTCCCACGCATTCGCTTTCATTCCTTCTCGCGTGCCGTCCAGGCTCCGGGTTCCTGGTCCGTGCAACCCTTCACCATCGACCGGCCGCTGTTGGTGCCGAGCGCGTACAGCACGGCGCGCAATGAGGGAGCGTGCGACATGAATTCTCCTCCCCCTCTCCCCGGCCCTCTCCCGCGAGGGGAGAGGGAGTGTGAAAACCAGAAGTACCTTGAGTCCGAGCAGCGCATCTTCTCCGCCCCCGGGGACTCGGTTGAGTACCCCGTCGAGGGGTAGAAGGCGGGGGATGAGGTGCGTGTAGTTGGTTTACAAAACTTTCACGCATGGCGTGCCGGCATGGATTTCGCCGATCACCGCAGCGCGCCCGAAGCCTTCGCTGCGGAATACATCGAGCACCCGTTCCACCGCGTCCAACGCGCAGGTCACCAGCAGCCCGCCGCTGGTTTGCGGATCGCTGAGCAGTGTTTTCTCGATATCGCCATGGCCACCCAGGTCCACGCTCTTCCCGTAGCCTTGCCAGTTGCGGTTCGAGGCGCCAGTCTTGAACCCGGCTTTCACCAGATCAAGCACACCGGGGAGCAGCGGCACCTGATCCCAGCGCAGCGTCGCCGCCACCCCAGAGCCTTTGCAGACCTCGAACAAGTGTCCGGCCAGCCCGAATCCGGTGACATCGGTCAGCGCATGGACACCTTCCAGTTCCGCAAGCCTGAGGCCGGGTGTATTAAGCTGGGTTGTGCTCGCAAGCATTGCCACGTAGCTTGAGGCGTTGAGCTTCTCGTTCTTGATCGCGGCACTGTAGATGCCCACGCCGAGCGCCTTGCCGAGGATGATCCTGTCTCCGGGTTTCGCATCGGCATTGCGTTTTACTTTCCCAGGGTCCACCAGGCCGATCACTACCAAGCCGTAGATCGGCTCCATGGAATCGATGCTATGACCGCCCGCTATTGGGATACCCGCTTTCGCACATACCGACTCGCCGCCTTCCAGGATCTTGCGGATGGTCTCGACCGGCAATTGATTGATCGGCATGCCGACCATGGCAAGTGCGAACAGTGGCCGGCCGCCCATCGCGTACACGTCGGAGATCGCATTGGTCGCCGCGATCGCACCGAAGTCGAAGGGATCGTCCACCACCGGCATGAAGAAGTCCGTCGTGGCGACGATCGCCTGCGATTCGTTGATCTGATAGACCGCGGCGTCGTCGCTGGTCTCGATCCCGACCAGGAGCTGCTTCGACAACAGCCCCGCACCCGACTTGGCGATGATACTCTCCAGCACCGCCGGCGCGAGCTTGCAGCCGCAGCCGCCGCCGTGGGCAAGCTCGGTGAGTCGGATCGGTTTGATATCCGGCGCGTTCATGTTAGTTCTCCTGCGTGGCCCGGATTGTAACGCCTTGCGCTACAGCGGAGCGCGGAGCAGCCCGTGCAATGCCGCACGCACCCTTGCCGGCGTAAGCGGGCGGCTGCGCGCGTTGCAGCGCTTTCCCAGTTCTTGGAAATTGTGCGGCTCATGCAGAAGCTGCGCACGCTTGATCGCCTTTGCGTGTCCAGCCGCGCGCAGGCAGGGGCAATGGCGGTGCTGGCGGCGGCCTATGGTACGATGACTGTCGAATTTGATAAGTGCCAACCAGGGCGAGCGACACGCGCTAGCTTGCAAAGCGATCGGGTCGATTCCATCTGGTCCATCTACGTAATGTCCGACCACGAGATCCTGCTTCGTTGGCTTGCGACGGCGGCCGCTCGCATGGGCTGGAACCGGCGCATGCGAGAGCTGGGCCGGTACGCCTGTGCGCTTGTCGCGCTGTGCCTGCTTGCTGAAGTTCTCGAGACCTTCGGCGTTCCCGCGCCTGTCCTGTCCGCGGCCGCTCCCCTGTTTGTCATCGCCGCGCTGGCCATCGTGGCGCTGTTGACTTGGCGGCTCGCCTACCCCACCACGCTCGCCCAGGCGGCGGGGGCCGCCGATACCCGCGCCGGCTTGAAGGACGAGCTCAAAAGCGCCCATTGGTTCGCGCAGCGTACCGCGCGAGACGCGTTCGTCGAGCTCCTGCTTACACGCGCCGCGCGGACTGCACAGACGCTGGATGCTCGCAGACTTTTTCCGCTTGCGGTACCGCGCAGCGCGCTGGCTGCGCTCTCACTGGCGATTCTCACGGGCGCCCTGACCTGGTTCTCGCCGCGCATCGCCTTGCCTGTCACGCAGGAACCGATGTCAGGCCCGGCTTCGCCTGGGGCCGGGAGAACTCTTGCGACCGCGGTGGGCGAGAACGAGATCGACAAGATCGCGGCGCAGTCGGCGTCCCCGAACGCCGCCAAGAAAGACGACCTGACTGCTGCGTGGTCGCGGCTCGAACGACTGACGAAGGAACTGCCCGCTGGTGCCGAGCAAGGCCCGATTATGCGTGCTGTCGCCGCGCGCGACGCTCGGCTCACCGCGCAACTCCTGCAGGCCTCGGAGCGCAACCGGGCGGCCGTGACGCCGCAGGATCCCGCCGCTCGTCCCAGCCGTGAGTTGAAGTCGGCAGACACGGCGCAACGCCTTCTCGAAGCCCTGCAGGGGATTTTGAACAACGAGGCCAACACGCCGCCCGAGCCGCCGACGAAGGCTGAGGTCACACCGACCATCCGAACGGCAACGCGGCTGCGCGAGCAGGCCAGGGAAGAGCGGCGAAAGATTACCGGGACGCCCGCGCAAGGCGAAGTCAGGCTCAACAGCCGGCTGCGTGCCCGCTCGCGCACCGGCGTTGGCATGCGCGAGGTCGCATACGGCGAGGGTGAGGCGGCAGAGGGGGGCTCCCGAACCAGCGTGTCGGGTGCCGCGTCGGGCGACCGCACCGGGAGGAGCCAGGCGGGCGGCAGCGAAGGCGAGCATCCCAACAACAGCCCGACCGGTGCCGGAGACGATGAGCCGGTGCTGGGCGAGCGGACGGAGCGTCTGGTCGCGCAATTGGAAAAGATGAGCGGCGAGCGCAATGAGAATTCGAAGCGGCAGGAAACCGAGGAAGAGTTCTATTCAGCGACCCAACGTCAGGCATCGCAGGTCGAGTACGAGAGCATCACGGCGTTGTGGCGGGCACAGCGCGAAGCGGTCGTTCCCCCGGACGGCACGCCCCTGTCGTATCGAGAGGCGGTGAAGCAGTACTTCCTGCGCCGGCATGCCAAGGACGAGTAAGCGCCCAAGGGCGGACCGCGGGGGCGTGGTACCGTGAGATTTCTCGCACTTTCTCCGATCGCCTCGTACGCTCTGCTCGCCGGTGTCGCGCTGGTCATCCTGCTCCTGCACCTGCTCAAGCCACCGCCACGGCAAGTCGTCGTTCCATCCCTGGTGTTGTGGGCGCGGGTCATCCGTGACCGGAAGCGCCCTGACGCGCGCCGGCTGTTGTCGCTGTTGCTCGCGCTCGGAGCCGGGCTCAGCCTGGCTCTGGCCCTCACCCGCCCGGAAATCGGGGCGTTCGGCACGAGCGCGCATCGTCTGGCGCTGGTGCTCGACAACTCGCCGTCCATGGCCGCGCGGATGAGCGATGGGCGCAGTCGTTGGGAGCACGCGATCGGGCAGGCGCGCGCCGTGCTCGAACAGTCAAGCGCAGCAACTGAAGTGAGGATGCTGGACTCGGTCGGGCGCCACCGTGTGTCCGGTTTCGTCGAACGCGATGCTGCGATCGCGGCGCTCGCCCGGCTGCCGGCCGTGGCATGGGGAGAAGCGCACATGCCGACCGCCTCGCTCCTCGCCGGCGCGCAGGTGCATCTATTCACCGATGGCATCGCACAGATCGACGCGCCAGAACGGGCCATCGTGCACTCGGTGTTCGAGCCGGCCGACAACGTGGCCGTGACCGCCTTCGAGGCCCGCCCGCTGGCGCAAGATCCGACGCGCTACGAAGCGTTGTTGCAGGTTCTCAACGCATCTCCCGGCAATCAGCGCGTGCGGCTGCTTATCACGGGCGGCGATCACTTCTCGATCACGCAGGACCTAGACCTGCGCGAGGGCGAGACTGTCAACGCGACCTTCGATGTTTCCGACTTCGAAGGCGGCGTACTCGGCGCGGCGGCAGTCTTCGAGACCGACGCCCTCGCCCTCGACGACTTCGCCTACGCCGTCGTCCCACCGCACGGACCGAAGCGCGTGCTGCTCGTGACGCCGGGCAACCCGCCCCTGGAAGATGCGCTGCGCAGCCTGCCCGGTGTGCGGCTCGCCGTGGTCCCACCCGATGGCTACCCGCGGGCGGGGGAGCACGATGCTGTGGTGTTCGACCGTTTCGCGCCGGCCGAATCGCCGTCGGCCGGTGCGCTGCTGTTACGGCCGCCTGCGCGCACATGGCTCGCAGAGCAGTCCACCACGCTGACCCGCCCGCGCATCACCAGTTGGAACGAAGGCCATGCGGTCACGGGCGGGATCGCGTGGCGCAACCTCAGGCTCGCGCGTGCATCGCTCAGCGGCGCCATCAACATTACCTCTGACGCCCTCGTGCTGGCAAGTGGATCAGCATCGGGTGCGGTGGTAACTGCGGGCTATTCGAAGGCGCGATGGATTCAGGTCGGTTTCGCGCTGCACGACTCCAACTTCCCGTTGCAGCCGGATTTCCCGGTTTTTCTCGGCAACGCGTTGGGCTGGGTGAATGCGCCGACCCCCGTGCTCGCGCGCGGACTGGGCAGCGTCGAGGTCGCGTTGCCCGGGGCCCAAGTGCGCGACAGCAGCGGCAACTCCGTTGCCGCCTCGGCCACTGCGCAGGGCGTCGTCTTCGAGGCATCGCGACCTGACGTTTACACGGTGAGCACCCCGAGCAGGGAGATCCGGGTAGTGGCCAATGTGGCCGATCCGCGCTACGCGCAGATCAATCGCAGCCGCTTGAGTGGCGGCGGCGCGACGACGCTCCAACGCGACGCATCGGCCCGGGCCCGGAATGCCGAATTGTGGGCGCTGCTGCTTCTGTTCGCAGGCGCGTTCCTGCTCTTCGAGTGGGCCATGTTCACCCGGCCGCGCGCAGTCTAAGCCCATGCCGACGGTGACCGTGGCCACCCACTGGCCGCTCGCACTGCTGGCGGCATTGCCGCTCGTCTGGCTGCTCGCGTTGCGCCACAGCGCGAGTGTCGGGCGCGCCCGCGTGGCCAGCGCGACGGTCCTGCGCTCCTTCGCGCTGGCCGCGATCGTCGTGGCGCTGCTCAAGCCCACGCTCCACCGAGCCAGCGAGGACGTATCGGTCGTTTACGTTCTGGACGTCTCCGGCAGCGTCGCACCGCGTTTCCTGGATGAAGCGCTGGACTGGATCGCGCAGGTGAACGCGCATTACCAGCCTGCGCAGTCGCGCGTGGTGGCGTTCGCCGATCATGCTGAGCTGGTCGACACGGTTGACGCCGTGCGGGCCCTCGCCCTGACCGCTGAAGATGGGCACGGACGTGGCGACGCGATCGACCAGGGCGCCACCGACTTGGAGGAGGGTCTGCTCGCCGCGCTGTCTGGTTTCGCGCCCGGCTTGGCCAAGCGCATCGTCCTGCTGAGCGACGGCAATCAGACCGAAGGAGACGCCTGGCAGGCAATGCTGCGCCTGCAGGCCGAGGGCGCGCGGCTGTTCGCCGTTCCTGCGACTGTGGCGGCCCACAACGACGCCTGGGTCGTGCGGGTCAGCGTCCCGCCCGGCGCGCGCGCGCGGGCGGCAGTGGAGGTCGAGGCCCGGGTGTTCTCCCGCCGGTCTGTCCCCGCGCGGGTCGAACTTGCCATCGGCGAACGCCCGGTTGCCGTACGCAGTGTGACGCTCTCGCCGGGGGACAACCGCGTTTCCTTTACCGTGCGCTTCCCGCGGGCCGGCGCCCAGAACGTAACGGTGCGAGTGAGCGCCGAAGGCGATGAGCTGGCGCGCAACGACGCACTCACCGAGGACCTCATGGTGCAGCCGCGCCCGCACGCCCTGTATGTGGAGGGCGGCGAGCGCGGCGCGCGCTACCTCGCCGACGCGCTCACCGCGCAGGGCATTCGCGTGTCGGTCGCCACCGCGCAAAACCTGTCGGACGATGCGCGGTTGCTCAACGGTAAGGACGTCGTGATCCTCAGCGACGTGCGCGCGGACAGCCTGGGGACGGATGCAGTGCAGCGCCTGGGGGCGTTCGTTCGCGACCATGGCGGCGGCCTCATCTTTGCAGCGGGGCAGAACACGTACGGCCAGGAAGGCTTCGCAAAGAGTGAGGTCGAGCGGCTGCTGCCGGTCACGTTCGAAGCCAAGCGCAAGCACGAGGACCTGGACCTGGTCCTGCTCGTCGACCGCTCTTCGAGCATGCGCGGCCAGAAGATCGAGGTTTCGAAGTCCGCCGCGCTCGCCACGCTGGATCTGCTGGACCAGGAGCACAGGCTGGCGGTCGTTGCGTTCGATGCGCAGCCGCACGACGTCGTCCCGCTGATGACGGTCGGGAACAAGCGCGAGGCCGAGGACCTGATCTCGCGCATGATCTCGAGCGGCCAGACCAATATCTACAACGCGTTGCTGCGTGCGCAGGCGCTGCTCGCGGAATCGGAAGCCAAGACCAAGCACATCATCCTGCTCTCCGATGGGCTTACGTCGCCGCCGCCGGGCGTTTCTCCCGCCGCCTTCTACCCAACCGAGATTGAAGAACGGCTACGCGAGGTGCAGGCGGCTGAGGCCCGCCAGCGAGGCGGGGCGGCCGAACCGCCGCGGTCGCCGCAGGTAACGGCATCGCCCCGTGGTTTCCCGGGCATCATGGAAGAACTCGTAGACGCGAAGATCACGATGTCAACCGTGGCGATCGGCGAGAAGCCCGATGTCGAGCTGATGGCGAACCTGGCAAATTGGGGTGGCGGAAGGAGCTACCTCACCAGGAGCGATGCCGAGGTCCCCACCTTGTTCGCGGCGGAGACGCGCCGGCTGCTGAACGATTCGATCGTCGAGGAGCGGTTCCGCCCGCGAGTGAATGCCTGGAGCCCGACCCTAGCCGGAGTGGACTTTGCCGGCGGCCCCGAGCTAAAGGGCTATGTGACGACCAAGCCGAAGCGTTTTTCGAACGTGCTGCTGGAGGCCAAGAAGGATCTGCCACTTCTGGCCGAGACGCACTATGGCCTGGGCAAGACGGTTGCGTTCCTGTCGGACGTGAAGAACCGCTGGGCGGCGGATTGGCTCGGTTGGCCCGGCTACGCCCGGCTCTGGTCGCAGGTCGTGCGCGACAGCGCGCGGCGCGACACTGGTGCAGGCCTGAACTGGAAGGTAACCCGTGAAGGGCGCGAGGCATTCATCCACCTCACGGCGCTCGGCAATGGCGGCAGCTTCCGCAACGGCCTCTGGCCGAAGGTGCGCATTACGACGCCAGGCGGACAAGGCTCGGTGGCTGCGCTGCGTCAGGTCGCGCCGGGCCAATATCGCGCGCAAATCCCGCTCGCAACCGCAGGCAGCGTACCTTGGCGCTTCGAGTTGCTTCCCGGTCCGGGACTGAGCGCGGCCGACATCGCGCGCGTGGGTAGTCGCAGACTGTTCTATTCCTACCCGGACGAGTATCGCTTGCTGCCGGCGAACCTGCCGCTCCTGCGTACGCTGAGCGAGCAGACCGGCGGAGTGTTCGCGCCCCGGGCGGAGGAAATCTTCACGCTGCGCGGGGACAGCGGTGTCACCCACACCCCGCTTTGGCCGCATTGCGTGGGCGCCGCTCTGCTGCTATTCCTGCTGGACATCCTGGTGCGGCGTGCGCCCTGGCGTCTGCGCCGCGCACTCTGACCAAGTGCAAAATCACTCGGCGGACCCGCTGACGGCAACGGCCAAAACATGGCACGCCCACTGTGGCGGCCATCTTGCCGGGTAAGGGGCGAGCGACCCGTTTGGGGGGCCCGTTTGCACCTTCGTCAAGACTCTCACCTTGACACCCGTTTAGGGGGGCAATTAGCATGGACTGCGCTGGGACTTTTTCCCGGCCTACGCCTTAAGCACGCTGGTCAATGTCCGAGGGAGGGAGCAGCTTCCAAATCGGGTTTGCGCCACAGGTCGAGCGAAGTACAGGCTGTGCACCCTCCGTTGCCATGTGCCAGGAGGCTGTTCAGCGGAGGCGTCTCCCGAGTTCCCATTTACCCCTAAGATTCAACCGCTTGTCGTCGGCGTCCGATATTCAAACCAAAATAGGAGGAGGACCAGATGAGAACGTCATTACGGCAGTTCCTGTCCTTGGCGCTACCGCTCGCCATCGCGGCGGCGTGGGCGCCGGGCGCACAGGCGGCCGGATCGTCGGCGAGGGACATCCGAAACTGCTCACCCGAGAACTGGTGCTTTTATCACCGCACCGTCGACACGTCGTGGCGCCACAGCCCGTTGACCCAGATCAACGCCAGCAACGTCAAGAACCTGCGTCCGGCGTGGATTTTCCAGCCCGGCAACGTGCGCATGGGCATGCACGCCACACCCCTGGCGATTGACGGAAACGTATACGTATCAGTGAATCCGTCGACCGTCTGGAAGCTGAACGGCCGGACCGGCGAGCGTCTGTGGGTGCACGAGCCGAAGATGGAAGAGGCGGTGGTCGCCCGCTCATTCTTCGCGCACACCCGGGGCTTGGCCATCGGTGATGGCCGGGTTTACATGGGCCAGGCGGACGGCAAGATCGTCGCGCTCGACGAGCAGAGCGGCAACCCGGTGTGGGAAAAGCAGATCATCAACTCCACGAAAGACACGGTCGGGTTCAGCGGTGCCGCAACTTTCGTAAGTTCCGATCTGATGGTCGTCGGCCAGAACGGCGGCGAATACCCGATCGAAGGCAAAATATTCGGGATCAACCCGAAGACGGGCGACATCAAGTGGACCTTCCATACCACGGGACGGGACGATCCCAGGGCGCTGGCAACCTGGCGCGGGGATTCGTGGCAGTACGGCGGCGGCGGATCGTGGCAGCCAGGCACGGTGGACTACGCCAACAATCAGATCATCATGGGCACCGGCAACCCGAACCCGGACTATGACTACTGCGGCAGCAACTGCCGGGATCCGAATGCCGACGGCTGGCGCTCGGGTGACGCGCTGTATACCTCGTCCACAGTGGCGCTGGATCTGAACACCGGGAAGCTCAACTGGTATTTCCAGGAGGCACACGCCGATCCATACGACTACGACGCCGCACCGGGCGAGTACGTCATTCTGGGGGACAAGGTGTTGCATCCGGGCAAGAACGGATTCAACCATGTGCACCAGACCAAGGGTGGCAAGGTCCTCGCCGTTTATCCGGACATGAAGAGCTTCAACTGGACGACGGGCTACAACATCGCCAAGGGGGAATGGGAAAACATGCTGTGGCCGCAGCCCGGCGAGAAGACCCTGGTTTGCCCGGCGATCGACGGTGGGCATAGCTGGCAGGCTGGGACCTACAGCCCGAAGACCAAGCTGTTCTATCGCGTCGCGCAGGAATGGTGCATGTACTTGACCGCGCAACCGAAGAGCGGCGGGACCACCATCTCGGCGGGCGCCGAGACCCGGACCCTGCAGCCTTTCGCCCAGGCGTTCATGAGCGCCGAATGGATCGGTACCGACCCGCCGGGTGACAAGAGTCATGGTCGCCTAACCGCGCGTGATCCGGTCACCGGCAAGCTCGCCTGGGAGAAGCGTTATGACCTGATCCCGCATTCGACCCTGATGTCCACGGGGAGCGACCTGCTGTTCGTCGGCACGTCGGATGGCTTCGTCGAAGCGCTGGACGCCAAGAACGGCAACGTTCTGTGGCGGTACAACGTCGGCTCTGGCGTGCACGGCGGCATCATCTCCTACTCGGTCGGCGGCAAGCAGTACATTGCAGTTGCATCCGGGCACGGCACGTACGTGGGCGGGGCGATCAAGGCCCTCAACAAGGAGAAGCTCGGAACTATGAATGAGAGCATGGCACTGGTCGTATTCGCACTTCCATAGCTCTCTCCCCTGCCGGGGACGGACGGAGGGTTGCCTCTTGCCGCCCCCGGCATTTTTTCCGCCTGCGCGCCTGAGTCCGGGCGGCAATAAAATGTGGTAGTGTCTTTCCCATGTTCGCCGTCGCCGACCGCATCGCGTGACGGCAACGTTTTTTATGGAGTATGAAAACCAAAATGCGCTTTGCGTCTATCGTTGTTGTATCGGCCGCCGTACTCGGGATCCCTGGGTTACTGGCGGCAATGGAACAAGGAAAACTCGAGCCCAAGATCGCGCCGGCCCAAACAGCCCAGGCAGACAACGCCCCTGTCAAGGTCCCCTCTTCCAATCCCTTGTCGGGAGATCCCGAAGCCATCGATTTGGGCAAGCAGCTGTACTTCAATTGGTGCGTCCAGTGCCACGGCGTCAAGGCCGACGGTGATTCGCCTCGTTTCGGCAAGTATGCCGGCAATCTGACGAAGTTCTGGCGCGGCTATCCGGAGTTTGTAAACACCGTAAAGAACGGCCGCCCGGGAAAGCAGATGCCGCCCTGGAAGGAATTCATGGATGACGACACTATCGCCAAGTTGGGCGCCTACCTGGAAACGCTGGCGGTGGAAGGAGCGAACTGGCAATGAACCGAATCACGAAGTGCCGCTTGCTGGCGGCAGCGCTGGCAGGCATGGCAGCACTTGCGCCGGCGCAGGCGGGCAGCACGTTCACCACGCTGAAGGAGAACATCTTCGTGTGTATCTCGCCTCAGGCTTACGACGACGCGATGGTGCGCGTGCGCGGGCTCAACAGCCGGGACCTCGAGCCGCTGAAGAAGGAACTGAGCGAGGCTCAGCAATGCATGTTCGTCGACCCCAAGCTGGCAGACAACATCATGGCGCCATTCGCCGTCGTGCTGCAGCGAGACGGCACCAAGGTGCAAGTGCAGTTCATCGTCACGTTTCGCGACAGAGTCGAGTTCCTGCACCGGCTGATCAAACGCTACGTCCTCGTCGGTTGGACGGACGAGTCGAACCTGGAGCCGAAGACCATTCTCTAGCGCTGCTCGCGACTGTGGCGTGCAGAGGTCGCGAGTCTCCTTAGCGAATTTCCTTCCCGCCTCACGCCTCACGCCTCGCGCGACTGGCGATCGCCAGCACTCTGTACATCGAACGCACCACCGGCAGTTCGATCAGTTCTCCCTCCACCACCACCAGGCCGGTTTTGTTCTGTTCGAATGCGGCGCAGACCTTGCGGGCCTTCGCGATGGTCTTCTCGTCCGGAGTGAAGGCCTCGTGGATGATCGCGATCTGGTTGGGATGAATCGAGGCCTTGCCGGTGAATCCCAGCCGGGCGCACGCCTGCGCTTCCTGTCGTAACCCTTCCGGATCGTCGAGGTTCAGGAACGGCACATCCAGAAGATCGATGCCGGCTGAGGCCGCCGCATGCACCAGCCGCGAGCGGGTGTAGAGCAGCGGCTCCCAGGATTTTTCGCAACGCAGATCGGCAGACATATCCACGGCGCCGAGGATCACTGAGTCGATGCGGGCTGATGCCCGGGTGATCTCCAGGGCGCGCTCCAGCCCCTGATTGGTCTCGATGATCACGCAGAAGCGGATGTTGCGCGCGGGACCGGCGGAAAGCAGCGTCTCGATCAGCTGCACTTCCTCGGCCGACCTGATCTTCGGGATCATGATCGCCGGCGGCGGCGCGTCCGACTCGATGATCGCGGTCAGGTCCTTGAGTCCGTCCGGCGTCGAGAGGCCGTTGATGCGCACCATCTGCTCGACGTGGGGGTGGGTGTTCGTTCCGAACAGCGGCAGGGTCAGCGCGCGCCCTTCGTCCTTGCGGTCGCGCGCGACCGCATCCTCCATGTCCACGCAGACGATATCGGCTCCGCTGTCGAGCGCCTTGGCGAAACGATCCGGCCGCAGACCCGGCACGAACAGCAGGCTGCGGCGCGGACGTATTGGACGATCAACGATATTCATGCCGGTCTCGCCAGGTAAAAACCCGAATGCTAGCTGCCGGGAAGGCGGCGCGCCAGTCTATTCGCCGATCGTGAGCCCACCGGCGCGGTCGCTCGCACCGCTGGGAAGCGTCGTTCGCCCGATGAACAACAACAGCGGAAGCGCCGCAAGCGCGACCAGCGCAAACAGCCAGAAATCGCCGGTGAAGCCGATGATCGCGGCCTGCCGGCTGATTTCGCGCTCGAGCATGGCCAGCGACTGCGTCGTGGTCATGCTCCACCCTTCGTTTCCTTGCGCTTGCAATGCACGGTTGAAGGGTGTGACGTGCTCCGCGATTTGCGCATGCATCACACTGCTGGTTCGCACATACATGGCCAACGCAGCCGACACGCCGATGCTCGCGCCGATGCTGCGCACCAGATTGTAGACGGCAGTGGCCTCGGTGCGTCGGTGCGCCTCCAGAGACGGAAACGCAATGACCTGGATCGGCACCAGGATGATGCCGCCGCCGATGCCCTGCATGAAATTCGTCCACACCAGCGGCCACACGCCAACGTCGGCGGTCCAGGTCGACATCTCCCAACTCGAGTATGCGAGGCATAGCAGGCCGAGCGCGATCAGCTTGCGCGGATCGATGCGCCCCGTGATGCGTCCGCCGATGATCATCGCGCAGAACAGGCCGATGCCGCGCGGCGCCTGCAGCAGGCCGATCGTGTCGATCGGGTAGCCGCGCACCTGGTCGAGGAACGAAGGCATCAGCACCATCGGCGGCGTGGTCACGATGCCATAGATGAACGCGAACACGAGTCCCAGGAAAAAATTGCGTTGCGCCAGCAGTCGCGGATCGAGGAAAGGCTGCTTTGCCGTCAGGCAATGCACGTTGAACATGTAAAGGCCCAGCACCGCGAGACACGCCTCGGTGATGATTTCCCAAGATTCGAACCAGTCCAGTTGCCCACCGCGGTCCAGCATCAATTGCAGCGCGCCGATGCCCAGCGACAGGCTCAGAAATCCAAACCAGTCGAGTCGGCGCGCGGGATCGCGCTTCGTCTCGGGCAGGAAGACCGCTGCTCCAGCCAACGCAAGCACACCGAACGGGACATTGATATAGAAAATGTAACGCCAGCTCAGGTACTCGGTGACGTAACCGCCGAGCGTGGGACCGACGAAAGAGCCCATCACCGCAGCCATGCCCCACAGCGCCATGGCCTTGCCCTGCTCTTCCGGCGGATAGGTATCGAGGATGATGGCGTGCGACAGTGGGATCAGGAAAGCGCCGCCCAACCCCTGCACGATGCGCGCGAAGACTTCCACCGCCAGCGAATCGGCGGCGCCGCACGCGACCGAGGCAACCAGAAACACGGCAACCGCCCACATGAAGAGGCGCTTGCGGCCGAAGCGCAGGCTCAACCATCCCGCAGCGGGAATGGAAAGTGCGGAGGCGACGATATAAGAAGTGATGACCCAGGCGATCTGATCCTGTGTCGCCGAGAACGTGCCCTGCATGTGCGGCAGCGCCACGGCGGCGATGGTCCAGTCCACCGAATACAGGAAACTCGCCAGCCCGACCGAGGCGGTGATCAGGGCCGGATGTCTGGACGAACCGGTCACGTTACCGGCGGGTGCCTGCGATGGCGGAAGGCGGCACGAGGAAGCGCGGCAGCCAGCCGTCGTCGACGAGTTTCTGCACCACGCGCGGCAGCCCGCGCGGCCGCCCGGTATCCACCGCCACGGTGACCGTCATGCCGGCGCGAAGCTGCGGCTTTCCGGGTGGCTGCTCGACCTTGATGCGCACCGGCACGCGCTGCACGACCTTCACCCAGTTACCGCTTGCGTTCTGCGGCGGCAGCACCGCGAACTCGGCGCCGGTGGCCGGCGCGATGGCCTCGACGCTGGCCAGCCATTCATGATCGGGATACGCGTCCGCCACCACCCTCGCGGATTGACCGACGGTCATGTGGGTGAGCTGCGTTTCCTTGTAATTGGCCTCGATCCACAACGGACCGCTTTCGATGAGGCTGAACATCGGCGCGCCCTCCTCCACGAATTCGCCGACCTGCAGTTTCATGTTGCTTACCACGCCCGCGAACGGCGCCTTGATCAGCGCACGCGACAGGTCGAGCATGGCGGCATCGTAGGCCGCGCGCGCCTCGGCGAAACGCGGAAGGCGTTCGACCGGCATATCCGGATTGCCCGACAGTTCCGCTATCACGCGG
>DASYUW010000023.1:0-31547 GCA_036000845.1 Burkholderiales bacterium
GAACAGTTCCTTTGCAATGTCCAAGCCAACGCGTGTAACCTTCATGTCACTCCCCCTTCTCGTGATTGGTACTGAACCCATCTCCAATCTGGCACATCTGCTGCCGCAGAGTAAGGGGGAGCCCATACCATTCCCTCTCCCCCTGAGGCGGAGAGGGAACCTGAAAATCAATACTACGACATGCCCGCGCAGCGCACCTTCTCCGCTTAGGGGAGAAGCGGGGGATGAGGTGGCGGGGTGGAAACATCGGAAACCAGGATCCAACCGAAAGCGACGGGTCCTTTGGCGCAAGGGTTTTGATGACGCGGACCAGAAATGGTGCGGCGGGGTTGCCGGCGATTTCGCAGCCGAGCTTGTGCGCCAATTGGCGCATCGCGTGATTGTCGGCGAGCACGTCGGCCTGAATGCGCTCGATGCCCGCCTCGACGGCGAAATTCAGCAGGGTGCCGAGCAGGTGGTAGCCGAGTCCCTGGCGTTGCCACGCGTCGCCGACGACCACGGCGATTTCGCTGCCTTCAGCGTCGTCCGTGCCGGCGTACTGGGCCATGCCGATGATGCAGCCGGATGGCCATGGATGGAGGAGTGTGGCGACCAGGACGCCGTCGCGCGCAGGATCGGGTTGCGTAAATCGCGTCAGGCTGTCGGCAGGCAGCTCGCGAATTCCCCTCAGAAAACGCCGATAGCGGCTGGCAGGGGAGAGATCGCGGATGAATTGCTGCAGCGCCTGCGCGTCGTCGCATGCGATGCGGCGGATCAGGGCCGAGCCGCCACTCTGCAAGCGCACTACGTTCGGCAGCAACGGCGGTTTCATGCGCAAGCGGCGGGTTCGCCTTGCGGTTCGCCCGCCGGTCCTCCAAGCCGGTGCCGCAGCCAGGGATCTGCACGATCCTGCGGCTCGATGATGGTGAGTTCGGAAGCGCTCAGCGCGGTCAGCAGCGTCAACCCGGGATTGCGTACGGTGAACGATTCGCCGGCTGAAATGACGGCGTCTTTCACATCGCACTCCTGGGTGATCCACAGGCTGCCCGCGTGACAGACGATGCGGGTACCTTGCCGATTGCCACCAGTCCCTCGCGGGCGAGGCTCAGAGTGGAACGATTGATCTCGATTTGCATGGTCGACACCTCCAATAGCGGCCCGGCAGCGCCATTGACGTGCCAGGCATTCCAGGAAATCATTACGGAGTGCATTTTCCGCAGCGCCCGGCAGGGCACAAACGATATTTCAGAATGCTTCGCATGAGTTTTAGGAATGGCTAACAGATCGTCGCCGCTGCCGTCCCTGGACTTCTTCAAGGGCTTCGAGGCTGCCGCGCGGCACCTGAGCTTCACGAAGGCCGCCGAGGAACTGTTCGTCACCCAATCGGCGGTCAGCCGCCAGATCCAGGCCCTGGAGCAGCGGCTGGGCGTGGCGCTGTTCCTGCGGCGCAATCGCGGGCTGGCGCTCACCGAGGCGGGCGAGCAGATGCGGCGCGCGGTCGACAGCGCGTTGCGCATCCTGCATCAGGCGGTCGAGCAGGTTTCGCCGGGTGCGGCGCCGAAAATGGTCACGGTGACCTCATCGATCGCCTTCAGTTCGCTGTGGCTGATTCCGCGGCTTTCCGGCTTTCGCCGGATGCATCCGGATGTGGACGTGCGCATCTCCGCCAACAACCAGGTACTCAACCTCGATCGCGAGCGCATCGATCTCGCCATCCGTTATTGTCCGTCGCGTGCCGCGCCAGCCGGATCGGTGCGTCTGTTCGGCGAGGAGATCCTGCCGGTGTGCAGTCCGGCGCTGCTGAGGGATCGGAACCGGCCGTTGAAATCGCCGCAGGACCTGCGGCACCATGTGCTGTTGCACTACGACGAACCGCAGCGCCCGGCACCATGGCTCACCTGGAACGTCTGGCTCGAGACCGCGGGCGTCCCCGATCTCGAGCCGGCCGACTCGCTGCGCTTCAACCACTATGACCAGACGATAGGCGCGGCGCTCGCGGGGCAGGGCGTGGCATTGGGGCGCCGGCCGCTGGTGAAAAAACTTCTGGCCGACAGGGCGCTTGTTGCGCCGTTTCCGCTCGGATCGGTAACGGACCGGGCTTACTTCATCGTAAGAACACCGGCCACGTTGGGACGTCCGGAGGTGACTCATTTTGTGGAGTGGCTGATCGCCGAAGCCGCGGCGATGACTGGCAAGGAAGGCGACGCCGGGAATGCCAGGCACAAGCCCCGTGTCGGGAAGAATTAGATTGAATTCCACGGTGATGGTCCCATGTACGGCCGGAGTCCGGTTTCAACAGCCGGACACGGAAAAGGAGAAGAAATGGAAAATCCGGTACGGCAGATGAACGGCTATTCGCGATGGGAGAGGTTGTTGTACATGATCCTGTTTGCGGTCCTGTACAAAGTGGCCGAATTCATCATGTGGGTCGTGGTCCTGTTTCAGGTCATCGTTACCCTGATAACGGGCAGGCCCAACGAACGTGCGCTCAGATTCGGCAAGCAGCTTTCGGTCTATGTCTACGGCCTGTGGACCTACCTGACCTATAACACCGAGAAGAAGCCCCGTCCCGTTCTCGGACTGGCCGACCACCACCTCGCCACCCTCTTCCCCTCAAGGCGAAACAAGAGCGTAACTGCGAGGCTCAGAGCGATGACGGAATTGCTTTTCTATGCCAACGCGTACTTGAGGAACTGCGAAGCGCGGGTGGTCACTGCGGACGAGCGCGGCATCGTGCTCGACCGCACCGTGTTCTACCCGCTCGGCGGCGGGCAACCCGGCGACGTAGGTTCTCTAAATACCGAAGACGGTCGCGAGGTCGCGATCGCAGACACCCGCAAGGGTGAAGCACCGGGAACGGTGCTGCATATTCCGGTGCCGGGTAGCGCCCGCTTGAACGCCCGCGACCGCGTGGTGGCGGCGATCGACTGGGACCGGCGCCATCACCACATGCGCATTCACACCTGCCTGCACGTGCTTTCGGCGGTCGTCCCCGCAGGCGTGACAGGCGGGTCGGTGCGCTACGATTCGGGGCGACTGGATTTCGATCTGCCCGAGCAGATGCTCGACCGCGATCAGATCGAGGAGAGGCTCAACCAACTGATCGGCGGCAATTACGCGGTGACGCCGAAATGGATCACCGATGAGGAATTGGCCGACCGTCCGGAACTGGTGAAGACCATGAGCGTGAAACCGCCGGTGGGAATGGGTCGCGTGCGGCTGCTCGAGATCGCCGCCGTGGACCTGCAGGCCTGCGGCGGCACGCACGTTGCGAACACCGGCGAGATCGGGCAGGTGCGGGTCGTCAAGATCGAGAACAAGGGGACGCACAACCGGCGCGTGACCGTTGCACTGGCCACCCACCTCTCCCCGACCCTCTCCGCCCTCTGGGGGAGAGGGAGAAGTAAATGCAAACGGGCGACCAGTTGACCGCCCGTCGTTGCAAAAATCAAATTCTCCGCCCGATTGCTACAAACAATCGATGATAGTTAGCCGCTGATCTTTCTGATTTCCGCAGTTCTCGGGACCCGCTTAGGCAGCGCGTCCTTCAGTTTCAGCCGGATTTCGCGCAGCAGCTTCTCGGTGGTCGGCCAGTCGATGCAGGCGTCGGTGACGGAGACACCGTACTTCAGCTGTTTCAGGTCGGCCGGGATCGACTGGTTGCCGGCGTTGATATTGCTCTCCAGCATCACGCCGACGATGGACCGGTTGCCTTCCATGATCTGGTGGGCGCAGTCTCTGGCCACCAGCGGCTGCAGGTTGTGGTCCTTGTTGGAGTTGGCGTGGCTGCAGTCGACCACGATGTTGGCGGGCAGCTTATTCTTCGTCAGCTCTTTTTCAACCACCGCGATCGTCACCGAGTCGTAGTTCGGACCCTTGGCGCCACCACGCAGGACGATATGGCCGTAGCCGTTGCCCTTGGTGCGGATCACCGAAACCTGGCCGCCCTGGTTGATGCCGAGGAAACTGTGCGGCCGCGACACCGACAACAGCGCGTTGATCGCCACCTGCAATCCACCGTCGGTACCGTTCTTGAAGCCCACCGGCGTTGACAGGCCGCTCGCCATCTCGCGGTGCGTCTGTGACTCGGTGGTGCGCGCGCCGATCGCGCTCCAGGTCACCAGGTCGCCGAGATATTGCGGGCTGATCGGATCGAGCGCCTCGGTTCCCGCAGGAAGTCCCAGCTCGTTGATGTCGCGCAGTACCTTGCGGGCGAGCTGCAGGCCTTCCTCGATATGGAAGGAGTCGTTCATGCGCGGGTCGTTGATCAGGCCTTTCCAGCCCGTGGTGGTGCGCGGCTTTTCGAAATAGACGCGCATCACGATGAACAGCGTATCGCCTACTTCTTCGGCCATCCCCTTCAGTCGGTGCGCGTAATCCATCGCTGCCACCGGGTCGTGTATCGAGCACGGGCCGACTACCACCATCAACCGGTGATCCTTGCTGTCGAGAATGCGTTCCAGCGCATGCCGGCCTTCCAGGACCGTGGTTTCCGCCTTGTCGGTCAAGGGTACGCGGCGTTTGATGTCCTCCGGGGTGGGGAGGACGTCCTGGGCCGTGACGTTGACGTTGTATACGAGTTTCTCGTCCATGATGAGCGCCTGCGTTGCCGGAAAAAACGGGCCGCGATGGCGGCCCTGTGGAGCATTCTACTTAAAGCCGGAAAGCCGTCAAAGCCCCCGATTCAGAGGGACCACCTCACCCTAGCCCTCTCCCCCTGACGCGGAGAGGGAATGGTGAAGCTCAAAAGAAAACAGGCGACCAACTGGTCGCCCGTCTCTTTTTTTACTCCTTCTCCGCCCACGTGGGGGGAGAAGGCGGGGATGAGGTGGGTAGGACGAGGTGGTGAGGTGGCTCTAGCGCATTTTCGAGTATGCGGTCGGCGTCAGGATCATGTTGGTGATGTGGTTCACCAGATGGCCGTCCTTTTCGGTCTCGGCCCGGATTGCCAGCCAGTCGGGGTGGGTGACAAAGGCGTTCCACTTCTGCTCGCGCTCGGCCAGAGTCTCCCACTCCAGGATGTAGTACAGATCGTTGTTGCTGTCGCCGATGGCTGTTGTCCAGAAGCCGACAGGGCGGATGCCGAACCGTTCCCACATTTTCAGGGTGTGGTTGGAAAATCGTGCGTTCAAGGCCGGCAGTTTGCCCGGGCAGGCGTGGTAAATGCGCAGTTCGTAGATCATCATGCCTCCGCGATTATTCGTTGTTCGTGGCCTGAAGCGTTCAGGAGCGCAGAGATTAGCAGATGCGGGCATCGCGCGCGGGAGGGCCGGGCAGGGAGGGTGCCCGGCGTGAACTGCCGCAGAGTCAGTACCGCTTGGTCAGCGTGAGACTGTTGCCTTCGCGGCGCATTTCCAGTTGGCCGAGGAAACTCATGCCGAGCAGCACCACCGGGAATGAACTTTTCTCGTGAACCACGCCGTCCACGTCGTTGAGCGTGATATCCCCCAGCTTCACATTGCTGAGCTTCACTCTGTAAACCGGCGTGACGCCATTGGCCGTCTGCGAGTGGCCGCGCGTTCCCTCGAGATAGTTTACGCCCGCACGGCGCGCATCTTCTATTCCCATCGAGACCATGGTGGCGCCGGTGTCCACGAGGAAACTCATCGATGCTCCGTTGATCGTGCCGGTGGTGACGAAATGTCCCCGCGGGTCGGAGTTCAGCGTGACCGTCGCGTTTCCGCTCGGTAACGTTGCAGTGCTGTAAATGCCTTCACCGAGTTTCAGGCGCTGGCGCTTGCCGCTGACGGAAACAACGGCTTCCTCGCTGTTGGCGCTGATGAGCTTGACGCCGGCGTAGGTTTCCCCGACACGCACGGTGCGCGGCTTGCCGTTGTCGACGGCGAGCAGTGCCTTGCCTTCGAACAGCGCCAGTACCCTCACTTCCTGTGCGGCTGCCGGGCAGGATATGAGGGCAACAATAATTGCAGTAACATTCGCGGCCTTGAACCGCATGAGGACCCCTTTGGCGATGAAACCTGTTGCGATATTCCGCCACTCGCCCACGGAAGGACCGGGATATTCTGCCACGTATCTGGACTCGCAGAACATCCCCTGGCGCCTGATAGCCGTGGACCAGGGCGAAGCGGTTCCGGCCCAGCCGCAGAAATTCGGCGGCCTGGTGTTCATGGGCGGGCCGATGAGCGTGAACGACGATTTGCCCTGGATCCCGCCGGTATTGCAGCTCATCCGCCAGGCAGTTGCTCGCGAAGTTCCTGTCCTCGGTCATTGCCTTGGCGGACAGTTGATGTCGAAGGCATTGGGTGGCACGGTCGGCCGCAATCCGGTCAAGGAAATCGGCTGGGGCGAAATCGAGATCGCCGACAATCCGATCGCGCGGCAGTGGTTCGGACCCGGCATCGAGCGCTTCGAATCGTTTCACTGGCACGGCGAGACGTTTACCATTCCGCAAGGCGCAGTACGCATCATGGGCAACCGCTACTGCGAGAACCAGGGCTTCGTGATCGGCAACAGCCTTGGTATGCAGTGCCACGTTGAAATGACCGAGGAGCTGGTCAAAAGCTGGTGCGAGACCGGAGCGAACGAGATCGCGGACAGCGGTGGTCCGGCGGTGCAGTCGCCGGAACGGATGCAGCACGGGATGCAGGAGAAACTGGCGGCGTTGCGCCGTGTGGCGAGCCGGCTCTACGATCAATGGGTCAAGGGACTAAAGGCGTAAGACGTAAGTGTTGGGCACGGTGTGTTGAATTGGATCCAGCCGGCCGATGGCCGGCCCTAAGAGCGTTGACGCAGAGGACGCAAAGGAAAAGTAAGAAAGGATGCAAAGAAAAACGAAACGGAGCCCATTGCCGGGATGGCGCACGGGCAAATGGTTGCAGACTAACTGAATGATGACCGAGGTATCGGGCAGACCTGACTTCGGGCCCTATTGACCGACTCGTCAATGCCTTTCCTCATCCTTCCGCCTTCATCCCTGCCTTTTCCCGTCACCAGTCACCGAATTATTTCAGTCGCGGAAATTGGCGAACTGCAGCGGATAGTCCGTCACGTTTTTCTTCATCATCGTGATCACCTGCTGAAGATCGTCACGCTTGGCGCCGGAAATGCGCACCGCGTCTCCCTGGATACTGGCCTGAACCTTGAGCTTGCTGTCCTTGACCATCTTCTGAATCTTCTTGCCGAGTTCTTGGTCCACGCCGACCCTGACGGTGATCACCTGCTTCATCTTGTCACCGCCGATTTTCTCGGACTTGGCGCGTTGCAGCGAACGTACGTCCACGTTGCGTTTGGCCATCTTGGCGATCAGCACGTCATAGACCTGTGCGATCTTGAAATCATCGTCGGCAAACACGGTCAGCGCCTTGTCGGCAAGCTCGACGCGCGCGTCCGACCCCTTGAAGTCGAAACGATTGGAAATTTCCTTGTTGGTCTGGTCGATGGCATTCTTCAACTCGACCTGGTTGACCTCGGAAACGATGTCGAAACTGGGCATGATGTTACCCTCCCCGCATGGTGTTTCTTCGGCCTCCCGCAGAACGGCGTCCCGCGGTGGCCGGGCCAGTCGCTATTTCCTGTTCCTGCGCTTGGCTCCGATGCGCAGGCGCAGCGCGTTCAGCCGGATAAAGCCTGCCGCATCAGCCTGATTATAGGCACCCTTGTCGTCCTCGAAAGTGGCGATCCTCGAGTCGAACAGGGAATCCGTCTTCGAGGCGCGCCCGACGACCAATACCGTACCCTTGTACAGCTTGAGCCTCACCGTGCCGATCACGGTCTGTTGCGAGTGGTCGATCAGCGATTGCAACAGCACGCGCTCCGGGCTGAACCAGTAACCGTTGTAGATCATGCGCGCATATCGGGGCATCAGGTCGTCCTTCAGGGCTAGCACCTCTCGATCCAGCGTGATCGATTCGATTGCACGGTGAGCCCTGAGCATGATGGTGCCGCCCGGGGTCTCGTAGCAGCCACGCGACTTCATGCCGACGTAGCGGTTTTCCACGATGTCGAGCCGGCCGACGCCGTGTTTGCCGCCGAGCTGGTTAAGCTTGGTTAGCACTTGCGCCGGCGTCATCCTGTTGCCGTTCACGGCGACGATGTCGCCCCTGCGGTAGGTCAGCTCCACATATTCGGGCCGGTTCGGCGCCTTCTCGGGGGAGACGGTGACGCGCCACATCGACTCTTCGGGCTCGAAGTCCGGGTCCTCGAGAATCCCGCCCTCGTAGGAAATGTGCAGCAGGTTGGCGTCCATCGAATACGGGGCGCCGCCGCCCTTCCTCTTCTTGAAATCCACCGGGATCCCATGCTTGTCGGCATACGCCAGCAGCTTCTCGCGCGAGAGCAGGTCCCATTCGCGCCACGGAGCGATCACTTTGACATCCGGCATCAGTGCGTAGGCACCGAGTTCGAAACGCACCTGGTCGTTGCCTTTGCCGGTAGCGCCGTGGGAGATCGCGTCTGCGCCGGTCTTGCGCGCAATCTCCACCAGGTGTTTGGCGATCAGCGGGCGCGCGATCGAGGTGCCGAGTAGGTATTCGCCCTCGTACACGGCGTTGGCGCGGAACATCGGGAAGACGAAATCGCGAACGAATTCTTCGCGCAGATCTTCGATGAAGATCTGCTTGACACCGAATTTCCGGGCTTTGCGGCGTGCTGGCTCCAACTCCTCGCCCTGGCCGATGTCGGCGGTGAACGTGACGACTTCGCAGCCGTAGATGTCCTGCAGCCACTTCAGGATCACCGACGTGTCCAGTCCGCCTGAGTAGGCGAGCACCACTTTTCTGATGGGTTTCGTTGCCGCTTTCTTCTTCACGATGTTTCTAGTCTCTCTCAAGTCTTGTTGGGATCGTCTTCAATCTCGCCTTCGTACACACCGTTCTCCCAGGTGCCGCTGAACAGGCGTCCGTCCGGCGTCCGGTACTGTCCCTGCCCGTGCGGCTGTCCCTCCTTCCACTCGCCCTCGTACCAGCTGCCGTCGGCTGCATCGTAGCGACCGTTGCCGTCCTGGAGGCTGCGCTTCCAGTCGCCGACGTATCGGCCGCCTTCGCGCAGCAGCGTTCCCTTGCCCTCGGCCCAGCCTTGCTTGAGCGTGCCTTCGTAGCGGTCGAAGGGTTTGCCGTTGACGAACCATTCCAGTACGCCGTTGCCGTCGGCCAGGCCGCTTTTGCAGGAACCGTTCCATTTGATGGTTTCGCCCGGCTGGGGGAACGGGTTGGCGACCTTGCAGCCGCGGCTATCGGCAATCCAGGCGACGTCCTCGTCGCCGGCAGCGAACGCACCGAAGGCGGGAAAGAGGAGTACAAGCAGCAGAAAAATGCGGGGTATGACGATTCTGTCGATCATGTGCGGCTCCTAAGAGTAATTGAATAATTCCGGATCGCGACGCCTCTACGCGCCCCGACCGCCTGCCCTCCCGGGCCTGGCTACTACTGCCGACAACCATTTTCTCTATTTTGATTTCCGGTTTTCATCCACGCGACCCAGTAGCAGATACTCCATCAGCGCTTTCTGGGTATGCAGCCTGTTTTAGTTCCGGCCGGGCTGCGCCCTTAACCTGACCACACCTTGGCGGTCAGGGAGATCGGAAGCACGTTGGTTCCTGTCTAGGTCGTTACCTTTCCGAGCAGCAGATATTCCATGAGTGCTTTTTGGGTGTGCAGCCGATTTTAGTTCCGGCCGGGCTGCGCCCTTAACCTGACCACACCTTGGCGGTCAGGTTAGCCTCCACTGAAATCGGAAGCACGTTGGTTCCTGTCTAGGTCGTTACCTTTCCGAGCAGCAGATATTCCATGAGTGCTTTTTGGGTGTGCAGCCGATTTTCAGCTTCCTCCCACACCACGCTTTGCGGGCCGTCGATCACCTCGGTGGCGACTTCTTCTCCGCGATGGGCGGGCAGGCAGTGCATGAACAGGACATCGGGGCTGGCAAGCCGCATCATTTCCGCATCCACCTGCCAATATTCGAAATCGCGCTTGCGCTCTTCGTTTTCCGCCTCGAAGCCCATGCTGGTCCACACATCGGTCGTTACGAGGTCGGCGCCGCGTGCCGCTTCCATTGGATCGTCGAACTCCTCGTAGTGATCGGTGCCATAGAGCCCGGCGCGTTCCGGTTCGACTTGGTAGCCGGGCGGGGTGGAAACATGTACGTTGAACCCCAATACTTCGGCGGCCTGCAGCCAGGTGTTGCAAACGTTGTTCGAGTCCCCGATCCACGCCACCGTCTTGCCGCGGATCGGCCCGCGCCTCTCGATGAAGGTGTAGATATCCGCAAGGATCTGGCAGGGGTGGTATTCGTTGGTCAGCCCGTTGATCACCGGCACGCGCGAGTGCGCGGCGAACCGCTCGATGATCTCCTGCTCGAAGGTGCGGATCATCACGATGTCGCACATGCGCGAAATCACCTGGGCCGCGTCTTCCACAGGTTCGCCGCGGCCGAGCTGCGAATCGCGGGTGCTGAGGAAGATCGCCGAGCCGCCCAGCTGGTGCATGCCGGCCTCGAACGACAGCCGGGTGCGCGTGCTCTGCTTCTCGAAAATCATCACCAGCGTGCGATCGAACAGCGGGTGGTGGGGCTGGTAAGCCTTGAATTGCTGCTTGATCCAGCGCGTGCGCCCGAAAAGGTATTCGAGCTCGTCCCGCCCGAGGTCCTTGAACTGCAGAAAGTGCTTCGGAGACGGCATGAATTGGTCCGTCAATGGGTGACGGCGGCGTCGGTCTTGCTGGCGGTCAGAAAGGTCCTGATGACCCCGCTTACGCCGTCGATAAGTAATTGCACTTCAGCGTCCTTCATGTTCAGCGGCGGCAGCAGTCGCACCACGGTGTCGGCGGTAACGTTGATCAGCAGGCCGGCCTCGAGCCCGCGCTCGATCAGCTCGCCGCAGGGACGATCGAGCTCGATCCCGACCATCAGTCCCTTGCCGCGGATATCCTTGACGCCGGCCACGCCCGCGAGCTTTGCGGTGATGCCTTCGCGGATGATGTCGCCGAGCTTGGCGGCGCGCGCCGCGAGGCCCTCGTCTTCGATGACGGCGAGCGTGGCCAGCGCCGCAACGCATGCCAGAGGATTGCCGCCGAAGGTCGAGCCGTGCTTGCCCGGCGTGAAGACATCCGCTGCCGCGCCTCTCGCCAGGCATGCGCCGATCGGAAAGCCGTTTGCCAGTCCCTTGGCGAGCGTGATGACGTCGGGCTTGATGCCGGTGTGCTGATAGGCGAACCATTTGCCGGTGCGCGCCATGCCGCTCTGCACCTCGTCGAGCATCAACAGCCAGTCCTTCGCATCGCAGACCCTGCGAAGGTGCGCAAGATAACCGTCGTCGGGAACGTTGATTCCGCCTTCGCCTTGTACCGGCTCCACCAGCACGGCGACGACATTGGGATTGAGCGCCGCCACCTGTTCGAGCGCCGGCAGGTCGTCGTACGGCGCGCGCACGAAGCCGCTGAGCAGCGGTTCGAAGCCGGCCTGAACCTTGCGGCTGCCGGTGGCGGAAAGCGTGGCGATGGTGCGGCCATGGAAGGCCTGTTCCATGACGATGATCGCAGGCGACTCAATGCCCTTGTGATGGCCGTGAAGGCGCGCAAGCTTGATCGCCGCTTCGTTTGCCTCGCATCCGGAATTGCAGAAGAACACCTTGTCCATCCCCGCGAGCGTGCACAGCCGGGAGGCGAGCAGCTCCTGCTCGGGGATCCGGTAGAGATTGGAGATATGGATGAGGCGCCCGGCCTGTTCCCGGATGGCCGCGGTCAGGCGGGGATGCGCATGTCCGATGCCCGAGACCGCGATGCTGCACAGGCAGTCGAGGTAGCGCTTTCCTTCCAGATCCCAGAGCCAGGAACCCTCGCCGCGCGAGAACGCAATGGCTTGCCTGCCGTAAGTGTTCATCAGGTGTTGCATGGTCTTACCCGCCCGGGTGTTTTTACCCGCTCAGAAAAAGCACACGGCGGCAAAAAGCCGCCGTGTGTGTTGTTGAAAATGTTGGGGTTTACAGCCGCTATATTTATCCGAATCGGTATGTGGATGCAAGCGTTTTCACCCGCATTCGGCCCCGCGCGAGCGCTGTTCAATACATGCATTTCTTGCGGCACCCTTTGGGTAATGGCGCCCGCGTTCGATTCGCTCGTCCGACTGTAATTGAAGGTGGAATCCGGATCCCGACGCGCGGCAAGGAGATTCGGCGATCTGCGCTATGGCAACAACGATACCCGGCTTATTCGCGTCGCCCGCGGGCCGGCCGCCAGCTGTTGCAGTGAACAGCTCGGCCAGGTTTTGTTCGCTGCACTATTGCATAACCCTGAAAGGTGCGTACGGAGGGTTATTAGTTTTCTAAAAACAATAAGATAGATCTATTTCGGGCCGTCTCATGGGGCGGTTGCTGCGCCGCAATAATCTCTGGTAAACTGCGCACAACTTTCGAGGATTCGCATCATGTCTGGCCCACGCTTGGAACTCGTCATTGTCGGCATCACGTGTACCGGTCAGACATTCCGTCCCAGCGACTGGGCCGAGCGCTTATGCGGATGCATGTCGCTGTTCGGCGAAGACCAGCGCATCAATTACTCGCCCTACCTCAAACCAGTCATCTCCGCCGGCGTCAAATGTGTGGTCGTCGACCGCCGGCTGGAGGAGGCGAATCCCGAAGCCTTCAGATTTCTCATGTCCTTCGCACGCGACAACGAGTTGCAGGTACGCGAGGGCCGGCACGAGGTTCGACGCGCAGTTCAACTCCAGGTCCAGGCCGCCTGAGTCGCTGACACAAAACAAAAGGCCCGCAGCAGCACTGCGGGCCTTTTTGTTTTTGTGTTCCTTCCGGATCAGGCCATCGCCTTGATGGCTGCGGCAAGTCGGCTTTTCTGACGCGAAACCGTGTTCTTGTGCACGATCCTCTTGTCGGCGATCGAATCGATCCGGCTCTGCGATTGCTGAAATTGTGCCTGGGCGGCCTTCTTGTCGCCTGCCGCGATCGCCTTCCTCACGTTCTTGAGCGCGGAACGTAGTTCGGTGCGCTGACCAGCATTATGGATGCGGCGTTTTTGCGCCTGGCGCGCACGTTTCTTGGCTGAAGCAATGTTGGCCATTAGATCTTCCTTAACCGGGGGGACACGCGAAAAAGTGCGCTATGGTACTGGCTCGACGGCCTGTTGGCAACCCGCAATCCCGTTCCCGGAAGACCGAGCCGGGGCCGTGCGCCGGCCAGGCGCCCGCCTGCGACGGGCCCCCTTCGTACTGTCAATGTGTCCCTGGCGGCGGGGGCGATACGACCTCTCGGTTACAATGCTGGCGCAGGCGGCAGATTCCAACCGACACAACTAGATAATGAACCTGCTCAAGGCGCTAGCCACTGTCAGCAGCATGACGCTGCTGTCGCGCATACTCGGGTTCGTCCGCGATGCCGTCATAGCGCGCGCCTTCGGTGCAGGACTCTATACCGACGCCTTCTTCGTCGCGTTTCGCCTTCCCAACCTGTTGCGGCGGCTGTTCGCTGAAGGTGCATTTTCGCAGGCTTTCGTGCCCATCCTGGGAGAGTATCGCAACACCCGCACGCAGGACGAGACCCGCGCGCTGGTGGACCACGTTGCCACGCTGCTGGCCCTCGCGCTCATTTTTGTCTCAGCGCTCGGGGTGGTTGCGGCGCCTTGGATCATCTACGTTACAGCACCCGGATTCACGGCTTCCCCGGACAAGTTTCAGGTCACCGTCGAACTGCTGCGCATCACCTTTCCCTACATCCTTTTCATTTCGCTTACGTCGCTCGCCGGCGGAATCCTGAATACCTGGAGCAGGTTCTCGATTCCGGCGTTTACGCCGACGCTGCTCAACGTCGCCTTCATCGTCGCCGCGCTCTGGCTCGCACCGTACTTCGATCCGCCGGTTAAGGTGCTGGCCTGGGCCGTGTTTGCAGGCGGTGTTCTTCAACTCGGGTTCCAGCTTCCCTTCCTGGCCAGGATCGGCATGCTGCCGCGCTTCAGGCTGGAACTGAGGAATCCCGGCGTGTGGCGGATCCTGAAACTCATGGGTCCGGCGGTGTTCGGTGTGTCCATCGGGCAAATCAGCCTGCTGATCAACACCATCTTCGCTTCATTCCTGGTGACCGGCAGCGTGTCATGGCTCTACTACGCCGACAGGCTGATGGAATTCCCGACCGGACTGCTGGGGGTGGCGTTGGGCACCATCCTGCTGCCGAGCCTGACCAGGAGTTTTGCCGACAAGACCACCGACGAGTATTCGCGGCTGCTCGATTGGGGATTGCGGCTGACGTTTGTTCTCGCGCTTCCTTGCGCGGCAGCCCTGGCGCTGCTGGCGGTGCCGCTGATCTCGACTCTGTTCCATTACGGCGCTTTTACCTGGCAGGACGCCATGATGACCCGGCAGGCGCTCATGGCCTACAGCGTAGGCTTGCTGGGCCTGATCCTGGTAAAAGTCCTGGCCCCGGCTTTCTATGCGCGCCAGAATATCAGGACGCCGGTAAAGATCGCGGTAATCACGCTGGTCGCGACTCAGCTGATGAACCTTGCGTTCGTCTGGCAGCTGCAGCACGCCGGGCTGGCGCTGGCTATCTCGTTGGGCGCCTGCATCAACGCCAGCCTGCTCTTCTACAAGTTGCGCCGGCACGGCATCTTCCAGCCCCAGCCCGGATGGCTCGGGTTTCTGTCCAGGATTGTCGCGGCGCTGTTGCTGATGAGCACGTCGCTGTGGCTGGCGATGGGCGCGGAAAGCTCCTGGCTCCTCGATCCGGCATGGGTGCGTGTTGCGCGGCTGGCGATGCTGGTCGTGCTGGGTGCCGGCGTCTATCTCGGCAGCCTGTGGCTGCTCGGGTTCCGGCTGCGCGACTTCGTCAAGAAGGCTTAGCCCTTGGTGTGCATGGCGTCGTCCACCACTTTGCGGGTGAGGTGGGGCGCGAACATCTCGATGAATTCGTAGGTATAGCCGCGCAAGTAGCTGTTCTTGCGGATGCCAATGCGCGTGGTGCTGGGTTCGAAAAGGTGGCTGGCGTCCATCGCGCGCAGGTGCGTATCACGCTTCGGGTCGTAAGCCATCATGGCCACGATCCCTATTCCCAGCCCGAGTTCCACGTAGGTCTTGATCACGTCGGCGTCGATGGCGGTGAGCACCACGTTTGGTGTCAGGCTCTTGTCGGCAAATGCTTGGTTGATCCGCGACCGGCCGGTGAAGGCGAAGTCGTAGGTAATGATCGGGAAGCTCGCCATCGCCTCCAGCGTGAGCTTTTTCACCTTCAGCAGCGGATGCCCCGGCGGCACCAGCACGCAGCGGTTCCACTCGTAGCAGGGCAGCATCACCAGGTCCTCGTACAGTTCAATCGCTTCGGTGGCGATGGCGATGTCGGCCTCCCCTGAAGTCACCAGCTCCGAAATCTGGGTCGGACTACCCTGGCGCAGGCTCAGGCGCACCCCGGGATAACGCCTGGTGAACCGCTGGATCACATGCGGCAGCGCGTATCGAGCCTGGGTGTGCGTAGTCGCAATGGTCAGGTGGCCCTTGTCCTCCTCGGTGAATTCCTCGCCCACCTGCCTGAGGTTCTCGACGTCTCTCAGCATCCGCTGGGCGATCTCAAGGATAGCCTTGCCCGGCTCGGTGACCGCCACTACCCGCTTGCCGTGGCGCACGAAGATGTCCACGCCCAGTTCCTCCTCGAGGCTGCGGATCTGCTTGCTGATGCCAGGCTGTGAGGTGAACAGCGCTTCCGCGGCGTTGGAAAGATTGAGGTTGTGGCGCGCCACTTCGCAGATATAACGCAATTGCTGGAGTTTCATCGCGGCTTATGCAAATAAGTAAAACGTATTTAATACTAACAGAATAGTCGTAAGGAATATAACGCGCATTGCTAGGATTGCGCGACGTTTTTGTAAGTGACGGGCGCGTTTGTGCGCGTAACCCCAACCGGAGCAGAGGCGGCAACAGAACTATGGAGTTCGCGTACACGATTTCCGGCTTTGTGATCGGGTTCATCGTCGGCATGACCGGCGTCGGCGGCGGTTCGTTGATGACCCCACTGCTGGTCCTGGTATTCGGCATCAATCCGGCGACCGCCGTAGGCACCGATCTGCTGTACGCCTCGATTACCAAGAGCGCCGGCGTCTGGGTGCATTCGAGGCGCGGCAACGTCGACTGGAAACTCGTCGGATTGCTTGCCGCCGGGAGTCTTCCCGCCGCATTGTTTTGCGTAGTGGTGTTGCGAGTGTTGGGTGTCGAGACCTCGCGCGTGTCCGGAATCATTACCGCCTCGCTTGGCGTGGCGCTGATCCTGACAGCGCTTGCACTGCTGTTCAAGGAGCGATTACAGCGGCTGGCCACGCGCAAGGTAATCGAGGGCGAGAGCTGGCGCCAGCGACATGTGGTCGTGGTGACGGTCGCCACGGGCGCCGTGCTCGGCGCATTGGTAACGCTGAGTTCGGTGGGGGCGGGCGCCCTGGGCGTCACCGCGCTGTTGTTCCTGTTCCCGTTGCTGCCGGCGGCACGCATCGTCGGCAGCGATATTGCCCACGCTGTTCCGCTTACCGCAGTGGCAGGTCTGGGTCACCTGTCGATGGGGACGGTGGACCTCGCCCTCCTCGGCAGCCTGCTGGTCGGTTCGCTGCCCGGAATCTACCTCGGCAGTCACGCTGGTTCGAGGGTTCCGGAGCGGTTCCTGCGACCGGCGCTGGCGTCGCTGCTGGTAGTCATCGGCGGCAAGCTGGTGTGGTGACGCGGCAGTTGTTTATTCACGAAACGAAGGATGTCGATGTACGTATACGATCAAGTTGATCGCAACCTCGTCGCCGAGCGCGTGGCGCAGTACCGCGATCAGGTGCGGCGCTTTCTCGCGGGGGATCTGACCGAGGACGAGTTTCGGCCTCTGCGCCTGCAGAACGGGCTGTACATACAGAAGTACGCACCGATGCTGCGCGTGGCGATTCCCTACGGCCTTCTGTCGGCTACGCAGTTGCGCATGCTGGCGTGCATCGCGCGCCGTTACGACCGCGGCTACGGGCATTTCTCCACGCGCCAGAACATCCAGTTCAACTGGCCCCGCCTCGAGGATTCCCCCGACATCCTCGCCGACCTGGCATCGGTGGAAATGCACGCCATTCAGACCAGCGGCAACTGCGTGCGCAATATCACCTCGGACGAGTTCGCCGGCATTGCGCCCGATGAGATCATCGATCCGCGGCCGCTGTGCGAGATCCTGCGCCAGTGGTCCACTTTCCATCCGGAATTCAGTTTCCTGCCGCGCAAATTCAAGATCGCGGTCAACGGATCCGTGGAGGATCGTTCCGCTACCGCCTTCCACGACATCGGCCTATACCTGCGGCGCGCGCCGGACGGCGAACTTGGGCTGCGCGTGCTCGTGGGCGGCGGCATGGGCCGCACGCCGGTCGTGGGCACGGTGATCCGCGAGTTCCTGCCGTGGCAGCACATGATGACCTACGTCGAGTGCATCCTGCGCGTCTATAACCGCTACGGGCGCCGCGACAACATCTACAAGGCGCGCATCAAGATCCTGGTAAAGGCCCTCGGTGCCGAGGAGTTTGCGCGCCAGGTGGAGGAAGAGTGGGCTGTGGTGAAGGACGGTCCGGGCACGCTCACCGAAGAAGAACTCAAACGCGTTTCTGCATATTTCACCGCGCCGGACTATCAGCTGCGTCCGGAGGATGAAGGCGAACTGGCACGCCGAATCGCCGAGAGCCGCGGTTTCGCCCGATGGACGGGACGGGCGGTGCGTCAGCATCGCGTTCCCGGCTACCGGGCGGTGGTCCTGTCGCTGAAAAAGACCGGCGTGGCGCCGGGGGACGCGACCGCCGAGCAGATGGAGCGGGTGGCCGACTGGTCTGAACGCTTCGGTTTCGGCGAGATCCGCGTCTCGCACGAACAGAACCTGATCCTGCCCGACGTGCGCGCCGGCGATCTGTATACGCTTTGGGAAGAGGCGCGGCAGGCCGGGCTGGCCACCCCCAACCTCGGGCTGCTGACCGATATCATCGCCTGTCCCGGCGGCGACTTCTGCTCGCTTGCCAACGCCAAGTCGATTCCGATTGCCGAGGCGATCCAGCGCCGCTTCGACGACCTGGACTATCTGCATGACATCGGCGAGTTGAACCTCAACATTTCCGGCTGCATGAACTCATGCGGGCACCACCACGCCGGCCACATCGGCATCCTCGGCGTCGACAAGGACGGGGAGGAGTGGTATCAGGTGTCGATCGGCGGCGCCGACGGTTCCGACGCCGGGCACGGCCGCAGCGCGATCGGCAAGGTGATCGGACCGTCGTTCAAGGCCGAAGACATGCCCGACGTAGTGTCGCGGCTGGTGGAGATCTACCTGGAAAAGCGCGAAGCCGACGAACGCTTCGTGGACACCGTGGAACGGCTGGGCATCACGCCCTTCAAGACCGGCGTGTACGGGACGCCGGCACGCACGAAAAAAGAAGCAAGCGAAGGACTGGTCACCGATGCCTGAAATCATTCGCGGCGGCGCCGTCGTTGCGGACGACTGGCAGATCCTGCGCGCCGCGCCGGAAATGCCCCTGGCCGAAGTCGAGATTCCCGCGGGCCGTATCGTGGTTCCGCTCGCCCTGTGGCTGGAGCGGCCCGACGAGCTGATCGCGCGCGGCGACGTGGGCGTGTGGCTCGCCGGCGCCGACGATCCGTCACCGATCGCGCCGTGGCTGCCGCAGTTGTCTCTGGTGGCGGTGGACTTTCCGAAGTTTACCGACGGGCGCGGCTATTCCGTGGCTTACCTGCTGCGTTCGCGGTTCGGCTATCTGGGCGAACTGCGCGCAATCGGCGACGTGCTGCCTGACCAGCTTTTCTTCATGCGTCGAGTCGGCTTCGACGCATTCGCCGTGCGCCCGGACAAGGATGTTCGGCAGGCGCTGCGTTCCCTGCAGCCGTTCTCGGACGCCTACCAGGGCTCGTGGGACAACGCGGTACCCGCATTTCGCCGCCACGTGCGCGCCTGGCCGGCGCCGCCCCACGGCAACTGACACAAGACTGCAGACATGAGCGCACCATCTCCCGCCGTCTCAGCGGCTGCCGTGTACCCGTACGAGACCCTGACCGAGCGGCTCGAAGCCATCGTCGCTGAGTTTCCCCACGCCGTCTTTTCCAGCAGCTTGGGCGCGGAGGACATGGTCTTGACCGATGCGATCCTGAGCGCCGGTCTGCCGATCGCGATCTTTACGCTTGAAACCGGACGCCTGCATCGCGAAACGCTGGATTTGCTCGAACGCGTACGCAGGCATTACGGCCATGAGATCGAAGCGTTCCGGCCGGACCCCGACGCGGTGGCACGCTACGTGAAGGAACACGGCTTGAACGCATTCTACGAAAGCGTCGATCTGCGCAAGCGCTGCTGCCATATCCGCAAAGTTGAGCCGCTGGCGCGGGCGCTGGCGGGCAGGGACGCCTGGATCACGGGACTGCGACGTGCGCAGTCCGCGACTCGGACCGACCTGCCGTTGCGCGAGCACGATGCGACGCACGGCATTCCGAAGTTCAATCCGCTTGCCGACTGGAGCGAGGCCGAGGTCTGGGCCTGCATCAGGGACCGCGGTGTGCCGTACAACGCGCTGCACGATCGTGGCTACCCCTCGATCGGCTGCGAGCCCTGCACGCGCGCGATCCGGCCCGGCGAGGACATACGCGCCGGACGCTGGTGGTGGGAAAGGTCGGATGCGAAAGAGTGTGGGCTGCACGTTTCACCCCTGGGTAAACCGAGCGAAGGAAAGAAATCGTGAGTGCCGTGCTGGAAAGAATAGAAGAATCGTCATCGCGCATCGACCATCTGGACTGGCTCGAATCCGAGGCCATCCACATCCTGCGCGAGGTGGCGGCCGAGTGTCGCAACCCGGCATTGCTGTTTTCCGGTGGCAAGGATTCGATCTGCCTGCTGCGGCTGGCGGAAAAGGCGTTCCGTCCCGGAAAGTTCCCGTTTCCGCTCCTGCACATCGATACCGGACACAACTTCGCCGAGGTGATCGCCTTCCGCGACGCGCGCGCGGCGGAACTGGGCGAGCGACTGGTGATCGGCCACGTCGAGGAATCGATGCGCAAGGGCAGGGTGCGGCTACGCTCCGAAGACGAGAGCCGTAACAAGCATCAGTCGGTGACGTTGCTCGACACCATTGCCGAGCACGGTTTCGATGCCTGCATCGGCGGCGCGCGCCGCGACGAGGAGAAGGCGCGCGCGAAAGAGCGCATCTTCTCGTTTCGCGACGAGTTCGGCCAGTGGGATCCGAAGAATCAGCGGCCGGAACTGTGGAGCCTGTTCAACACCCGCGTTCACCCGGGCGAGAATATCCGCGTGTTCCCGATCAGCAACTGGACCGAACTGGACGTCTGGCAATACATCCGCCGCGAAAACCTTGCCGTGCCGTCGATTTACTACGCGCACCGGCGCGAGGTAATCCGCAAGCCCGGCGGCCTGTTGCCGTTGTCCGAGCTGGTGCAACCCAAACCCGGCGAGGCGGTGGAAACGCTTTCGGTGCGTTTTCGCACCGTCGGCGACATGACCTGCACCTGCCCGGTCGAGTCCGCCGCCACAAATGCCGAAGACATCATCGCCGAGACGGCAATCACCCGGATCACCGAACGCGGCGCAACGCGCATGGACGACCAGACCTCGGAAGCGTCGATGGAACTGCGCAAGAAGGAAGGCTATTTTTAGGAACCGTCATGTCTGCAATCGAAAACCTTCAACCGATCGAGACCGGCATGCTGCGCTTCACCAGCGCAGGCAGCGTGGATGACGGCAAGAGCACGCTGATCGGCCGCCTGCTGTTCGATACCAAGGCGATTTTCGAGGATCAGCTTTCTTCGATCGAGACGTCCACCCGGCGCCGCGGCCAGGAGGGCATCGATCTTTCCCTGCTGACCGACGGCCTGCTGGCCGAACGCGAGCAGGGCATCACCATCGACGTGGCCTACCGCTACTTCGCCACGCCCTCGCGCAAGTTCATCATTGCCGACACGCCCGGCCACGAACAGTACACCCGCAACATGGTGACGGGCGCGTCTACAGCCGATCTGGCGATCGTTCTGGTGGATGCACGCAAGGGACTGCTTACCCAGTCGCGCAGACACGCCTATATCGCCAGCCTGCTGCGCATTCCGCACCTGGTGCTGGCGGTCAACAAGACGGACCTGGTCGAATACTCCGAAGAAGCGTTCAACGCCATCCGGGCGTCGTTTGAATCATTTGCCCGCGATCTGGACTTTCATCGCATCGATTTCCTGCCGATATCCGCATTGCGCGGCGACATGGTGGTCGAACGCGGCGAGAACCTGTCCTGGTACCGCGGACCGACGCTGCTGGAAATTCTTGAGACTGCCGAGGTCGCGCGATCTGCATCGCACGGAAAGTTCTACTTTCCGGTGCAGCTTGTGGCAAGGCCTGGAGACAGCGGTGTAGCGGATGCGCGCGGTTATGCCGGGCGCATCGAGTCCGGCAGCGTCGGCGCCGGCGATGCGGTGACCTTGCTGCCGTCCGGGCAACGCTCGCGGGTCCGCGAAATCCGCACCTTCGACGGGTCGCTGAGTGAGGCGCACGCACCGCGGTCGGTGACCATCGTGCTCGAGGATCAGCTCGACATCTCGCGTGGCGACGTGCTGGTGGCTGCGGGCGCCGAGTCCTCAGTATCCCGCGAACTGGAGGCCACGCTGTGCTGGCTGGCGGAGGAACCGTTCAATCGCAGTCGCCCTTACCTTATCAAGCACGGCACGCGCACGGTGAAGGCTCTGATCAATGCGCCGCGCTACCGCGTCAATGTCAACTCGCTCGCGCAGGAGCCGGCCGATACCCTTGCGCTAAACGACATTGGGCGCGTTTCCATCAAGACCGCGCAGCCGCTCGTATTCGAACCTTACCGCAGCAACCGCACGGCGGGCAGTTTCATCGTTGTCGATGAAGCGACCAACAACACCGTGGCCGCCGGTCTCATCGAGTGATGGCCGAAATTAATCGGGAAAGCGGAATAGAAATGGCCTACGTTGTCACTGAAGCGTGCATCAAGTGCAAATATACCGATTGCGTGACGGTATGCCCGGTAGATTGCTTCGTCGAAGGGCCGAACTTCCTTGCGATCGATCCGGAGGCCTGCATCGACTGCATGCTTTGCGTCATGGAGTGTCCGGTGGAAGCCATCTGCACAGAGGAGGAGGTGCCGGAGGACCAGCTCGACTTCATCCGCATCAACGCCGAGGCTGCAAAGGTGTGGCCGCGGATCACGCAGAAGAAGCCTTCTCCCGAGGACGCAGACGAGTGGGCCAAGGTCAAGGACAAACGCGCGCTGCTGGAGTTCGCATGATAGGCAAGGTCTATTTGATTGGCGCAGGGCCGGGGGCAGCCGATCTGATCACGCTGCGTGGTGCGGAAATCCTCAAACGCGCCGACATCGTTTTTTACGATGCGCTGGTGCATCCGGAAACTCTGGCACTCGCCCCACAGGCCAAACTGGTCGCGGTGGGCAAGCGCTGCAGCCGCATCTCCACCGACCAGCGCTTCATCAACCGCAACCTGGTCGAGGCTGCGGCGAAGTACGCGGTTGTGGTCCGGCTCAAGGGCGGCGATCCGATGCTGTTCGGGCGCGCGCAGGAAGAAATCGGTGCGCTGGCGACCGCGGGAATAACTTGCGAAGTGGTCCCCGGCGTGACTTCGGCGCTGGCGGCCAGCGCGGAGATCGGCGTTTCGCTGACGCGGCGGGGTGTGAGCCGCAGCGTGACTTTCGCCACGCCGCGCGTCGGGGAGGGCGAGGACACCAGCGACTGGGCGCCGAGCGTGGCGAGCGCGGATACCGCGGTGTTGTACATGGCGGCCGGCAAGGCGGCGGAAATCGCGCGGGTACTGGAAGGGCAGGGCATGTCCCCCGCGACCCCGGTCATGATTGTCGAGAATGCCTCGCTACCCGATGCGCGCCAGATTGGCACCACGTTGCGCGGCCTGAGGGAAAGCGCCGACTTGCAGATCCACGGCCCGGCGCTGCTGTTCTTTGGCGAAGTCTATCGTGAGCGGGCGCAAGCCCTGATTGCGGCGGCGTTGCTGGAAGACGAAACGGCTGATGGACTTCCGCAAAGGCGGGCATCGCCGCGCTGAACAGTGGTTCATTGTGTACTGCTTGAAGCCGGCGTTTGCATGTGCGCGGCACAAGGTCGCGACATAGTAGTAAAGGAAATAAGAAAATGAATTTATATTATTTCCAATCATAAAGATCATCCCGTAATGTCATTTTCGTAGTCATTGATTCCTCCCTTGTGAAGCAGGGCGCCGGTTGTCCGGCGCCTTCTTTTTGTCGAGCGGGGTCACTTTGACGGACTGCGGAGAAACCATGATTCGAACACTGGTCGCCGGGTTGTTGCTGGCCGGCGCGGCGCAAGCGGCGTGGGCGCAAGCCACGCTGCTCAATGTTTCCTATGACGTGACCCGCGAGTTCTACAAGGACTACAACCCCGTTTTCGCGGCTTTCTGGAAGGCCGGAACCGGCGAAACGGTGACGATCAACCAGTCTCACGGCGGATCGAGCAAGCAGGCCCGTTCGGTGGTCGACGGTCTGCAAGCGGACGTCGTCACCATGAACCAGGCGAACGACGTCGACCTGCTCGCCGAGCGCGGCAAGCTGATTCCGGCCGATTGGGCCAAGCGTCTCCCGCACAACAGCGCACCTTACACCTCGACCACGGTGTTCATGGTGCGCAAGGGCAACCCGAAACGCATCCGCGACTGGGGTGACCTGGTGAAGCCGGGCGTTTCGGTGATCATTCCCAATCCCAAGACCTCCGGGAACGGCCGTTACAGCTATCTCGCCGCGTGGGGCTATGTGGTCCGGAAAGGCGGCGACGAACAGTCCGCAAAGGAATTCGTCGGCAAGTTGTTCGGAAACGTTCCGGTGCTCGACGGCGGCGGCCGCGGCGCGACCACCACGTTCGTCCAGCGTGGGATCGGCGATGTACTGCTTACTTTCGAGAACGAGGTTTTCCTTATCGAGAAGGAGTTGGGCGGCGAGACTTTCGAGGTTGTTTACCCGTCGGTAAGCATCCTTGCGGAGAACCCGGTCAGCGTCGTGGACAAGGTGGTGGACAAGCGCGGCACACGCAGGCTCGCTACGGCGTACCTCGAGTATCTCTATTCCGAGGAAGGGCAGGAACTGGCCGCCAGGCACTACTTCCGCCCGCGTAATGCCAAGGTGCTGGCGCGTCACCAGGCCACGTTCAGGAAACTCGACCTGTTCACGATCGACGACGTGTTTGGTGGTTGGAAGAAGGCACAGGCCGTGCATTTCAACGACGGCGGCCTGTTCGATCAGATTTACGCGGTCAAGTAGGGAATTGTCATGCCCGACCGGGAGGCGAAGGAAATTACAGCAGGTCAGGCCGATAGCCCGGTTTCGTCAATGGTCGAGCAGGAAATCCTGCGCGCGGTCGCCCGCATCGAATACGGCTCGGTCGAAGTGGTGATCCACGACGGCAAAGTCGTGCAGATCGAGTGCAGGGAAAAGATTCGCGTAGCCCGGGACGAAGCGGGACGCAAGGACGCGCTCCGTCAAATCCGCTAGCCAGCTTACCGGCTAAGGGTCATGGCGACCCGGCGATCAACAAAGCACGCCAACCAGAAAGCTGGAGGCAGAAGGAAATAATCGATTTCGGAGACCTGACCGGAATACCGGAGGGCCCGCGCTTTATGGGAGCTCCAGATGAAAGCCTTCCGGTTTCGGACGATGGCCAGCGTGCTGGCCGCCAGTGTGTTCGTTGCATCGCCCTTCGCCTATGCGCAGGGAGATGTAACGCAATTGAAACAGCAGCTCGAAGAACTTGACCAGAAGATACGCGTGATACAGAGGTTGCAGGAAATCGACAAGGAGAGCGTGGCCACGAAGGCCAAGGAGACGCCGGGCGTGATCTTCGGCAGTTCCGGTATCGGCTTGCGCTCGGGTGACGGGGCGAACGAGCTTCGTCTTCGCGGTGTCCTGCAGGCGGACTCGAGGTGGTACGGCGACAGCCAGGTCGGTTCGACGGCGGATACGTTTCTTCTGCGACGGGTGCGGCCTACCTTCGAAGGCAAGTTTGCCAGGATATACGGCTTCCGCATCACGCCGGATTTTGCCGGCAGCGCGACCAGCATCGTGGACGCCTACGCCGAAGGTAACTTCGCCGATCCGTTCAAGGTTCGAGTCGGCAGGTTCAAAGCGCCGTTCGGGCTGGAGCGATTGCAGTCCGGGTCCAATCTGGCTTTCAACGAGCGGGCAATTCCGACCAATCTTGCTCCCAACCGTGACAACGGAGTGCAACTATTCGGTGATGTACTTTGGGGCACGACCGAGTATCAAATTGGCGCGTTCAACGGCGCCGTCGATAATACTGTTGGGGTCACCGACAACAACAACGGCAAGGATTTCGTCGGTCGTGTGTTCTCGCATCCGTTCAAAAACACCGATTGGGATCTGGCCAAGGGTTTCGGCATAGGTCTTGCCTACGGCCAGGGAACCCAGCGCGGCACCGCGGCGGCTGGCAATCTACCGACCTTCCTGACGCCAGGACAACAGACCTTTGCCTCCTATGCTACCGGAGCGTTCGCCGACGGCGACCGTGAGCGGATCTCGCCGCAGTTCTACTACTACTACGGTCCGCTCGGCGTGCTTGGCGAGTATGTTGTTTCCAAACAGGACGTCACGCTCGGCGCAGTCACCCGCGAAGTCGAGAACGACGCCTGGCAGGTGCTGTTGTCATGGGTGGTGTTTGGCGGGGACGCGTCCTTCCGCGGTGTAGCCCCGAAGAGCTCGTTCGATTGGTCGGCCGGCACCTGGGGCGCCGTGGAACTGGCAGCGCGCTATTCCGAGCTGGACATCGACGACGACGCCTTCACGGCGGGCCTGCTCAGTCTGAACTCATCTGCGAGCAAAGCGAAGGACTCCGGTGTGGGGGTCAATTGGTATCTGAACCGCAACGTAAAATTGCAACTGAATTACGACGAAACCACCTTCGAGCGCGGTGCGGCGGCGGGAGCCGACCGGATCGACGAGAAGGTGCTGTTCACGCGCGTCCAGCTCGCCTACTAAACCAACGAATACTGCGGAGAGATGATCATGCTGTTGAAGAGAATTCTCGTGGTCGCCTCGGCGGCTGCCGTACTGGGCGTAGCGCCTGCGCGCAGCGACGTCACGCTACTGAATGTGTCCTACGATCCGACGCGCGAGCTATACCAGGAATTCAATGCGGCCTTCGCCAGGCATTGGGCGGAGAAGAACAAGGAGAAAGTTGAAATCAGGCAATCCCACGGCGGTTCGGGAAAGCAGGCGCGTTCCGTAATCGACGGCCTCCAGGCTGACGTGGTGACGCTCGCGCTCGCCAACGACATCAACGCGATTGCCGAACGGGCGAAGTTGCTGCCCGTTGAATGGCAAACGCGCCTGCCGCTGAACAGCACGCCTTACACCTCGACCATCGTGTTCCTGGTGCGCAAGGGCAACCCCAAAGGCATCAAGGACTGGGAGGATCTGGCGAGGTCCGGCGTATCGGTGATCACGCCGAATCCGAAGACCTCCGGCGGCGCGCAATGGAATTACCTTGCCGCATGGGAATACGGAAAAAGAAAGTACGGCGACGAAAACCAGGCGCAGGACTTTGTCGCACGGCTCTATAAGAACGTTCCGGTACTGGACTCCGGCGCGCGCGGCTCGACCACGACTTTCGTCGAACGGGGCGTGGGCGATGTCTTCATCTCGTGGGAAAACGAGGCATTCCTGGCAATAAAGGAACTCGGGCCCGGCAAGTTCGAAATCGTGGTGCCGTCGATCAGCATATTGGCCGAGCCGCCGGTCGCGGTGGTGGACAAGGTTGTCGACAAGAAGGGCACGCGCAAGGTCGCTGAAGCCTATCTCCAATATCTCTACTCGGAGGAAGGTCAGGAGATTGCAGCAAGGAACTTTTATCGCCCCACCGATCCGAAGGTCGCCGCGAAGCACGCGAGCCAGTTCCCGGCAATCAAACTTTTCCGGATCGATGACGCATTCGGCGGCTGGAAGAACGCGCACAAGGCGCACTTTGCCGACGGCGCCTCGTTCGACCAGATCTACCAGAAGTAAGTCATGGCTTCCACTTTCCGCCAGCACACCGTACTGCCGGGATTCAACCTGGCGCTGGGCTTTACGCTCCTCTATCTGAGCCTGATCGTCCTGATTCCCCTGTCGGCCGCGTTCATCAGAACGGCTGCGCTCACCTGGCCGCAGTTTTGGGATACGGTGACCACGCCCCGGGTGGTCGCCTCGTACCGCCTGACCTTCGGTGCATCGCTGGCCGCGGCGGCGGTGAACGCAGTGTTCGGCTTGTTGGTGGCCTGGGTGCTCGTGCGTTATCGCTTCCCGGGAAAACGCTTCATCGATGCACTGGTGGATCTGCCCTTCGCATTGCCCACCGCGGTAGCGGGCATCGCATTGACCGCGCTCTATGCGGGCAACGGCTGGATCGGCCGGTATTTCGAGCCGCTCGGTATCAAGATCGCTTTCACGCCGCTCGGGGTTTTCGTGGCGCTGACTTTCATCGGCCTCCCGTTCGTAGTGCGCACCGTGCAGCCGGTGCTCGAGGATCTGGAGCAGGAACTGGAAGAGGCGGCGGCCACGCTGGGTGCGAACCGGCTGCAGACGTTTTCGAGGGTGATCTTCCCGACCCTGTTGCCGGCGCTGATGACCGGGTTTGCGCTGGCATTTGCGCGCGCGGTCGGCGAGTACGGGTCGGTGATTTTCATCGCCGGCAACATGCCGATGGTCTCCGAGATCACGCCGCTCCTGATCATCACCAAGCTTGAGCAATACGACTATGCAGGTGCGACGGCACTGGCGGTGGTAATGCTGGTGATTTCATTTGTGCTGCTTCTGATCATCAACCTGCTGCAATGGTGGAGTCGCCACCGCAGCGCCATGGCATGAGCAAAGACGCATGAGCGCAATTGCCCTTGCCATCCCCGTCGGCGCGCAGCGCGCACGCGCGACCCAGGAGCCTGCCTGGGTGCGCTGGACCCTGATCGGGCTGGCGCTGGCGTTTCTGACGCTGTTCCTGTTCGTGCCCCTGATCTCGGTGTTCTACGAGGCGCTTAGAAAGGGCGTGGAAGTTTACTTCGCATCCATCGTCGAAGCGGATGCGCTGTCCGCGATCAGGCTCACCCTGATCACGGCAGCCATCGCCGTTCCGATCAACCTGGTGTTCGGTCTGGCAGCGGCCTGGGCAATCGCGAAGTTCGAGTTCCGCGGCAAGAACCTGTTGATCACGCTGATCGACCTGCCGTTCTCGGTGTCGCCGGTGATTTCTGGCCTGATCTACGTGCTGATCTTCGGCCTGCAGGGCTGGCTCGGTCCGTGGCTGGCCGAACACGATATCAGGATCATTTTCGCGGTGCCGGGCATCGTGCTGGCAACTATCTTCGTGACCGTTCCGTTCGTTGCCCGCGAACTGATTCCCCTGATGCAGTCGCAGGGCACCGAGGAGGAGGAGGCCGCGGTCGTGCTGGGGGCGAGCGGCTGGCAAACCTTCTTCCGCGTTACGCTGCCGAATATCAAATGGGGCCTGCTGTACGGAACGATCCTCTGCAACGCTCGAGCGATGGGGGAATTCGGCGCCGTGTCCGTCGTGTCGGGTCATATCCGAGGCCTTACCAATACCATGCCGCTGCACGTCGAGATTCTTTACAACGAGTATAATTTTGCAGCCGCATTCGCCGTGGCGTCGCTGCTGGCGCTGCTGGCTTTGGTGACGTTGGTGCTGAAAACGCTGGTCGAATCCAAAGCCACAGAGGAAAGGACTGAGGGATCTCATGAGCATCGAAGTACGTAATCTCTCGAAGCAGTTCGGCACCTTTGCGGCGTTGCGCGACGTCAGCTTGGAGGTGCAGGCCGGCGAGTTGCTCGCGCTACTCGGTCCCTCGGGGTCAGGCAAGACCACGCTGCTGCGACTGATTGCGGGACTGGACGTGCCGGACACCGGACAGGTGTTGTTTCACGGCGAGGACAGTACCGATCGGCACGTGCGCGACCGCCGCGTCGGATTTGTCTTTCAGCATTACGCGCTGTTTCGGCACATGACGATCTTCGAGAACGTCGCATTCGGCCTGCGGGTGCGGCCCAAGAAGGTGCGCCCGGCAGAGGCGCAGATCCGCGAACGCGTCCTCGAACTACTGACCCTTGTGCAGCTCGACTGGATGGCGGACCGGTATCCGCATCAGCTATCCGGCGGCCAGAGACAGCGCATCGCGCTGGCACGCGCGCTGGCGGTTGAGCCGAAAGTGCTGCTCCTGGACGAGCCGTTCGGCGCGCTGGATGCCAAGGTACGCAAGGAACTGCGCACTTGGTTACGCCGATTGCACAACGACATGCATATCACCAGCGTGTTCGTCACCCACGATCAGGAAGAAGCACTGGAAGTGGCGGACCGAGTGGTGGTGATGAACGAGGGCCGGATCGAACAAGTCGGCACGCCGGACGAAGTGTACGAACGGCCGGCAAGCCCGTTCGTGTACGAGTTTCTGGGGCACGTGAACCTGTTTCACGGCAGGGTGCACCAGGGCCGCGCCTGGATCGGCGACATCGAAGTGGAGGCACCCGAGCACGCCGAAGCCGAGGAACAGGAAGCGGTAGCGTATGTGCGTCCTCACGACATCGAGATCGAACGGGTTGCCGGCAGCGACACCGCGTTGCGCGCCCGGGTCAGCCACGTTCTGAGCATCGGCCCTTCGGTCCGTCTCGAGCTCATCCTGGAAGGTGGCGGGCAGCGCGCTCCAATTCAGGCCGAAATCAGCAAGGATCGCTTCCGCGAGCTCAAGCTCGTGCAGGGCGACAGCGTGTTCATCAGGCCGCGGCGCTTCGAGCTGTTCCCGAACCGGATACACTGATCGCTCACTTGTCCAGGCCGCGGGTTCGCGGATGACCCCGAGATCGTCCATCATCCTGTTCGCGCACGGCGCCCGCGATCCCGAATGGGCGGCGCCGTTCGAGCGGATCGCCGCGCGACTGCGTGAAGCACGCCCGAACTTGGCAGTGCAGTTGGCTTTTCTGGAACTGATGCAGCCGGCGCTTGGTGATGCGGTGGCGGGCATGGCTGCCGACGGCATCACACGCATCACTCTGGTGCCGCTGTTCCTGGCGCAGGGCGGTCATCTCAAGGAGGATCTGCCGCGGCTGTTGGACGACATCCGCCGCAGCCACCCCGGTGTCACAATAGAGGTTACCCAGGCGATCGGCGAATCGGAAGTGCTGACCGCCGCCATTGCCGACTGGGCTCTGACCCAGCACCTATCCTTCACCACTTAAAGCCGCAGCACTTCCAGGCGTCAAGAAAACCGCGCGCCCGGATCGCAAAAGCCGCTAAAATTCAGGCTTTTGACTGATCGGGTATGCGGGTCTTTCGGAGTATCCCGGCGCGGGCGGACACGCCCATCGCGCTCACCATCGGCAATTTCGACGGCGTCCATCTCGGGCATGGCGCAATGATCACGCGACTCTCCGAGGCGGCGCGTTCGCGCGGCCTGCTGGCCGCAGTGATGACATTCGAGCCGCAGCCGCAGGAATTTTTTGCCCCGGACCAGGCACCGGCGCGCTTGACCTCGCTGCACGAGAAACTCGAACTGTTGCGTCATTGTGGAGTAGCGCGCGTGTACGTATGCCGCTTCGACTACGCGTTCGCGCAGTTGACGGCCGACGACTTCGTCACGCATGTTCTTCGCGACGGTCTGGCGGTGAAGTGGCTCCTGGTCGGCGACGATTTCCGTTTTGGCGCCCGGCGCGCCGGTGACCTGGCCCATCTGAAATCGATGGCGTCGCAAGCGGGATTCGACGTCGAGGCGATGGGAAGTGTGGCGGTGGCCGACGCGCGGGTTTCCAGCACCGCGATCCGAGCCTGCCTGGAAAATGGCGACCTGGACGGCGCCCAACGCTTGCTTGGCAGGCGTTACGCAATTTCCGGAAAAATAGTGGACGGCGACAAACTCGGGGCGAAGATCGGCTACCCGACCGCGAACGTGCAGTTGAAACGGCTCAAGGCACCGCTGTCCGGAATTTTTGTCGTCGAGGTGGCGGGTCTGCGTCCGGCGCCTCTTCCCGGTGTTGCCAGCCTGGGCGTGCGACCTACCGTCAAGGAACACGGCCGGCCAACGCTGGAAGTGCATTTGTTCGATTTCGACGAACGCATTTATGGCAAGCGCATCACGGTGCATTTTCTACAGAAGCTGAGGGAAGAGCAGAAGTTCACCGATCTGGATACCCTGACCGAACAGATTCGCCGCGATGCTGCCGCTGCGCGGGAATATTTTGTCACCGCAAAGAAGCAAAGTACGCAAAGAAGTAAATGAGTTCGACCAAGATCGATGTAGATGAACTCAATCGCTTGAGCAGCGAAACAATAGGGGCGGCCATCGAGGTTCATCGCAACCTAGGCCCAGGTTTGCTGGAGTCGGCATACGAGAGCTGTCTGGCTTGGGAACTGCGTCAGCGTGGGTTTGATGTTCAAAACCAAGTGCCGGTCCCCATACGCTACAAGGGGCTCGCGCTTGATGAGGGTTATCGAATCGACTTACTGGTAGAGGGAAAGCTCATCTTGGAATTGAAATCAATAGACAAGATACAGCCCATACATACGGCCCAAGTCTTGAC
>DASYUW010000024.1:0-19968 GCA_036000845.1 Burkholderiales bacterium
TCCGCGACGGTGTTCTACACCAGGACGCGAACGAGCTGACATGCGCCGTGCATCGGTCATAGTCACCTCAGCACAAACCTGTACATCCCAATGCCGTACTACTATTCTGAACCGAAAGAAACATACAAGGACGCGGAGGACGCAGAGGGACAACAAGAATCAACGATATTTTCGTAAATATGCAAGGTCCCGCTTCCTGTGCTTCGTTCTCGAGCCCTTGTGGCAAGCATCATGGACTTCCTCCGCGTCCTCAGCGTCCTCTGCGTTAAGAGTCGATTTCGCGTTACTTGGCGAGCGGGTGATTGGCGAGAGCTTCGAGAGCCTTGACCATCGCGGAGTGATCCCACTTGCCGCCGCCCTGCGCCTGGCAGGCGCTGAACAGTTCCTGCGCGGTGGCGGTGTTGGGCAGGCTCATCTTCAGCGCGCGCGCCGAGGACAGCGCCAAGTTCAGATCCTTCTGGTGCAGCTCGATGCGAAAGCCCGGATCGAAGGTGCGTTTGACCATGCGCTCGCCGTGCACTTCCAGCACCCGCGAGGATGCGAATCCGCCCATCAGCGCCTGGCGCACCTTGCCGGGATCCACGCCGGCTTTCGATGCGAGCAGCAGCGCTTCCGCCACCGCTTCGATGTTGAGCGCGACGATGATCTGGTTGCAGACCTTGCAGATCTGGCCGGCGCCAACGTCGCCGACCAGGGTGATGTTCTTGCCCATCAGCTCGAACAGCGGCTTGACCTTGGCGAACACGGTTTCATTGCCGCCGACCATGATGGTGAGCGTAGCGTTCCTGGCGCCGACCTCGCCGCCGGACACCGGAGCGTCCATGTACTCGGCGCCGGCCTTGCGGATGCGCTCGGCGAAGACTTTGGTCTCGATCGGCGAAATCGAGCTCATGTCCACCACGATCTTGCCAGCGAACACGCCTTCGGCGACGCCGTCCCTGCCGAAAAGCGCTTTTTCCACGTCCGGCGTATCCGGAACCATGGTGATGATGATTTCGGCTTTCTGTGCGACTTCCTTCGCGGTGGCGCAGACCTTGCCGCCGGCTGCGGTCAGCTCCGGCGCCACGCCGCTGCGGCTGTACAGGTACAGCGTGTGCCCGCCCTTCATGAGATTGGACGCCATGGGCTTGCCCATGATGCCCAGACCGACGAATCCTACGTTGCTCATTAGTCTTGTCTCCTCTTCATTTCAGATAAGGCCTGAGCCAGCCGAGGCCGTCTTCGGTCCTGGCCGCCGGGCGATACTCGCAGCCGATCCAGCCCTTGTAGCCGATCCTGTCGAAGAACCCGAACAGGAACGGATAGTTAATTTCTCCGGTACTCGGTTCGTGGCGGCCGGGTGTACCGGCGATCTGCATGTGGCCGATCTTCGCCAGATTCTTCTCGACCGTCGGCGCCAGATCGCCTTCCATGATCTGCATGTGATAGACGTCGTACTGGAACAGGAGATTCGGTACGTTCGCGTAATGGATGATGTCGAAGGCCTGCCGGGAATAGTTCAGGTAAAAACCTGGAATGTCGCGGCTGTTGATGGCCTCGATCAGCAGCTTCATGTTGTACTTTGCCAGTTCCTTGCTCGCGAACTGCAGGTTGGCGATGTAGGTCGCGCGCATGGTCTCATCGTTGACGCCACGCGGCTTGAGCCCCGCCATACAGTGGATCATTTCGCAACCCAGTGCCTTCGCATATTCGACAGCTTTGCCGATGCTTTCCCGGAACGGGGCGACCTTGGCCGGATCGCAGGCCAATCCGCGATCCCCGGCTGCCCAGTCACCCGGCGGCGTGTTAAACAGCACCATTTGCAGCTTGTGCTTATCGAGCTGTTCCCTGATCTGTGCGGCGGGGAACTCATAGGGGAACAGGAACTCGACACCGCGGAAACCGGCTTTGGCCGCGGCGCCAAAGCGCTCCAGGAAGCTGACCTCATTGAACATCATCGACAGGTTGGCGTTGAAATTCGGCATACATCCTCCCGGGATTTATTAGAAATGGGTTGGCGGGAGCGGCAATTATAGCTGGCCGCGCCGTTATAATCGGGCCCTGAATCCATCTGGAAGCGAGATGTCAATGAAATTCAGGGGAACCGAGTCCTATGTCGCCACCGAGGACCTGATGATGGCGGTCAACGCCGCCGTCACCCTCGAGCGGCCGCTGCTGATCAAGGGCGAGCCGGGCACGGGCAAGACCATGCTGGCGATCGAGGTGGCAAAGGCGCTGGAACGGCCGCTGTACCAGTGGCACGTCAAATCCACCTCCAAGGCGCAGCAGGGGTTGTACGAATACGACGCGGTGTCCCGGCTGCGCGATTCCCAGCTGGGCGACGGGCGCGTGCACGACATCGCAAATTACATCGTCAGGGGGCCGCTTTGGGACGCCTTCGAGTCCGAGCGCCCCGCAGTGCTGCTGATCGACGAAGTGGACAAGGCCGACATCGAGTTCCCCAACGATCTGCTGCGAGAACTCGACCGCATGGAGTTCTACGTCTACGAGACCCAGAAGCTGGTCCAGGCCAGGCACCGGCCGGCGATCATCATCACCAGCAACAACGAGAAGGAGCTGCCGGACGCCTTCCTGCGTCGCTGCTTCTTCCATTACATCAAGTTTCCGGACAAGGAAATCATGGAGCGCATCGTCGACGTGCACTTTCCGAACCTCAAGAAGTCGCTGGTGCGCGAGGCGCTGGAGGTGTTCTTCGAGATCCGCGAAGTGCCCGGGCTGAAGAAGAAGCCGTCCACGTCCGAGCTGCTCGACTGGCTGAAGCTGTTGATGGCCGAGGATATCTCCCCGGAGACGCTGCGCGGCCAGGATCAGTCCAAGATCATCCCGCCGCTCGCCGGCGCGCTGCTCAAGAACGAACAGGACGTGCACCTCTTCGAACGGCTGGTCTTCATGTCCCGCCGCGCGCGTTAGGGCGAAACGCGCTCAACGCAAAGGACGCGAAGGACGCAAAGGTACGCAAGGGAGAGCAAGACAGGATGGGAAGTGGGAACGTCGGATTCTTTCGGGATCAACGCCAAATGGGGAAGAGGTCGGGTTCCATAATGTCGGACCGGTTTTTCTATCGTGTTCTGTTCTCCTTCGCGTCCCTTTGCGTCCTTTGCGTTGAAAGAGGTTGACCTTGCTGACTGATTTTTTTCTGAAGCTGCGCGAAGGCGGGGTGCCGGCCTCGGTGAAGGAGTACCTGACCCTGATGGAGGCGCTCGCCAGGCACGTTACGTCCGGCAGCCTGGACGAGTTCTACTATCTCTCTCGTGCCTGTCTTGTGAAGGACGAGTCGAACTACGACAAGTTCGACCGCGTCTTCGGCGCCTACTTCAAGGGCATCACGTCGACGCCGCAGGAATTACTGCCGCAAATTCCCGAGGAATGGTTGCGCCGGCAGGCGGAACTGCTGCTTTCCGAGGAAGAAAAGAAACTCATCGAATCGCTCGGCGGCTGGGAGAAGCTGATGGAGACGTTGAAAAAGCGCCTCGAGGAGCAGAAGGGCCGCCACCAGGGCGGCTCGAAGTGGATCGGTACCGGCGGCACCTCGCCATTCGGCGCCTACGGCTATAACCCGGAAGGCATTCGCATCGGCCAGGAAGAGTCGCGCAACCGCCGCGCGGTGAAAGTCTGGGATCAGCGCGAGTACCACAATCTTGACGACTCGGTCGAACTGGGCACCCGCAACATCAAGGTCGCGCTCAAGCGCCTGCGCAAATTCGCCCGCGAAGGAGCGGCCGAGGAACTCGATCTGGACGACACCATCCGCTCGACAGCAAAGAACGCCGGCTGGCTCGACATCAAGATGGTGCCGGAGCGGCATAACTCGGTGAAGGTGCTGCTGTTCCTGGACGTTGGCGGCTCGATGGAAGACTACGTAAAGGTGTGCGAAGAACTGTTCTCGGCCGCGCGCGCCGAGTTCAAGCACCTCGAGTACTTCTACTTCCACAATTTCCTTTACGAGTCGGTGTGGCGCAACAATCGCAGGCGCAACAGCGAACGCACGCCGACTTTCGACGTACTGCACAAGTATGCCCACGACTACAAGCTGATTTTCGTGGGCGATGCGACCATGAGTCCGTACGAGATCGCCTACCCGGGCGGCAGCATCGAGCACAACAACGAGGATGCCGGTGCGGCGTGGCTGAAGCGCATGCTGGATGTCTATCACCATGCGGTGTGGCTCAACCCCACGGCGGAAGAGCGCTGGGGCTACTACGAATCAATCGGCATGGTCCGGCAGCTGATGGCCGACCGGATGTTCCCGCTTACGCTCGACGGGCTCGACCGCGCGATGCGCGCGCTCGCGCGCTAGCGGCAGCCTTGCGGACTTTCTCCTTCGCCGGCGCCAGGAATTGCGCGCCGAATTCCCCTGCGGGAAGAGGCTTCGATAGCAGATATCCCTGGAACTCGTCGCATCCAAGCTTGCGCAGCGCTTCCATCTGCCCTCTGGTCTCCACCCCTTCCGCGGTCACGCGCACATCCAGTCCGTGCGCCATCGCGATGATCGCCCCGATGATGGCGGCATCGTCCGAGTCCGTCTCGATGTCGCGCACGAAGCTGCGGTCGATCTTCAGCGTATCGATCGGCAACTGCTTGAGGTAGGCGAGTGACGAGTATCCGGTGCCGAAGTCGTCCACCGCGAGATGGGTGCCGAGTTTTCCCAGTCGCCGCAGCACGGCGATGTTTTCGTCCACGTTTTTCAACAGCATGCTCTCGGTCATCTCCAGCTCGAGGTAACGCGCATCCAGTCCCGCGGCATTCAGCAATCGTGTGACTTCGTTCGCGAAACCTCTGGGATCGTTGAACTGGCGGGTGGAGATGTTGACTGCCACCTTCAGGGCAGGCAAGCCGCTCGCCTGCCAGTCGCGGTTCTGTTCGCACGCGGTCTTCAGCGCCCACCGACCGATCAGCTCGATCAGTCCAGATTCCTCCGCAACCGGAATGAAGCTCGATGGCGGCACCAGGCCCCGTTCGGGATGTTGCCAGCGGATCAGCGCCTCCATACCCACCAGCTTCCCGGTGCGCATGTTCGCCTGCGGCTGGTAGTGCAGGACGAACTGGTTCAGTTCCAGCGCGCGCCGCATTTCGGTTTCGAGCTGATGGCGCTCGACGGCGCGCACGTTCATTTCCGGGGAGAAGAACTGGAAATTGTTCCGCCCGCGCTCCTTGGCGTGGTACATGGCGGTGTCCGCGTTCTTCATCAGCTCGCGGCCGTCATCAGCGTCGTTGGGGAAAATGCTGATGCCAATGCTGCAGGTGGTGTTGAGCATGTGCCCGCCGACATTCAGCGGCTTGGCGAGCGCACGGATGATTTTGCGCGCAACCTGGGCCGCGTCCTCGGCCTGACTCAGTCCCTCGAGGGTAACGACGAACTCGTCGCCGCCCAGGCGCGACAAGGTGTCGCCCTTGCGTATGCAGGCGGCCATCTGGCTGGATACTTCCCTCAGCAGCAGGTCGCCGACGTGATGGCCGAGCGAATCGTTGATGTTCTTGAAGCGGTCGAGGTCGACGAACAGCACAGCGAGCGCATCGCCCTTGCGGCGCGCGTTGATGATTCCCTGTTCGAGACGGTCGTTGAACAGCAACCTGTTGGGCAGTTCGGTCAGCGGGTCGCGGGTGGCCAGATAGCTGATGCGGGCCTCCGATTCCTTGATTTCGGTCACGTCCCGGGTCGTGCCACGGTGGCCGGTCGGATTGCCCTTTTCGTCAAATGTTCCGACCCCACTGATGTGCAGCCAGAGTGTTTCCCCGTTCCTGGCGGCGAACATGTGCTCCAGGCCGCGGAACGAGCGGTCCGGCTTCATGTTGTCGGCAAACCACTGCCGCACCCGCTCCGCCTCCTCGCTGGGCATGAACTCGGCCGTGGATCGGCCGACAAGTTCTTCGGCGGTGTAACCCAGGACTTCGACTACCCTGGGGGAGAGGTAGGTGAAGCGGCCCGAGAGGTCGTTCTCCCAAACGTACTCGCCCGCTGCCTGGGCGATGTCGCGGAAGCGCTGTTCGCTGTCCCGCAGCGCCTTCTCCGCGGCCCGGCGTGCGGCCTCGCGCTCGAAATTATTGAGGGCAAACGAGACGTTCTGAGCGAGCTTGTCGATGAGACTGACCAGTTCGTCATCGAAGAACCCCGCTTCGGTCGCGTACAGATGCAGGGCGCCGGCCGGGGCGCCTCCGACCGGCAACGGAAACGTGGCAACCGAATGCAGGCCCGCCGCGAGCAGCAGTTCCCTACCGAGAATGCCATTCGTGTCCTCAGAAACCTCGTTGCAGATGAAATGCCTGGCTTCACCCAGCGCCCGTGCAGAAGGCGCTTGGCCCTCCGGAACGTTCGGGTCCATCGAAAAATAGAAGCGCGCCGACAGTCCGTGGTCTTTGCCACTGTGCGCGACCGTGCGCACCTGCTGGTTAGAGGGATCAAGCATGGCAATGCGCACGAATTGAAGCCGACCGTGTTCGACCACGGCTTTGCAGACCTCGGCGAAGAGCTGGCTGCGATCCTGCGCGTGAATGATCGCGTTGTTGACCTCGCTCAGCGCGGCATAAAAGTCCCTGAGGCGTGCCACGCGGATCTCGGCGTTCTTCTGGGCGGTAATGTCTTTGCCGACGCCGCGGTAGCCGGTGAACTTCCCGCCGGAATCGAACACCGGCCGGCCGCTGATCAGCATGTAGTGCAATTCGCCGTTCTCGTCCCTGCGGGCGAGCTGCAGGTCACGAAAGGGGAGGTGGGCATCGAGTATTTTTCGATGTTCGCGCTTGACCTCCTCGGATTCCCAAATGTTGTCGGTCTCGAAGCGCGTCTGGGCGAGCGTGGATTTCATCGCCATGCCGTTCCTTGCGCTGTAGCGCGGCGACATGTACGTATTGCGGTAGTGCTCGTCCTGTTCCCAGTACCAGTCATTCGACAGCTCAGTCAGGCTGCGGAAGCGCTCCTCGCTCTCCTTGAGCGCCGCTTCGGTGAGCTGCCGCGCCCTTTCACGCTCGAAATTGTCGAGCGAAAAGGAAATGTTGGCGACCAGCTCGCCGATAAGCGCGACCAGTTCCTCGTCAAACCAGTTCCTTTCCGCCGCGTACAGGTGCAGTGAGCCGACAACTTCGCCACCGCGGCGGAGCGGAAATACCACCATTGCTCTTGCGCCGGTTGCCAGCATGGCTTGAAGCCAGAAGTGGTTCTTATCGTCCGCCTGGATGTCGTTGCCGACGTACGGGATGCCGGTGCGCAGTGCGATCCCGGCGGGGCCCTGGCCTTCCTTTACGTCCGGCCTCACCGAAATGCTGGTGTTATAGGGGTACCCCTGGTGGTCGCCGAACACGGCGACGTTGTCAAGGAAACCGGTCTCGGCATTGATCAGGCAGATGCGCGCAAAGATGGCCCGACCATACGTGACTGCGACTTCGCAAATTTCGTCGAACAGCCGCTGCTCGTCCCTGGCGTGGATGATCGCTTCATTGGCCTTGGACAGGGCGGCGTAGAAATCGCGAAGGCGTGCAAGCCGCTGTTCGATGAGTACGTCCGCGGTGACGTCTCTGCCGATCCCGCGATAGCCCCGGAACCGGCTGTCCGCATCGAACAGCGGCATTCCGGTCACCGAGATATGGCGGAGCTGTCCGTCGGACATGATCCGAGAATAGCGGAAGTCCCGGAAGGGCTCGCGCTGTGCGAGCAATCGTTTGTGCTCTTCGAGTGCGACCGGCTCGAACTTGAGGCTGGCGATTTCCCAGCGCCGTTTACCGAGCCGCTCGCCCGGGGCCACGCCCGAAATGGCGTCGACCGCGCTGGAGACAAAGGTGAAGCGCAGCTCCTCGTCCTGCTCCCAATACCAGTCGGAAGACAGCGCGGTCAACGCACGGAATCGCTCCTCGCTTTCGCGGATCGCGCGTTCCGCGCGCACCATTGCGGTAACGTCCTCCGCCATCGCCATGTATCCCCTGAGTTCTCCGGCAGCGCTCGACAGCACCGTGTTGTGCCACCGGCAGATGATCGTTTCGCCGCTCTTGGTGATGTTTTCGTTGATGCCGTCGGAGGCGGATTCGCCTTGCTGCAGAACCCGGATTCTCCCCACCACGTCGGCGCGCGCGCGCTCGGGAATCATCAGGTCGTAGGGCGAGCGACCGATGGCCTCGGCCTTGGCGAAGCCGAAGATCCGCTCCGCGGCTGGGTTCCAGTCGGTGATCAGGAAGGATATGTCGAGGATGATGCAGGCGATCGGCATATCCTCGAACTGAAGCCGCAGGCGCTCTTCGTTCTCCCGCAGCGCCAATTCGGCGAGCTTGAGGGCCGTGATATCGCGACCAACGCCGCGGTAACCCTTGAATGCGCCCTGTGAGTCGAAAATCGGCTGGCCGCTGATCAGGGCGTAGTGCACCTGGCCGTCCGGCCTGAAGCGCTTGAGCACCAGGTCGCGGAAGGGCCGTCTTGCATTCAGATCGGCTGCATGGCGGTGGCGAACCTCCTCCGACTCGAATTCGTTGGGGAGTTCGAATCGAGTCTTTCCGAAAGATTGCGATCCTGAGAGCCCGGTCCGGTCGTTGGTGGACCCGGAAATCGAAGTGAATCGCAGGTTCCGGTCCTGCTCCCAGTACCAGTCGGAGGAGAGTTCCGACAGGCTGCGAAATCGCCGCGCGTTGCTGTCTGCATCGTCGACCGCACGATTGCGTTCGCCGTTCACCGCGGCGACCAATAGGGTGGTGATCGAGTACACCACCAGGAAAATGTGCAGAAGAACTAGATCTATTTCCACAGAAACGCCGGCGAAAGGGCCGGTGCCGTGGGCGGTGCCCCCCACGGCGATCGCGAATAGTCCGGCATTGGCAAGCGCCGTGAAGCGGATGTCGTGAGCAAGCGCAATCCACACTGCGAAGGGCAGCACGAAGTAGGTCACGCGGCTCAATCCAAGATCGATGATCAGGAAACCACCGAATACCGCGTAGCACACCGCAAACTGAATCGCGAGCAGGATGGTCACGTACCAGAGTCGAGGCGAGCCCCAGTCGAGTGCAGGCCTCGCCGCCCACGCCAAAAGCAAAGGCGCGATCAGGACAATGCCCAGCGAGTCTCCCATCCACCATACCCGGAAGGCGTGGATGAATTCGGGCCAGGCGAGGCCGCCGAACAGCGCGAGGCTCAGCGGACCCAGCAGCGCCGCCGGCAGCGGTGCAATCGTCGCCGCCACGACGATCAGGCAGACCACGTCGCGTAGCCTGGACACGCGCACGTCAAAATCGAGAACGCGGCGCAGCAGCAGGATACCGAGCAGTGCTTCCAGCGAGTTGCCGAGTCCGGTGAGGGCGGAGACGGTTATGGCTCCATGAATCGAGTAGTTCGCGGCAAATGCGCCGATTAATATCGCGGGCACAAGCCGCGAGCCTCCCAGCAGCACGGCAGCCAGCGCGATTCCGGAAGCGGGCCAGACCGTAGAAATGACCGGATTGATGACGGCGTACTCAAGCCCGATGCGCGCTGCGAGGAAATACGCCAGCGCCAGCCCGGCTACGCGAACCGCGTACCGGTACGGCGAGGGAGCCGACAGCTCCCGCAGGGCTTCAACCAGTTGATTCATGACTACCGCGGGAAAGGATTGCCGGGTTCGGTGGACGGATGGCTGATGCGGGCGCGCAGGCAAGACTCAGGAAACCGATGCAACGCGAGCGGCCTTGTCCCGCACTTTCGCATTGAAACGTGCGGCGTCGATCACGAAGCGCTCGTGCCGGCCCACGGATATCCTGTCAATGCCGTCATGCGCTTCGAGATGGAAGTCGAGCTTCCTGCCTTCGATTTTCTCGAGCCGCACGCTTATCGTAACCATCAGTCCCGGCGGGGTGGCCGCTTCATGGGAAAAGCTCACGTGCGTTCCCAGTGTCTGTTCCGCAGGCCAATCCAGATACGGACGCAGCGCCTCGATGCATGCCCATTCCATCAGTCCGACCATGAATCCGGTGGCGAGCACCGCAGGCATGTCACGGAACATGTCCGACTCCGGATACAGGTGCGGGACGGTCTTGGTCTCGGGAATCTTGAACCGGAAGGTATGGGTGAGGCCGGCTTTGAGCGTGTGTTTCATGTGAATGGGACAGGATCGGTTGGTGGGCGACAGTCACTCGTGATGACGGACTTCGCGATTTCACTCCCTCACCGCCAGACCACCAAAAGGACTGTTCACTCGGTGCAGGTTAAGAGTTCTTGAAGTTCTTTTGGTGGTCAGAGGGAGAGGCGGCGTCACGGTTTCTTTTTGCGGTCATCCGCAATCGGTGGCGTTACCTTGAGTACTTCGTCCACCGTCGTCACGCCGGCGGCGACTTTCAGAGCGCCGGCGATGCGCAGCGGTTTCATGCCGTCGCGGTACGCCTGTTCGCGTATCAGCGCAGTATCGGTTTCAGCCGTGATGAGCGGCCGCTGTCCCGCCGTCAAAAGCAGGATTTCGTAGATGCCAATCCGACCCGCGTACCCGGTCATCCGGCATTCAAGGCAGCCCTTGGCGTTATAAATCTGCTTCGGCTTTTCCGATTGCCATGGCGCGATCAGCATGTTCCAGTTGCTGTCGTCGATGGTGCCGGCTTCCCGGCAGAGAGGACAGAGCGTGCGCACCAGCCGTTGCGCCATCACCGCCAAAATGGTGGTGTGAAGCAGGTAAGGTGGCACGCCGATGTCGAGCAGGCGAGTGAGCGCCGAGGGCGCGTCGTTGGTGTGCAGCGTGGAAAACACCAGGTGGCCGGTAAGCGCCGCCTGGATCGCCATTTCCGCGGTTTCCATGTCGCGGATTTCGCCGACCATGATGATGTCGGGGTCCTGGCGCATCAGGGTGCGTACTCCGGTGGCGAAATCGAGTCCGATTCCGTGTTGCACCTGCATCTGGTTGAACTGCGGCTCGACCATCTCGATCGGGTCTTCGATTGTGCAGACGTTGACCTCGGGAGAGGTAACCTGCTTCAGGGTCGAGTACAGCGTGGTGGTCTTGCCGGAGCCGGTCGGCCCGGTCACCAGCACGATGCCGTGAGGACGCGAGGTGACCTGGCTCCAGCGCTCGCGATCCTCGTCGGAGAACCCCAGGTCCTTGAAGCTCTTCACCAGTACGTCCGGGTTGAAGATGCGCATCACCAGCTTCTCGCCGAAGGCCGAGGGCATGGTGGACAGGCGCAGTTCGACCTCTTCGCCGTCCACCGTGCGGGTCTTGATGCGGCCGTCCTGCGGCCGGCGCTTTTCCACCACGTCCATGCGCCCGAGGATCTTGATGCGGCTGGTCATCGCGGCGACGATGGGCGTGGGGATCTGATACACCTGATGCAGCACGCCGTCGATGCGGAAGCGCACGTTGGCCAGGTCGCGGCGCGGCTCGACGTGGATGTCGCTGGCGCGTTGATCGAAAGCGTACTGCAGCAGCCAGTCGACCAGGCGGACGACGTGCTGGTCATTGGCATCGAGCTTGCCGCTGGCGCCCAACTGCACCAGCTGCTCGAAGTTGGTGATGTCCGAAAGTGATGTGCCGTGCTGCTCGCCTGCGCCCTTGACCGACCGCGCCAGGTTGTAGAACTCCACCAGGTAGCTGTTGATGTCGACCGGATTAGCCAGCACCCGTTTGACCTCCAGCCTCAGGATGCGGGCGAGCTCCGTCTCCCACTCGCGTACGAAGGGTTCGCAGGTGGCGATCACCGCCTCGGTCGAGGTGACGCCGACAGGAAGGATGCGGAAGCGGGCGGCATAGGCGTTCGACATCACCTTGGTAACCGCGGCGAAGTCGATCTTGAACGGATCGATGTGCAGATAGGGCAGCCCCACTTTGCCGGCCAGCCACTCGGTCAGCATTTCCAGATTCAGGAGTTTCTTGGGGTTGCGCGGATCCTTCCACTTCTGGTCGGCGAGGATCACCAGCGGGTGGACGTCGCCGCCGCGGAAGCTGCGACGCAACGCCAGCAGTTTGTCGGCCGTGTCCTGCGTCACCAGTTTGTCGGCGACCAGTTCGGCAAGCAGTTGCTCAAGAGTGAGCCTCTTGTCAGTCTGTTGCCGGGACTGGTCGCCTTTGTGCAGGGTCGAGGTCGGCGCCATGCCGTTTCTATCGAACTGAATGTGGTCTTTCAGGGGAGGCAATGTCGCCACTACGGACGAGGTAATCGCGCTTGCGTTGCACTATAAACCGCCTGTCTGCAGCCTCCAATATGAACAGGACCGTGGACCCGAATTGTCGCCGGGGGATCGTGCCAAACAGCACAACCGCACTGTAATGGTGCCTCTTTTCCGCCAGATGCACCATGCTGGTTCCAAAAGGCCTTGTCGGGGCTCGGCCGTGGCTTTAAAGTCTTTATCGTACAGACAGTTATTCTATGGGAATGAGGGTTGCTTGAAGTTATCCGGTTTTACCTACAAGAAAACGGGAGGAAAACATGGAAGCCCTGAAAATCAGTAGTGACGCGCTCTTCATTCTGCTCGGCGCGGTGTTGGTGCTGGCGATGCATGCCGGCTTCGCGTTTCTGGAAGTCGGCACCGTGCGCAAGAAGAACCAGGTGAATGCGCTGGTGAAGATTCTGGCGGATTTCTCCGTATCCACGGTGGCGTATTTCTTCATCGGCTATTCGCTCGCCTACGGAGTGAACTTCTTCGCCGCGGCGGACAAGCTCGCGGCCGACAGCGGGTATCAACTGGTCAAGTTCTTTTTCCTGCTGACTTTTGCCGCCGCCATCCCGGCAATCGTCTCCGGGGGCATCGCCGAACGCGCCAAGTTCAACTCGCAACTGGCGGCGACTTTCCTCCTGGTAGGATTTATCTATCCCTTCTTCGAAGGCATCTCCTGGAACGGCAACTACGGCGTGCAGGCGTGGTTGGAAGCCACCTTCGGCGCGCCGTTTCATGACTTTGCCGGTTCGATCGTGGTGCATGCAGTAGGCGGCTGGGTCGGGCTGGTCGCGGTCATCCTGCTCGGCGCCCGCCGTGGCCGTTACAGTCGCGAAGGCGGCATCTCCGCGCACCCGCCGTCGAGCATCCCCTTTCTCGCACTCGGTGCGTGGGTGCTCACGGTGGGCTGGTTCGGATTCAACGTCATGTCTGCACAGACGATAGACAAGATCAGCGGCCTGGTTGCGGTGAATTCACTGATGGCGATGGCCGGCGGCACCATCGGCGCTCTGTTTGCCGGTCGCAACGATCCGGGCTTCGTTCACAACGGCCCGCTTGCCGGCCTGGTGGCAATTTGTGCCGGGTCGGATCTGATGCATCCGATCGGAGCGCTGGCGACCGGCGCGGTGGCCGGCGTGCTGTTCGTGGTCATGTTTACGGTGACGCAGAACCGCTGGAAGATCGACGATGTACTGGGTGTGTGGCCGCTGCATGGCTTGTGCGGCGCTTGGGGCGGCATCGCAGCCGGCATCTTTGGGCTGCACGCATTCGGCGGACTGGGCGGAGTAAGCTTCATGTCGCAGTTGATCGGCAGCCTGCTTGGAATCGGCGTGGCGGTGGCCGGGGCGTTGATTGTCTACGGTGGCCTCAAGGCCGCAATGGGAATCCGTCTTGATGCGGAGCAAGAGTTCATCGGAACCGACTTGAGCATCCATAAGATCTCGTCGACGCCGGATCGCGAAGTGAGCTGGTAGGCGGGACTGCTCGCCGGCGGTTGGCGGAAAAGGGCAGCGTGGGGTCGCTGACCTTTTTTGTATTGTCATTGCACGCACAGACCAACGGCCGGTCGAATGGCGGAGCTTTCCGTCATAATGGCGCCACTTTTTCCCTGTGGTGAAATTAATTGAGTGGTCCGGATATTTCCAGGCTGAAGATCGATCGCGGCGGAGCGGGAGCCGTCGCGACGCGCCCGCGCGGCCGGCTGCGGCGGCTGATGGTCCCGGCACTGGTCGTGGTTGCGGCTGCGATCGTGTCGCCGTTCGCTTACAACCGACTGCTGCGCGCCCCGGTCGCGGTCGAAACGGCGTCAGTAACGATGTCGTATCCCTCGCAGGCATACACCGAACTGAATGCCACCGGCTATGTGGTCGCGCAGCGCAAGGCCGCCGTTGCATCGAAAGCAACCGGCCGTCTGATATGGCTGGGCGTCGAAGAAGGCAGTCGCGTGAAGAAGGACGAGGTCATCGCCCGGCTGGAAAATCTCGACGTCAAGGCCACGCGCGAGCAGGCCGCGGCGAACCTCCAGCTTGCCAAAGCCAATCTCGAGCAAGGCCTCGCCGAGTTGAGGGATGCGGAAACAGCGCTGAAACGTTCCGAAGAACTGCTCGCGCAAGGGTTCGTTTCTCGGGCATCGCACGACATCGCCGTGGCACGCCACGACAAGGCCAGGGCCAACATCGCCAGTCTGCAGGCGGGGATCGCCGCTGCGCAGGCCAACCTGCGCGGTACCGATGTTGCCGTGGAGCAAACTCTGATACGCGCGCCGTTCGACGGTGTGGTGCTCACCAAGACCGCCAACGTCGGCGACGTGGTCACGCCCTTTTCCTCCGCACTGGACGCGAAAGGGGCGGTGGTGACGATGGCCGATATGAGCACGCTGGAAGTCGAAGCCGATGTGTCGGAGTCGAACCTGTCGCGGGTACGAATCGGCCAGCCGGTCGAGATTCAACTCGATGCACTCCCCGACATCCGGTTCCGCGGCGTGGTCGCCCGCACGGTGCCGACGGTGGACCGCTCGAAGGCGACGGTCATGACCAAGATCCGCTTTCTCGAAGCCGATGCGCGTATCCTTCCTGAGATGAGCGCAAAGGTCGCATTCCTGTCGCAGGAAATCAGCGATGCCGAGCGCACGCCGCGGGCGGCGCTGAACTCGGCTGCGCTTACGGTCCGTGCGGGCCGCAACGTGGTATTCGTGGTCAGAGACGACAAGGTTTCCGAGGTGGCGGTCGAAACCGGTGCGAAGATGGGCGACCTGGTCGAAATCAGGAGCGGACCGCGACCAGGAGAAAAGGTGGTGCTGCGCCCGGGCGCAAAACTGCACGACGGCGCTGCGGTGAAACCTGCCGGCAAGTGAATGGCGGCAACGATCGTCGAGATCCGCCATCTCGCTAAATCCTACCGGCGCGGCGGACAGATCGTTCCGGTGCTCAACGATCTTAGTTTCGATATCGCCGAAGGTGAGTTCGTGGCGCTGATGGGCCCTTCCGGTTCGGGCAAGAGCACGTTGTTGAATCTGATTGCGGGGATCGACAAGCCCGACCGCGGAGAATTACGTGTTGCCGGCCTCGACATCACGACGCTTTCGGAAGCGGATCTCGCCGATTGGCGGGCCGCCCACATCGGCTTCATCTTCCAGTTCTACAACCTGATGCCGGTCCTGACGGCATTCGAGAACATCGAGCTGCCGCTGCTGCTGACCCGCCTGTCGCGCCGCCAGAGGCGTGAGCGCGTCGAGCTCGTCCTCGGCATGGTGGGACTCACCGATCGGATGGTTCACTACCCCTCTGAACTCTCCGGAGGCCAGCAGCAGCGCGTCGCCATCGCGCGCGCGATCATCAGCGACCCGTTGCTGATCGTTGCCGACGAACCGACCGGGGATCTGGATCGCGTCTCCGCCGCCGACATTCTCAACCTGCTCGACCGCCTGAACCGCGAGCTGGGCAAGACCATCGTCATGGTCACGCACGACCAGCGCGCCGCCGAACGCGCGCGCGTGGTGCGGCATCTCGACAAGGGCGAACTCACCGACGGCGAAACGGCTGGATAGCCGCCAAGACGCCAAGAGCGCCAAGGAAAACCGGAAATTGAGAGTGAAGAACCTGGAGTCGCAAAGTTCGTTACACGTCACAAGAACATGTAGATGTTTTTTCCTGGATTGCATTTAGGTTTTCTTGGCGCTCTTGGCGTCTTGGCGGCGAAATCGGGTTTATGTACTTCCTGAAGCTGGTCCTGAGAAACGCGCTGCGGCACAAGCTCCGCACCGGGCTCACCGTATTGGGGATTTTCGTCGCCATACTGGCGTTCGGTCTGCTGCGTACAGTGGTGGAGGCGTGGTTCGCCGGTGCCGAGAGCGCGTCGAACACGCGGCTCATCACGCGCAACTCGATTTCGCTGGTCTTTCCGCTGCCGATCGCCTACCAGGACAGAATCCGCCAGATTGTCGGCGTGGTTCGCGTCAGCCACGCCAACTGGTTCGGCGGCATCTACGTATCGGAGAAGAATTTTTTCCCGCAGTTCGCGGTCGATGCGAAGTCGTATCTGGATCTCTACCCGGAGTATCTGGTGCCGCCGGAACAGATGAAGGCGTTCCTGCTCGACCGCAAGGGGTGCACGGTGGGGCGGAAGCTGGCGGACATCTACGGTTTCAAGGTCGGCGACGTGGTGCAGTTGCGCGGAACGATTTTCCCCGGCACCTGGGAGTTCGTGGTGAGGGCGATCTACGACGGGGCCGAAGCGGCCACCGACACTTCGCAATTTTTCTTCCACTGGGCCTATCTCAACGAGACCTTGAAGCAGACGGTGCCGCGCCGCGCCAACACGATCGGCGTCTACGTCGTGGGCATCGACCAGTCCGACCGGGCCGCCGAGATCGCGGCGGAGATCGACCGGACTTTCAGGAATTCGCTGGCCGAAACCCTGACCGAAACCGAGAAAGCCTTCCAGCTCGGGTTCGTGGCCATGACCGAAGCTATCGTGATCGCCATAGAAGTCGTGTCGTTCCTGATGATCTTCATTATCATGGCCGTTATGGCGAATACCATGGCCATGACGGCGCGCGAACGCATGGCGGAGCACGCAACCATGAAGGCGCTCGGCTTCGGTCCGGCACGTGTCGTGAGCCTGATCTTCGGCGAGTCGCTCGCCATCGCGCTCGCAGGCGCGGCCGCAGCCGTGCTTGCCACCTTCCCCGTCGCGGAGTGGTTTGCCGCGAAAATGGGTACGCTGTTCCCGGTGTTCAACGTCTCACAGCAGACCGTGACGATGCAGGTGGTGGCCGCCGTAACGGTCGGTGTAGTCGCGGCGCTGCTGCCGAGCTACCGCGCCGCCAGCGTGCGCATCGTCGATGGCCTTCGCAACATCGGGTAGAAGATTCGCCGCGGGGACGCGAGCATAGGGCAAATCAAAACTCTTACCACGAAGGCACGAAGAACACGAAGGAGCACGAAGAAAAGCGTTCAGAAAGAGTATGCAAACGGGGTAATGTGTAGTTTGGTCATTCGCCAGTACGTTCAGGAGACTAGGCCATTCAGCATGTCAATCCCCTCGCTCCCCATGCACCTGGATCGATTTGCAATTCATCGAATGTTCTTGTTTTGTATCCCTTCGTGTTCTTCGTGCCTTCGTAGTGAGACCCTCGATTTTTGGTTGAGATCATGGCGATACCGCTTTCGTACACTGCGAAGAACCTTATGGCGCGCAAGCTGACCACCGCGCTCACTGGCGGCGGCATGGCGCTGGTGGTATTCGTGTTCGCCACGGTGTTGATGCTGCAGGAAGGATTGAGGAAAACGCTGGTCCAGACCGGTTCATGGGACAACGTGGTGGTGACGCGGCGCTCCGCCGGGACCGAGGTGCAGAGCGGCGTGGATCGCGCGCAGGCGGGCGTGGTGGAGAGCCAGCCGGAGGTGGCATACGGCGCGGATGGCTTGCCGCTGGTGTCGAAGGAAGCCGTGGTACTGGTCACGCTGCCAAAGCGTAATTCCGACAAACCGTCCAACGTCATCGTTCGTGGCATCGGGCCGAAAGCGCAAGCGTTGCGGCCGCAGGTTCGCATCATAGAAGGCAGGATGTTCCGGCCGGGGTCGTCTGAGATCGTGGCCGGGCGCAGCATTGCGGAACGGTTCCAGGGGGCGGGCGCGGGTGAACAATTGCGATTCGCGATGCGCGACTGGAGGGTGGTCGGTGTGTTCGATGCCGGCGGGAGCGGATTCGATTCGGAGATCTGGGGCGACTCCGACCAGTTGATGCAGGCGTTTCGCCGGCCGGTGTTTTCTTCGGTGATCGTTCGTCTCGAGGACGCGGGTCGCTTCGATGCGCTGAAAGAGCGGCTGGAATCAGACCCGCGGCTGACGATCGAGGCCAAGCGGGAGACGGTGTTCTACGCCGAGCAATCGCAGATGCTGGCCAATTTCATCGGCTACCTCGGACTCACGCTGTCGGTGATTTTCTCGATCGGCGCGACCATCGGCGCCATGATCACGATGTACGCGTCGGTGGCAAACCGCACGGTGGAGATCGGCACGCTGCGGGCGCTGGGTTTCCGCAGCCGCAGCGTTCTTGCGGTGTTTCTGCTGGAAGCGTTGCTGCTTGGCCTGGTCGGCGGGGCGGTGGGGCTGTTGCTTGCGTCGTTCATGCAGTTCCTCACCATTTCGACGATGAACTGGCAGTCCTTTGCCGAACTTGCGTTCACTTTCACGCTCAACGCCGGGATCGTCGCAAAGTCGCTGGCATTCGCGCTCGTGATGGGACTGCTCGGCGGTTTTCTGCCTGCGCTGCGGGCCGCACGGCTGAACATCATCGATGCGCTAAGGGCGGCGTGAGGCCGGAATGCTGGTGATTCAGTGATTCAGTGATTAAGTGATTAGGTGATTAGGTGATTAGGTGATTAGGTGATTAGGTGAACGGCATTTCGCCCAATCACTCAATCGCTCAATCGCTCAATTACCCAACTACCCAACTACCCAACTACCCTTCATCCTTCCGCCTTGCTCTTCGCCATCGGCTCGATCGTTCCCATGTGGAAACGGTATTCCCCGGCCCGGCGGTCGCTGAAATAGTGCTGCAGCGTGCGCCGCACCGTGGCGAAAGCGAGTGTGTCCCAGGGGATTTTGCTTTCATCGAACAGCCGTGCTTCCAGCGTTTCTGCGCCGGCGTGGAAATCGAGGTCGAGAAGCCGGGCACGGAACAGCATGTACACCTGGTTGATGTGGGGAATGTTGAACAGCGCGTACAGGCCCAGGATTTCCACGCGCGCATTGGCCTCTTCGAGGGTTTCGCGCTGTGCGCCTTGCGCGGTAGTTTCCCCGTTTTCCATGAAGCCCGCCGGGACCGTCCACAACCCGTGGCGAGGTTCGATTGCGCGGCGACACAGCAGAATGCCATCTTCCCATTCGGGGATGCAGCCCACGACGATCTTCGGGTTCTCGTAATGGATGGTTCCGCAACTGGCGCAAACGAAGCGGAGAAGGCTGTCGCCTGAAGGCACGCGGCGCTCTACGCGAGCGCCGCAGTCGCTGCAGAAGTTCATCGTTTTGGAAGATAAATGCGCCTGTCGGCATTATAAGGGCTCGCACGACAGGCACCGTAACGGGCGCGGGCCGGGAATTGCTAGAATGCCCGGACTGCCGGAATTCGGGTCCGGGCAGTCTGGAGGGACTAATGAAAAGAATGTGGCTGGCAGCGATCGTTCTGGCTGCAAACACCTGGGCTGGCGCCGCGCTCGCAGACCAATTGGATTCGTTGCAGGGCACATGGAAAGGCCCGTGGTACATCGGCATGACCAGCGGCCTCGCGACGATGCAGATCGCGCCGGACGGATCGGGCACGATCGCGTTCACCAATCTGGAGAATTTCGGCGAAGAGCCGGTCGCGCTGACCAAGACTTCGTTTGACGGCAAGACATACAGGTTCGCGGCTTCCGGTGCCGGCGGCGTCGAATTCTCGGTCGGCATGCAACCCGGATCGGGCGGCAAACAACTGCGCGGCAACGGCAAGTACGGAGGCTTCGGAGCGCGTCTGGAGCTGCGACGCGCGGACTGATCAGGTGTTAAACAAGGGTCCTTCAGACTTTTCTGTAGGTATAAAGAGGTGGCGTGGTCCAAGGCTTGATAAACGCTCACCGCAGAGGACGCGGAGGACGCAGAGGAAAATATGAGAAAGACAATACACGGGGAAGAGCCCAATGTCCGCGGATACGGGCTCAAGGGAGTTTTCGTCGTATCCTGCCTCGCCCTTGAACTTCCTCAGCGTCCTTGTATGTTTCTTTCGGTTCAGAATAGTAGTACGGCATTGGGATGTACAGGTTTGTGCTGAGGTGACTATGACCGATGCACGGCGCATGTCAGCTCGTTCGCGTCCTGGTGTAGAACACCGTCGCGGAGCATGGG
>DASYUW010000025.1:0-29578 GCA_036000845.1 Burkholderiales bacterium
GCGGCGCAGCAGGTCGGCGTACTCCCGCTTGACCTCGCCCAGGATACGCACCCCCAGTCCAGGACCGGGAAAAGGATGGCGATAGACCATCGCATGCGGCAATCCCAGCGCCACGCCGAGTTCGCGCACTTCGTCCTTGAACAAGTCGCGCAATGGCTCCAGCAGCTTCAGGTGCAACGTGTCCGGCAAGCCCCCGACGTTGTGGTGGGACTTGATGTTGTGCGCCTTTTTGCTCCTGGCGCCGGCCGATTCGATCACGTCCGGATAGATCGTGCCCTGGGCCAGCCATTTGACCGCTACGCCCTTGCCGCTCCCCGGTGCGCTGCATACCAGGATGTGGTCAGTTTCGGATTCGCGGAAGATCGGGACGCTGGCAAGCGTAATGTCATAGGCCATCCTGGAGGCCTTGGCGAGCGCAATCACGGCCTCCGTGGGGGCGAGCGTCGCGCCGCGGATATGCTGATTCTCGGTCGCCGAACGGCCGCTCTGCCGCAAGAAGAAGGCCGCCGTTACCGTTCCTCCTATCGCGAGAATAACACCCAGCAACAGGCTCTCCTGCAATCGCTGGGTGACGCTCTCGTAGCTTCGCCATGTGTAGCGTTGAACCTGCGCCTTGGCTACCTGGATGCGCGTCGCGCTTCCATCCGGATTGGGAAGATCGGCGATCCGCCCGCCCATCCCGAGGCTGCTCCGGACGTGGTGCAACCACAGCTTTCGATCGAGAGAAGTCGTGCCCTCGGCAAACCACAAAGTGCCCACTGAGCCACCGAGCGCGATCCCGATCGAGAGCCAGAGAACAACGGCGCTGCTCCCCAGCTTGACCCAGTTGGCGAGGATCTCGGAGCCGCGGATCGCATCCGACCAGACCCGCGGGGTTTGCCTACTTTGTGCCATCGTTTTTCATCCGCTCGATCTCGTCTTTGGCCTGCACCTGGGCCTTGGGAATGGTGCCGTGCTCGCGTGCCGCGGCGAGCGAGCGCAGGATGTTTCGGGTCTCGAGCACCGCTTCGCACAGGCCCCAATAGGCCGGCGGGATGGGTGTCCGCATCGCCATTTCCACGCCCTCCAGGAGCAGTCCACGCTCGATCAAAAGGCGGTAGTAGTCGGCGTCAGCGACGCCTCTCTTTCGCGCTCGCTGCGTTACTTCTTTAGCCAGATCAGTTGGCAAGCGAAGTGCCTTAGGAATCATCGGCCGCATGCCTCACTTCTCCTTCCACGTATGCGCAAATGCGTACGGAAGTCGTTGACGCAACGGCACTTGATCAGGAATGCGTATTCAACTGAGGGCTGCATGCGTAGTCACTCCAACTTACTGACGGCATTTGTATTTCCGGCTCATCGTGAGAGTGCATCAGGTGTGACAAAAAAATTACGGGGCCCCGCCGGTTTTATCGGCGGGGGAAACCCTCTTCACAGACCGCCGTTGTCCGCCCTTCGCTGGAATGGTGGCGCCCTCCTTCTCCTGGGCGCGAAAGTCGGCATCCTTGTCCATCACGCAGACGAGCGCGCGCTCCACCAGATCGGCGAGTTTTAGGGCGCCACAGAACGCACGGTAACGCTCCACGCGTTCTTGCACGTCCCGGGCAATCTTGACGTCCAGAGAAGCGAGTTCCTTCGGGGGCTCGCACTCGAGATTCGCCATGGCGCTCATTCAAAGTGGAATTGAGGTGTGGTGACTCGACTGTAGTGACAGGCCTGCGAGGAGGAAACTCGCAGTTTTGCCAGGCATGGCAATGCTTGACGACATTTCTCAGGTTGATTGTGCGGCGAGCGGCCCTATGGGACGCCCAGGAAGTAGGAACTTTATTGGGCTTGCGAGCGGCTGGAGTTCATGCGAAGTCATGATCTGTGGCCGCCCGCCACTTTCTTGGTCGGAGGCGCGATCCGATCTCCGCGCTTCCGACCGAATTCTCGCTGCCGGTGCGAGCGCGGGTTCTTGCGTGAACACGGGCAATCCACACTTTGCGACAGGAGCGCAAACTTAGCGCTCGTGTCGTTAGACGTTTCGAAGTGGGTGTGTCGATTTTGAGTTTCGCGCCGGGCGAGCAGTTAATTCAAGCAGCAACGCCGCTTGTGAATGCGGTCCGCTTGACGGGCGAATGGTAATGAACCGGCAACCAACGTATCAGACGAGCGCGCGGCCAGATCGGTGACGACGAAGCAAATTCAAGTACGTTAGGAATGACTCAACTCGACCCTGAGCCGCCGGTCGCCTTTCTCCATACCGGACATCCACGGATAGGATAATCAATTCTCCGGCCCGCCGCAGTCCAGTGCTTGAAGCTGTCCTGAACGGCGCACATCGGTCTTATGTTAACTTGGCTCCTCCTACGCACCCCTTCGCACGACAGATAAAATCCTACTCGTTAGGCACTCGATGACCGGCTGCTAATGCGGATCGGCTGCCAGCAAGGTGGCGAATTCCTCGGCAGGCACAGGTCGGCTGAAGTAAAAGCCTTGTCCTTCGGCACAGAGATGGGATTGCAGGAAGGCGAGCTGTTCCCGCGTTTCGATACCCTCGGCCACGACCCGCTGTTTGAGGCCCTTGCCCATCGCAATGACGGCACTGACGATGGACCCGCCGGCATCGCCGTCGATGTCGTGCACGAATGACTGGTCGATTTTGAGCGTGTCGATCGGGAAACGCCGCAGATAACTCAGACTGGAATAGCCGGTGCCAAAGTCATCGACAGCAATCTGCACACCAAGGTCCTTGAGCGCGTGCAAGATCGCCGTCATCATCTCCGTGTCCTGCATGAGCCCGCTTTCGGTCAGCTCGAGTTCGAGGTGACGCGGGTCCAGGCCGGTATCGTTGAGGATGGCACGGACACTGGCGAGAAAATCCTTGCTGAGGAACTCGACCGCCGAGACATTGACCGCGATCTGCCCCATTTCGAGACCGCTTTGCAACCAGGCTACCGCCTGGCGGCAGGCTTCACGCAGCACCCACCTGCCAATCGGAACAATCAGGCCGCAGTCTTCGGCGATGCGCACGAACTGCGCCGGGAAAACGAGACTACCGTCGGCTTCCTGCAGGCGGAGAAGGGCCTCGGCACCGGTAAAGGCGCCGGTCTCGAGTTTCACTTTCGGCTGGTAATGCAACACCAACCCACGCTGCTCGAGCGCACGGTGCAGCGCCTCCTCGACTGATCGCCGCGCGAGCGCATGGGCATTCATGTCCGGAGTGAACGCCTGGTAGTTGTTGCGCCCACTTCTCTTGGCGTGATACATCGCCGTATCGGCGTTCCTGAGCACCGTTTCGACGTTCTTGCCGTCGTCGGGGTAGAGACTGATGCCGATACTCAGGGTGACGTCGAGCCGATGACCACCGATGAGATGGGGCGCGGCCATGGCCGCGATCAACTTTTCGGCGGCGAGGGCAGCGTCGCGCACCGCCTCGACTTCGGTCAGCAGCACCACGAATTCGTCACCCCCCTGGCGGCTGACGGTATCGGAGTCGCGGACGCACGCTTGCAGGCGCTTTGCGGCCGACTGCAGCAACTGGTCGCCGACCGCATGCCCAAGCGAATCGTTGATGTGTTTGAAGTGGTCGAGGTCCAGATACATCAGGGCGACTCGTTTGCCACGACGCTTCGCGAGCGCGATCGACTGCGCCAGCCGGTCCGTCAGCAGGGAACGGTTAGGCAAGCCGGTGAGAAAGTCGTGTTCGGCCATATAGGATATCTGCGCGGTGGCCTGCTCGGCGGCCTCGGTCATCGTCTGGGCGCTAACCGTCGCGACGACGAGGCGCTCATTCGCTTCCTGCAACCGCACCGCGGTGCGCGCGCCAAGTGCAGCCTTAGCCCGCGCGGCCTCGTCGCGCTGGTCGGCGGCCTCTCTGCGCCTGAGGATGGCCTGTTCGTCGACAAGGACCGCGGCTTCCCGCCTGGCGAGGGCGGCCTCCCGCCTGGCGAGGGACTTGGCGGCCGCCGAGGCCGGAGATCGCGCGCTTTCGTTTGCCTCGAGTGGCTGCCCGCTCGCGCCTTGCCGACGATGGAAACCCTTTTTTCTCATCATTTCCCTCTACTTTTTCGCCTTCGCTTCCGGCGATGCCTCATCTGCCTGCACCCTGCGCGGGCCGGTGCGCGATGGGATTCCGGTGATCATCCCGTAGTAATCCGTGGTTCGCGGGTGGACAATGACCATGCCCTTGTCCGTGATCACATATTCGCGGATGTCCTTGCTGTGATTGCTGCCGCGCATTTTGATCACGACCATGACTTTTCGAAGCTGCCCGTCTATCTCCACATAGCGCAGCCGGAGAATGTCATCGGTGAGAAACGAAACCGTGTAACTACTGAATTGCAGCGCGGTAAATGAATCCTCCACTTCGACCGTGGTGAGAATCGTGACGCCGGCTCCGGTCAACGCCACGATCATCCGGTAGAGCGACTCGCGAAAGTCCTCGCGGAAACCGGGTGCGAGCGCCATCTCGAAACCGACCAGCGAATCGATCACCAGCCGTTTGGCCCCGACCCGTTCGACGGCATCGAGAATCTCCTGGGTGATTTGATCCACCGACAGGTCGAGCGGACGCAGGTAGACGATTTCGAGTTCTCCCTTTGCCAGCGGCGTTGCGAAATGCACACCTAAACTGTGGGCGCGATCGGTGTAGCCTATCGCGCGTTCCTCGAAGAGCACCAGAACAGCCGTTTCCCCATGGCGCAGTCCTGCGGCAATGAATTGCGCGGCCAGCGCCGATTTGCCCGTCCCCGACGGCCCCGCCACGAGCAGACTGTCGCCCTGAAGAAGGCCTCCGCCCATCATCTTGTCTAACTCGGGAATGCCCATGGAAAGCCGCCGACGCCCCTGCAACGGTTTCATCTTTATAGCGCCCAATCCGAGCGTGCGCGAGAAGGCCTGCAACCCGTCATCGCCGACGCGGAAGGTGTGCAAGCCCGGCACCGACGCCTGCCCGCGCAGCTTGAAGATTTGCAATTTTCGCACCACGGAATTTCTCTCCGTCATCTGGGAAAGCCAAAGGAGACCATCGCAGATGGTGAACACCGGATTGTCGCGCATCTCCTCCGGGACGTATTCGCCGACCAGAAACGTCGTGGCTTCCCAACTGGTGAGAAATTGGGCGAGGCGCAGGATGAACGATTGCATATCCAAGTCGCTCGTGCGGCCCACCGCTTTGCGCGCCACGGTGCGAAAGGAATCCACCACCACGACGCCCGGACTGACCGCCGTGACTTGCTTGATGATTTCCTCCAGCACGGAGTCCAGGTCCCGGTCTATCATCACGTCGCTCAGATTGATAAAGCGAATGGCCTTGCCCAACTTGGATTGGTCGAAGAAAGAATACTGTTGCTGATAGCGCAACATTTTTATGGGGGGTTCGCCGAGGACGGTGAAATAGAGCGCGGGTTTATTGACCGTCGCGTTAGCGAAAGCGATCTGATGCGCAAGCGTGGTTTTGCCGCACCCCGGCGTGCCCGCGATGATGTTGAATGAAAATTCCGGGATGCCGCCGCCCAGGATCTCGTCGAGGCCGCGCACGCCGGTCGGCAGTTTGCGGATTGTGACTTTAGTCGGATGGCTCACGACGTTTTTCCGCAGTTTGCGTTTGGTTGAGTCATTTTTCGCTTTCATTTTCGTCTCCATTAGCAAAACTCAAAACGTTGAGGAACAGTCTCGGCCATACCTCGCGAATCAACTGCATCGTCAAATTTTCGCCAATGAAATCCCTGAGCAGTTCGAGCAACCGGGCGAGAACAGCAATTCGACCCGCGACAATCGCCTCAGGGTCAACTTGCGCTTCGAATCCGGCCGGTCCCGCCAAAGAGCCATCCGCTTTGACATGCACCGCGCGCAGCCACGGAACCTCCGGACTGGCCAGCACGAGCGCGCGCGACAGGAGCACTCTAAAACCGCCGTTTCCCACGAGGGCCGCCAGAAGCGGACGTAACTTCTCCGGAACAGGAAAGATCGCCCGCGATATTGTCCCGGAAGATTTTTTTTCCCTCGCCTCCTGAGCAATAAGACGCTTGGCGAGTTTGCGCATTTGCGGAGTGGCCCGGCTCATTCGTAAACGCCTTCGCAATCAAGCCCTAGGCGCGACGCTTTGGCGGACCAGCGGCGCCTGCGCGTCGATGACCAAGCGCGGCGCCTACCGCCGCGACAATGGCGGCTTCGTCAAATGGCTTCTTGACATATGCCTCGAAGCCCGCTTCCCGCGCGCGCTGATAGTCCGCCTCGCTCGCTAAACCGGATACGGCCACGACGGGCGGACGGGCCTGCCGGCGATGCAGCTCGCGAATGAATTCGTAGCCATCCATCCCGGGCATGCGCAGGTCGCATAGCACCAGGTCAGGATCGCCTTTTGCAATCACCTCCAGCGCTTCGCGGCCGTCGCGGGCGAGCGAGATCTCCACGCCCAGTTGCTGGAGAAGAGCGCACAGGGTTTCGCGCGTGTCGTCCGAGTCCTCGACAACGAGCATCGAGAGCCCGGCAAGCGCCGTCGCGGAAAATGGTGCGGCGACCGGTGCTGAGTCATCGAGATCTTCTGTTTCGGCCGCGAGGGGCAGCCGGACGGTGACTTCGGTGCCGCGTCCGACACCGGCGCTGGTCACCACGATCGTTCCTTTATGGATTTCAACGAAGCGTTTGACCAGGGAAAGGCCAACACCCAGGCCTTCATGCTCTCGACGAGTGCCTTGCTCTTGCTGCCGGAAGATCTCGAACACGAACGGCAGGAATTCTGGCGCGATGCCCACTCCCGTATCCGACACGACAACCCGTGCGCTATTCTCTTCGCGGCTGAGCGTGATCAGAATGCTGCTGCCGTTCGGCGTGAATTTCACCGCGTTGGAAAGGATATTGCGAAAGACCTGTTGCAGACGGCGGGAATCACCTTCAACGAGCAGCGGCCCGCCGGCGTGCACAACCTCCACACGAGTTGACTTCTTTTCGATATGGTGGTCACTTGCCTCCAGGGCACTGCGAATCAAGGCTGCCACGTCGAGGATCTCAAGATCGAGCTTCAGGCTGCCGTGTACGACCCGGGCCGTGTCAAGCAGATCGTCGACTATCCGGCTCTGGAGCAGGGCGTTGCGCTGGATGACCTCGGCCGCCTGGCGCACCTGTTCCGGACTCTCGTTTTTCTTCAGGATGCTCGCCCAGCCAAGGATCGGCGTGAGCGGCGTGCGCAATTCGTGGGACAGCACGGCGAGAAAATCGTCCTTCGCCGACGCCGACGCCTCCAGTTGCACCACCATGTCTTCGTATTGGCGCGTGCGATGGTTCTCGCGCAGTAGGGCATCGCCGAGGACCTGGAGCAGCTCGCCGTGCAGCATCAGCCGCCGTTCCGGCATCGGCACCTGCTTGCGCGCGATGTTCCAGAGCCGGTCGAACGGCACCGCGGCGGATTCCGCCCAGCGGCGGACGGCGGACACCTGGAGAAACCCGGCGAGCGCGTAGCCCCCCACCGCGGCGCCGGCCACGGTGCCATCAAGCACCAGCGAGGTGCCGATGACGGTCAAGCCATGCGATTCGTGGACGACCACCGCCGGTCGAAGCTCGGTCTTCTGCTGGAGGCAGCGGCGAGCGCATTCGGCAAACAGGCCCGGTTCGAAGCCGTGTTCCCGGAACAAGGCGGTGAGCGGCGTGGGATGCGTCGAACCGAGGACCACCTGTCCGTCCAGGCCGAAGAGCTGCACGGCGAGACCGGTCGCCTCGGCATATTTATCCAGCGCTGGCTTCCACAAATCGGAGCCGAACAGGGCGTCGTCCACGCTTCTGCCTATCCTTCCGTTTCCGGCCGCGGCGGCCGGCGCTCGGGCGCGCGAGAAATCAAACCGTGATAGCCGGAGAAGGCCATCTTGGCCACCGCGAAAGGCAGCTCCCGCGGCAGCACGCGCATGCCCTGTCCGTCGATGATCTCGACCTCACGGCTGGCGCGATTGACTGGATTCGATCGCATCTTCCCAACCGTCAACGCGAGCCGCAAGGTGTCGCCGAGCTCGACGAAGTTCAGGAGCAGGATGTTGTCGACCAGCGAGCTCATGGCGAATTCGCCCATCATCGAGGACATGCCGAACATCTCGGGATTCTCATGGTTGTAGATGGCCGCGATCTGGTGCTCCTTCATCAATGCAATCAGCGCATGGAAGAAGTCGCGGAACACGCGGCCCTGCGTGCCCAGGGCGGAGCCGTAGGTGGAGAGGCTGTCGATCACCACGCGCTTGGGCTTGATCTGCTCCACCATGCTTTCGATCTTGTGGAAATGGTGATCGATCTCGATCTCTTGCGGCGCGTCGTAGTGCAGGCGCACGATGCCGCGATCGATAGCCGGCTGCAGATCGATGCCGATGCTCGCCGCATTGCGCAGCACCTGCGGCACCTGCTCGTCCAAAGAGAGCAGCAGGCTGCGCTCGCCCAGGCGCGCGCCTTCGGCGATGTAGTGCAGCGCCATGACGCTTTTCCCCACGCCGGAGATCCCAGCCAGCACCGTCGTGCTGCCCAGGAAGTAACCACCGTTGACCAGCTCGTCGAGCCCAGGAACGCCGGTCGACACCCGGGTCGACGGATCGAACGCCGCAGCCTCGTCGCGGCTCGGTTTGCGCGGCGCCTGCACGCGCCGGTAGACCTCGATTCCCTTGTTATTGATGATCCGGAAGCTATGGCGGCCCATCTGAAAATCGTGTCCGCGCGATTTCACGATCTCGATCGATCGGATCGTGGCGCGCATGCTGTCTTCCATCCTGAGCCGGATGACGGTATCAGCGATCGATTCCTCGTGCAGCGAGGGAGCGCTGTTGGTGTTCAGCGCGGCCGCCTCGAGGGCCAGGACGGCGGTCAGGTTCTCGCGCTGCAGCCCCTGAGCCAGGATATGAAAGATCTCGCGAGAACTGTGCTCCCCCAGCGCGAACTCGCCCGCAGCGCCGTCGACGAAGATTCGGCGGGCGCCGATCTTGTTTGCTTCGTCGAGGAGCAGACTGTCGGCCTGCTGCAGCTCCTGCCGGAAGACGTCGCGCGTCGTATAGATGACCTTCAGCCGCTGCTGGCGTTCCAACTCCGGCAGGTCACAGCCGAGGCCCGCCATGTCGCGCGCCAGCTTGTCGGGCGACGTTTCGAACACCACGATGATGCCAGGCTCGCCGAACTCCTTTGCCCCGCGGTAGACGAACTCGGTGCCCATCGTCGTCTTGCCGGTCCCGATGGCGCCTTCAAGCAGGATCACGTTGCCGCGCGGGATTCCACCTGAGAGTATGGCGTCTAGCCCGCTGATGCCGGTCTTGACAAGGTCGGATTCAAGCGTGGTCATCAGGCAGCCTTCATAATAGAGGCGCGGCGGCGATGGCGCGCCGCTGGCGCGCCATCTGGTTCGGACTTCAGCAGGTCGATCACGTGCTGGCGGCCTTGTCGCATAGCGGCGATCTCCAGAAAACGGGGAAGCAGGCCGTCCGGAAGCGCGTCGAGCTGCAAGACGTACAGGCGAGCCGCGCGTGAGGGATTCTGGGAACGCGTCACGAAGCCGGCCTCGATCAGCCTTTCGAGCGACTTCACGGCCTGCTCGCGCTCATATCCCAGGTAGGCAATGAGCTGCTCCCCCGCAAACAGCGCGCGGGGGTGTCGATAGAAGAACACCAACAGGTCGACGTCGCACGCATGGCGGATGCCTGGCATGCGATCCAGCATCGAGCGCAGATCTTGTACCTTCAATGACGAATCCCTCGTCCAACCGCCTACTTTTCTAATGTACGGTTTCGTACACTAGGGGCGTATACTAAACTTCTGCCTCACTCCTTTGCAAGGACATGCCTAGGCACGCGATGGGTAACTCGAATTCGAAAGCGGCGAAAAGAATCGTGGTGGTGGATGACAACGAGGATATCTGCGCCTTCATGAGCGCCGCGCTAAAAAACGCGGGATATGTGGTCGAAACCGCCACGGAAGGCGCCCAGGGCTTAGCTTTGTTGTACAACCGCCCGGCCGACCTGCTCGTCACCGATATCTTCATGCCGGGACAAGAAGGGTTCGAGACGATCTCGCGCTGCAGAGCTGAATTTCCTCAGACTAGGATCATGGCTATTTCCGCCGGCAGCGTTTTGAGCATGAAGCAGGACCTGCTCGCCACAGCAAAGCTTCTTGGCGTCGATGCGACGCTGCGAAAGCCGTTCGAGGCCGACGCGCTTGTCGACGCCGTGCGCAGGGCATTGCAGTAGTCCTTCGTGCCAATTCCGACCGCGGGCAATGTCGGCTGGCGGATATACAAACGCCGATGCTTGGTGTAGCGTTTTCGCAGTCGGGAGCCGTATCAGCGACAACCTCGTCGCTCGTGCATCACGGCGACGTACCGAAACAAGGAAACGGTGGATCAGAATGAGGGCCAAAAATGGTCAACCTCTACCCAAGCTCGCCACCGGCATCGAGGGATTCGATGAGCTGAGCCGCGGCGGGTTGCCGCGCCACCGCACCAGCCTGCTCGTCGGCGGCCCGGGCGCAGGCAAAACCGTGTTCGCCCTGCAATGCCTCGTCAACGCCGCGCGCCGGCAGCGAGTGCCCGGCATCTTTGTCGCGTTCGAGGAGAGCTCCCGCCAGATCATGGCCAATGGCGCCACCTTCAATTGGGGGCTGGCGAGCCTGGTGCCGAAAAAGCTCTTCTTCCTGGACGCCCATTTGTCGCCGACGCTGGTGAAGGCCGGCGACTTCGACCTGGCCGGAATGCTGGCCATGCTCGCCGCCAAGAAAAAAGAGATGGGCGCACAGTGGATCGTATTCGACGGCCTCGACGTGCTGGTGACGCTGCTGCAGGATCCGGTCGCCGAAATGCAGGAAATCTACCGTATCCGCGACTGGCTCGCGGACAACGCATTGACTGCGATCGTCACGGCCAAGATCGAGAATCACACTTCCGCCGTGCACTACGGCTTCCTGCAGTTCATGGCCGATTGCGTGGTGCGATTCGAGCGGCGCCACGAGGACCGCGTCGCCGCGCAAACCATCCAGATTACGAAGTACCGCGGTTCGAGCTACGCGGCATGCGAGTTCCCGGTGAGCTTCGGGCCGTCGGGTATCGAGGTGGGGGCCGCCGAAGCTGCGGAGATCGAGCACCGGGCTTCGAGCGGCCGGGTCACCGCGGGCTTCGAGCGTCTCGACGCGATGCTCGGCGGCGGCGTATGTCGCGGCAGCAGCACGCTGATTACCGGGGTGCCGGGCACTTCCAAGACCACCCTTGCGGGCAAGTTCGCCGAAGCGGCCTGCAGGCGCGGCGAGCGCGCGCTGTTCGTGAGCTTCGACGAGGCCGCCGAGCAGATCGTGCGCAACCTGTCTTCGGTCGGAATTCAGCTCAGGCCGCACGTCAAGTCCGGGCTGTTGCGCATATATTCGGCCCGAACCGGAGGCATCAGCGCCGAGGAGCATTTGCTCAAGCTGCGATCGCTGATCCGCGAGCATCAGCCGCGCTGCCTGGTGATCGATCCGCTCACGGCAATCGCCAAGGCGGGTACCCTGGGCGCGGCGCGTTCGGTCGCAAACCGGCTCATCTACATGGTCAAGGACCAGGGGATCACCTTGGTCGTGACCGCACTGAGCGAGACCGACGAGCCGCAGACCGAGTCGACCGACCTGCAGGTCTCGACGATCGCGGATACCTGGATCCACCTTTCTTACCTGGTGCGAAGCGGCGAGCGCAACCGCGCCCTGACTATCATCAAATCGCGCGGGACATGGCACTCCAACCAGGTGCGCGAGCTCGTTTTGAGCAAATCCGGCGCGACGCTCACCGACGTCTATACCGCAGGGGGCGAGGTGCTGATGGGGACGCTGCGCTGGGAAAAGGAAGTCGAAGAAACCGCCCGGACCGCCCGGCGCCGCGCGGAATTCAACCAGAAGCGCCGCGAGCTGCAGTTTACCGAAGCCAACCTCAGCGCCCAGATCAAGGCGCTGCAGGCGGATCTGGAAAGGCAACGCGCCGAACTGGCCTTGTACTCCGGTGAGAATGAAGTGCGTAACGTCTCGTCGAGCGAACGGGAGAACGAGCTGCGCAGAAGGCGCAGCTCGGGCCCCGAAGACCGACCATTGCGCAAGGCCGCAAAATGAGCCGGCGGCAGCGCAAACCGCAGTACAAACCCAAGGCACGCCGCACGGGGGTTACGACCGTCGTTGTCCTGCGTCTGTACATCGCCGGCGGTGCGCCCAATTCGGTGCAGGCCATCGCCAATCTCGAGGCAATTTGCCGGGAATACTTGAAAGACGGTCACAAGCTGGAAGTTGTCGATGTCCTCGAGCATCCGCAGCGCGCGATGACCGAAGGTGTTCTGGTCACGCCCAGCCTTGCCAAGCTGACTCCGCTACCGAGCGCGACCGTGGTCGGTAACCTAAGCGACAAAGCCAAAGTGTTGCTCGCGCTGGGATTGAAGGGCAAAGTGCAATGAGTCTGTCGTCCCCCCGCGACATCCGTACAGGGCCACCAACGTGATCCTGAAAAACCTGCTGTTGCGGCTGCCTAAGGGCGGTGCCGAACAGCAAGCCATCGCAGCGGGCGAGATTGACGCCATCATCGACCACTCGAGCAGCAACGTCATCCTGTTGCCCGCGGCGCGGCGTGCGCTGCGTGAGGTGGCAAAAAATGAAGCGGCCAATGAAGCAGCGATTGCGAACAGCGTGCTGTTGCGGCTGCCTAAGGGCGGTGCCGAACAGCAAGCCATCGCAGCGGGCGAGATTGACGCCATCATCGACCACTCGAGCAGCAACGTCATCCTGTTGCCCGCGGCGCGACGTGCGCTGCGTGAGGTGGCAAAAAATGAAACGGCCAATGAAGCAGCGATTGCGAACAGCCTGCTGGCCGGCCTGCCTCACGCGGACTATCAACGCCTCCTTCCCGATCTCGAGCCGCTTACGCTGAGATTCGGCGAAGTGCTCCACGAGCCGGGCGTGCCGATACGGTATGTCTATTTCCCTATTGACTGTCTGATCTCTTTGCTAGCGACGGTAGAGGGGGACCAGGCTCTGGAAGTCGGGCTCGTCGGCTATGAGGGCATGGTTGGAATTTCGCTCGTCCTCGGAGTAGACGTTTCGTCCGTTCGCGCCAGGGTGCAGGCAACCGGCCCGGCCATGCGAATGGACGCGGCGCGCTTTCACCAAGCATTCCGCCAGAGCCTGCCATTGCGGTGCGAGTTGTATCGCTACGCTTATGCAAAGTTGGCCTTGGCGAGGCGAACCGTCGTGTGCAACCACTTTCATGCGATCGAGGCGCGCCTCGCCCGCTGGTTGCTGATGACCAGCGACCGTCTACTGTCGAAGGAATTCCTCCTTACGCAGGCTTTTTTGGCGGAGATACTCGGGGCGCGACGCGCCACGGTCAACGAGGCGGCCGGCGCGCTCCAGCAACGCAAACTCATCACCTGCAGGCGCGGCAAGATCAGGATACTCGATCGGAAAGGCCTCGAAGCAGCCTCTTGCCGGTGTTATACGAAGATGGAGCGAGCGGAAAGCGCGAAGGCCGCCGGGAAACGTCCCCGCAGAAAGAAAAAAACGGCTTGATACGCTGAGGGCTGCAAGCGAGTTGACGTATGTCACTCGAATCCCTAAAGTGACCCCACAAACTCTCGGCCGTAGACGCGGCCAGCTTTGTCATATATGAAGCGCGCGCGAACCCGGCGCGCTTTCAAACGAAACGATAGGAAATTCAATCCGGCTGCGATTTCGCGTCGCCGAGCCGGAGCACCGGGAGCGGGTGCGCAGGAGATTCCGGGCTGTGCATGACGGGTCTTATGTTCATGCTGGCTTCTCCCTCCCCGGCAAACGACCGCGGGACCGCGTGCAAATCAAAGGGGCCACAAATGAAAGGTCAAATCAAAGGGGCCAGGCTCTGAGGCCTCCCCACAAATCGAGCGCTTCATCGCCTCGAGCGCCTTCGCGTCGACCAGGTTCTCGGTCTTGGGCGTGAGCGGGCGCGTCAGCGCGACGAAATCAGCTTGCGGCAACACGTCGAGCAGGCCATCCCCGCCGACGATCTTGTCGGCCGCCCCCGCGCCCTTGGACGGATCGCGCCGGGTGGCGATCACGCGCATGTCAAAGGCCTTGGCGAGCGTGGCCAGCCGCGAGCCGATGCGAACGGCAGCTATTGGCCGATTCCAGAAATTCGTATTGGGACACTCCTAGTCAGCTCGAGTTTGACCTACAACAAATTACTTAATTCGGTCGGTCAGTGCCACCACCGTTCCGCGAAGAGTGAATGCACGGCAGTCGAAGTTTTCGACTACGACGACCAGGGGAGCACTTGCGACCAGGTCGGAGAGCATCGCGATTAGCAGTACTGCCGGGACTATCAGATCTGCCTATGCAAGCCGGTATTCCAAGCGCGCAGCATGCGCCGTCGGATCTCCCTGGGGCATATCGTCTCGAATTACCGGCGCGCGACGCTTTTGAGCGCGTCCGAATAAATGCGGTGGTGCGCGACCTACAATTTGGACAGTAGCCTTTCGTACTCGCTGTGAGGCCCGATCCAAAACCAAATGACGACTCCTTGTTTGAGAACGCCCACAGCCCGCCAGTCGAGGTCGATTCGCACCGAGTAGATCGGAAGTGTGTTGTGAACCTTCTTGAATCGAAGTGAGGGATGATCCGGGTTCTCTGACCATAAGCGATAGGCACCTTGAGCCTTCGCTTGGACCGAAGCGGGCGCCGCGGCGAGGAGCGCACGGAACCCTTCGGTTGTTTGGGACTGCACTGCCGCTAAAGTGGCTTGGTGCGTCCAGCGGCGTGATCAGCCAAGGCTTTCTCAGCGAGCTTGGCAAGGAGATCCTGGGATTTGGCAAAGGAGTCCGTCCATCGTTGTTCGGACGCGAGTTCCTCCATCACGATAGCGGCCACGGCATCCTGCTCGGACGCCGGGAGCTTTGCCACCTGGCTCAGTGCCTTTTCGAGAAGTTGTGTCATTGTGTTTTCCTCCAGCAATGTGCCGAATCTTACGCCCAGTCGACGATGCGGTCTAACGCGCGCGTTGAACGGCGCGAAGAATCGAAGCTTCTGTATTTCTTCAAGCCAGACTGCTTCAGGATACTGTTTAGCGTGCCAGGTGCCAAGCCGTCGGCGTGCTTGTTCCGACTTGGCAAAGCATCGCACTTGGCAGAGCGATCCGGGCTATCAAATCTGCCAGCCCGTGAGTTCTGCTAGTTCCGCAACGCCATGGACATAGCTAAGTTGACATACGTTCGACCGCCGAAACCGCAAACGATACGGTTCAAGAGCGGACACTCGCCTCCTGACCGCACACTCAATCGGTTTGGCGACTCGAAGCCATTGGTGTTCTTCAAAATTCACGAATCACTGCACTAATATGGATTCGGATACTTCGACTGAGCTGCACCTCAGACTCTCGACGACTTCCATGTTTTTGAGCAACGACGAGATCACCGATCTCACCAATCGGCAACGCCCCGCCGCCCAAGGGCGCGCACTCCGGATAATGGGCATCGAGCATCGAATCCGGCCGGACGGCACGGTCGCGATCCTCCGCGCGCACGTCGAGCATTTGTTGGGGTATTCGGCGGATGCTAAAGTGGTCAAAGAGTACGAGTGGGGAGAAGTGCCGTAATGCCGCTGATCCGAAAGCCGGAGAACCGTGGACTACCTGCGCGTTGGCAACACACTCATGGCGCGTACTATTTCCGGGTGCCTCCCGGAAGCGAACACCTATGGGATGGCAAGAAACGTTTCCGGTTGGGTAAGACCCTACCCGAAGCATACAAGGTCTACGCCGAGCATATCGCCGCAGCCGCCAGCGCCAACACGATCGGCGATCTTCTCGATCGATATCTGCTTGAGGTCGTACCCGCCAAGGCACCCAAGACGCAAACTGACAACCGGCGTTTCATTCAGACTCTGCGCAGGGCGACAGGCGCGTGGCCGCTAACCTATATCAGACCGCAGCACATCTATCAGTACGTCCAAAAGCGCAGCGCGAAGGTGTCCGCACACCGCGAGATCGAGGTGCTGTCACACGCCTTTACCAAGGCTGTCGAGTGGGGCTACCTCAATCGGCACCCGTTCAAAGGTGAAGTGCGGCTGAAAGGCGAGAAGCCGCGGGACCGCTACGTTGAGGACTGGGAAGTGATCGAATGCCTATCCCTGGCCCCGTCCCGCCAACGTGGCAGCGTTGTGGCGGTCCAGGCCTATATCCGGCTCAAATTACTCACCGGCCTCTCAAGGGGCGACCTGCTGCGTCTGGAACCGGCTCGACAGTTCAAAGACGACGGCATCCACGTGCAGCGCCACAAGACCGCCATGTCCACGGGCAAGCGCACGATCTACGAATGGACTCCTGAGCGCCGTGCAGCCGTCGAAGACGCCAAGGCCGCCCGGCCGGTGGATATTTCGCCCTGGCTATTCTGCAACGCCAGGGGCAAGTGCTACGTCAACGAAGCGACCGGTGAGGCCAAGTCGTGGGACAAGATGTGGCAGAACTTCATGAAGCGGGTAATGGCCGAGACCAAGGTCACCGAGCGCTTCACCGAACATGATCTGCGGGCCAAGGTCGGCAGCGACGCCGAAAGCCTGGAACACGCCCACAAGCTGCTCGCCCACGTCGATTCGCGCATGACGGAACGAGCCTACCGGCGCCGGCCGGATAGGGTTTAAACCCCGAATCTATGACACAACGCCGATCTATGACACAGCACCCTCTGGAGAACCGCGCCAGTGCTGGGGTTCCGGGTGGGTAGAACTGGTTCGATCCCAGTACCACCCACCAGTTTTTCTTGTCTTTCCTTTACGCCGTTCGATCCAGCCTCTTCCAGAGGCAGGCGCCCTTGGCGGCCTTGTCGATGTCCTCGAGTTGCTGCGCGTGGGCTGCAAGCTCGTCGGCCGTGGGACGCAGCACGATCAACTCCAGTTTCTCGTCGGAAAGCGCACCATCCAATTGAGGGGAGGACGACTCGCCGAGGTCCATCAGCAAGCTGTCCTGGCCGCGGGTCATCGCCAGATAGACCTCGGCCAGCAGTCGCGCGTCCAGCAGTGCGCCATGCAGCGATCGCGCGGAGTTGTCGATCTGGTAACGCTCGCACAGTGCGTCCAGCGAGTTGCGCTTGCCGGGATGGAGGCCTTTGGCCATCTTAAGCGTATCGGTAATCAGCGGGCAGTACTGACTGATGGGCTGAAGGTCGAGCAGCGCCAGTTCGTTATCGAGAAAGCCCACGTCGAATGACGCGTTGTGGATGATCAGCTCGGCGCCGGAGACAAAATCCAGAAATTCCTTCGCCACCTCGCGCATCTTCGGTTTGTCCTGAAGGAATTCGCCGTTGATCCCGTGCACTTCGATCGCCCCCGCCTCGATCTCCCGCTCGGGATTCACGTACTGATGGTAATGCCGTTCGGTGAAGCGGCGATTGACGATCTCGACTGCCGCGATTTCGATGATTCGATGCCCGAGCGAAGGATCCAGGCCCGTAGTTTCGGTATCGAGGATGATCTGGCGCATGGAAAATCAGGTTCGAGGCGCGAGGCGCGAGGTACGAGGGAAAGCAAGGATGAAGGCGGAAGGACGAAGGATGAAGTAAGTTCTAGGGCTTCTGACTCTCCCTCGTGCCTCGTCCCTCATCCCTCTTCCCTCAGCGCAGCTCAGCGGCGACGCCGCGATTCGCGAGTTCGTCCGCGCGTTCGTTGCCGGGATTGCCGTCATGGCCGCGCACCCATATCCATTCGACGTCGTGCTTCTGGACCAAATCGTCCAGTTTCATCCAGAGATCGGCGTTCTTGACCGGTTTCTTGTCCGCGGTGCGCCAGCCGCGCCTCTTCCAGTCGTGAATCCAGTTGGAGATGCCGTTGTGCACGTATTGGGAATCGGTGTGCAGGTGAACCCTGCAGCGCCGCTTCAGCGATGCCAGCGCCTCGATCACCGCGGTCAGCTCCATGCGGTTGTTGGTGGTCTCGGGTTCGCCGCCGAACAATTCCTTCTCGTGGTCGCCCCACTTCAGCCAGACGCCCCAGCCGCCTGGCCCGGGATTGCCCTTGCATGCACCGTCGGTGTAAATGTCGACGACCTCGCTCATTGCGGGTCGTCGGCCATGTGATTGGTGCGCGCTGCCAGCGCGTCGTCATGCCCGTTCGTCTTCTGCGGCACCGCGGCGAGCGCTTTCTTCTTGACCTGTGCAGATTTCCATTTCGGGGTGATGATGCGCACGCCCTGCACGCGCTTGATGCCGTGCAGGAAGTAGATCCCGCCGGCGAACGGCCACCAGCGGTCGCCCGCCGCTTCCATGAAGGCGAATCGGCGAAACCATTTTTCTGTGGTGAGTGGCGGCGCGTAGCAGCACATGCGCCCGCCCGCGAGCTCGAAGCCCAGCAGCGCCATCCAGTCCTTGATCCGCGGCAGATTGATGAACTGGCCGCACCACGGATACACGCCTTCCCTGCGGCTCGCCAGGCGCCGCACGCCCCACAGGCTCCAGGGATGGAATCCGGACAGGACCACGTGCCCTTCGGGCATGAGGATGCGCGAGACCTCGCGCAGCACCTGATGGGGATTGTTGCTGAATTCGAGCGCGTGCGGCATCACCACGAGGTCGGCAACCGCCGACTGGATCGGCAACGCGCACAGATCCGACCGCAGCCGCACCGGCCCGTCCATTCCGGTCACCACGCGATACGGCATGCGGTTGGCGCGCAGGAAATCGAATTCCGGCAGCCCGAGCTGGAACGCGTTGAATCCGAACAAGTCGGCCAGCTCCTGGTCGAAATAGCGCAGCTCGGCTTCGAGCAGGTGCGCACCGAGCGGCGTGGACAGCCACGCGGACAGGCTGGAGGATGGAGGCTGCATTGACATTCAGTATTGGGCCAAGAAAGATACGGCCATGGAAATGACCACGATCGCTCCAATCCGCGCGTTCAAGGACAACTATATCTGGTGCCTGCGACGCGGCACCAATGCCGCAGTCGTGGATCCCGGCGATGCCGGGCCCGTATTCGATTACCTGCGCGCCGAGGGTCTGCAACTTACCGCGATACTCAATACCCATCACCACGCAGACCATGTCGGAGGCAACGCCGATCTGCTGTCGAAGTATAACGTACCGGTATTCGGGCCGGCGCGCGAGAACATTCCCGGCGTCACGCAAAAGCTCGCGGAGGGCGACGAAATCGAAGTGCCGGAGATCGGCGTACACCTGCGTATACTCGACATCCCTGGCCACACGGCGGGTCACATCGCCTGTTTCGGCGATGGGGTGTTGTTCTGCGGCGACACCCTGTTCTCATGCGGCTGCGGGCGCCTGTTCGAGGGCACGCCGGCGCAAATGCACTCGTCGCTGAGCAAGCTGGCCGATCTGCCCCCCGAGACGCTGGTCTATTGCGGACACGAGTACACGCTTGCCAATCTGCGTTTTGCCGATGCCGCAGAGCCGGGAAATCCCGCGCTCGCGGAACGACGCGCCACCGCACGCGCGGCGCTCGATCGCGGCAAACCCACCCTGCCCTCTACCATCGGGGTGGAGCGCGCCACCAATCCCTTCCTGCGCGTCAGCGAAGCGTCCCTGGTCACTTCGGCCAGCCGCTACGCGGGACGCACGCTCACGAACCCGGTTGAGGTATTCGCAGCGCTGCGGAAGTGGAAGGATGGGTTCTAGGCACCTCTCCCCGGCCCTCTCCTGCGAGAGGAGAGGGAGTGTTCAATGATTTTGGGCACGACACCTCGGTTTAAGGGCTGGTCAACTTGTCCTCTCGTCGTTGTCATTTTTCTTTGCGTCCTTTCTTGCTCTTCTTTGCGTTCTTTGCGTCAACGCTCTTATTGCCGGCCCCTGGCCGGCTGGTTCTCACTCAAAAGATGTTTCCAAGTGTTGCGCAGCCGAAATTTCGCCTTGCTTTGCGGGGGCGCGTTCGTTAGCATACGGCGTTGATTTCATTTAAGAACGGACGGGGATGACGAAACCACGCGCGCTTTTGGCCGGCATATTCACTGCTCTGGTCGCAATCCCCGTCTTCGCCATCGAACTCCCACCGCGAAACCCATCCGCTTCGGAAGACCCACCGGAAGATTCCTCTCCGGCAATCCACGAAGAAGTTCCGGCAGCATCACACGCCGAAAGCCTGCAATCGGATGTGCCGGTCGACGTGCAGACCGGTATCGCGGTGGCGCCGCAAGCTGCAGCAAGCCTTTGGGAGCGCATACGCACCGGCTTTACGATGCCCGAAATCGAAAGCTCGCTGGTCGCAAGGCACGAAGCCTGGTTTCTGAATCATCCGGACTACACCCTGCGCATGATCGAGCGCAGCCGTCTCTACCTCTACTACATCGTCGAGGAGGTGGAAAAACGCGGCATGCCCATGGAGGTCGCGCTGCTGCCCATGATCGAGAGCGGCTACAATCCCGGGGCTTATTCGCGCGCGCACGCTGCCGGCATCTGGCAATTCATTCCCTCGACAGGCAGGCGTTACGGTTTGCAACAAAACTGGTGGTACGACGCCCGGCGCGATGTGCTAGCGGCCACGCGCGCCGCGCTCGACTATCTGCAGCAGTTGCACACGCAGTTCGACGACTGGCCCCTGGCGCTGGCCGCTTATAACTGGGGTGAGAACGGCGTCGCGCGGGCGATCGCCCAGAACCGCGCCAAACGCAAGCCGACGGACTATCGCAGCCTGCGCATGCCACGCGAGACCCGCAACTACCTACCCAAGCTGCAGGCGGTGAAGAACATCATCGCCAATCCAGAGGGCGTTGGATTCCCGCTCGAAGACATTCCCGACCAGCCCTACTTCACCACGGTCACCACACCCGAGCACATCGACATGCAGGTGGCGGCGCGGCTCGCGGAAATGACAGAGGACGACTTCAAGTCGCTCAATCCCGGGCACACGCGACCGGTGATCACGTCGAACGGATCACGCACGCTGCTGTTGCCGGTCGACAAGGCCGGCATCTTCAACGCCAACCTGAAGGACTACGACCAGCCGCTGGTGTCATGGCAGACCTACACCCTTAATAAGCATGAGACGCTGGAGCAGGTGGCCGGGCAATTCGGAATCAGCACCGCGCAATTGAAGGAGATCAACAGCATCAATCGCCATTTGACGGTTCCCGCGGGGCGCACGCTGCTGGTGCCGATGAACGAGGAAACGGAATCCTCGAACCTCACGGATACCTGGGACAACCCGGAATTCCTGGCGCCCGACGACTACTACATGAACCGGATGGTGTACCGGGTGAAAAGCGGCGACAGCCTGTATTCGATTGCCCGCGCGAACCGCATCAGCGTGGCCGCGCTCAAGGACTGGAACCGGCTGCGCAGCAACCACATTCGTCCGGGTCAACGGCTGACGATCTACAGCAATCCGCGCGCAGCGCGGCGCTAACAGCGCAGTTGAAAACCGAAAGTCAAATACACAATCTCACCACGAAGGCACGAAGACACGAAGAAAAGCGAAAAAAAGCAAACGTGTGTAAATAGCTCCAGTTGGCGGACGTTCCAACAAAGTCCAAGTTAGCGCGAGAGGATCACGAACAGCCACCTCGCTTCTATCCCCAATTAGTTTGAGGATTCTTGTTTTTCTTCGTGTCTTCGTGCCTTCGTGGTGAGATTTTCGCTTTGTCCTTCCGCACCGTTTAGAAAATTCAGCAATCTGCCGGCGTCTTCTACTTGTACAGATGGCAGCGCGTCGCGTGCGTTGCCGAGAGAGCGCTCGTTCCCGGATAAATCTGCCGGCATTCCGGCATCGCCTGCGGACAGCGCGGATGGAAATGACAGCCCGACGGAGGATTGACCGGTGAAGGCAGGTCGCCCAGCAGCCGGATTATCTCGCGGCGAGTCGCTGGGTCCACCGAAGGCACCGCCGACAATAGTGCCCTGGTGTAGGGATGCTTCGGGCTGCCGAGCACGTCATCCATCGTCCCCTGTTCGACGATGCGGCCAAGATACATCACCGCCACTTCGTGGGCGAGATACTCGACCACCGACATGTTGTGGGTGATGAACAGGTAGGCGAGTCCAAAGCGATTCTGGAGATCCTTCAGCAGATTCAGAATCTGCGCCTGCACCGACACGTCGAGCGCGCTGGTGGGCTCGTCGCAGACGATCAGTTGCGGCTCGACCGCAAGCGCCCGGGCGATGGCGATGCGCTGGCGCTGGCCGCCGGAAAACTCGTGCGGATAACGGTACTTCATCTCCCGGGAAAGCCCGACCTGTCCCAGGAGATCGTCAATGCGCTTCGCGCGTGCCTGCGCGTCACCGCCCACGCCCAGCGCCGCCATTCCCTCTTCGACTATGTCCATGACACGCATGCGCGGATTAAGCGAGCTGTAGGGATCCTGGAAGATGATCTGCAGGTGCTTGCGGCGCATGCGCAGGTCGCTCGCCGGCAGCGACGCCAAGTCCACGCCGCCGAAACGCACGCTCCCGCCGGACAGAGGCAACAGCCGGAGGATGCCTTTGCCGGCGGTGGTCTTGCCGCAGCCGGACTCGCCGACCAGCGCCAGGGTGCGTCCGGCCCGGATCGACAGCGACACGCCGTCCACGGCTTTCACGTGACCAACGACGCGTTTGAACAATCCCTTGCGGATCGGGAAGTGGACCTTCAAATCGACCACTTCGAGCAGATTGCTCGCAGTGGTCGATGGCAAGGATGAAGGATGAGGGATGAAGGATGAAGTAAGTTCAAAGGCTTCTGACTCTCCTTCATACTTCCGCCTTCCGCCTTCATCCTTGCCTTTATCCCTTCCGCCTTCATCCTTGCCTTGAGGCGCGTCCGCGCCGTAGAGATGACACCTCGCCCCATGCCCTTCCGCGATCGGTGTCCACGCCGGAATCACCTCGCGGCAACGATCCCACGCATGGTCGCAACGATCGGCAAAGCGGCAACCGTGGAATTCGCCTGCAAGCGACGGCACCATGCCGCGGATCACCGCCAGCGATTTATCCCTGGCCTGCCGGTTGGGCACCGAGGCGAACAGCTTGTGCGAATAGGGGTGCGAGGGATTGCGGAAGAAGGCCTCGCGCGGCGCCATCTCGACGATTTCGCCGGCATACATCACGGCCACATGGTGCGCCATTTCCGCAACCACGCCGAGATCGTGGGTGATCAGCAGGATGGACATCCCCATGCGCTTCTGCAGACTGCGCAGCAGATCGAGAACCTGCGCCTGAATGGTGACGTCCAGCGCGGTGGTCGGTTCATCCGCGATCAGCAGGCTGGGTTCGCAGGCCAGCGCTATCGCGATCATCACCCGCTGCTTCATGCCGCCGGAGAGCTGGAACGGATACTCGTGGACACGACCGGCCGGCTCCGGGATGCCGACTGCATCCAGCAGTTCGATCACCCGGGCCTTCACCGCGTCCCCGCGCAACGCCGTATGGCGCTCCAGAACCTCGGCAATCTGCGCGCCCACGGTCATCACCGGGTTCAGGCTCGCGCCGGGTTCCTGGAAAATCATGCCGATTCTGCGTCCGCGCACCCGCCGCATCCCGACTTCCGGGAGCTGCAGCAGTTCCTCCCCCTCCAGCCGAACCGCGCCCGACACGATGCGGCCGGCGTCCGGCAGCAGCCGTGTGATCGACAAAGCCGTCATCGATTTGCCGCTGCCCGATTCACCCAGCAGGGCGAAGGTCTCGCCGCGTTCGATCGAGAAGGAAAGTCCGTCCACGGCGCGCACCATACCTTCGTTGGCGGCCAGCCAGGTAGACAGGTTCTCGACTTCGAGCAGCGTGTCGGCCATGGCGGGTTAACTGCTCTTGGCTGCGGGAAGATACTTGGAAATGAATGCCGGGGCCGCCGGCCTGCCCCGGATGCGCGGATCGAAGGCGTCGCGCACCGCGTCGGCGAACAGGTTGGCGGACAGCACCAGCATCAGCATGAATACGAATGCCGCGGCCAGCGACCACCACACCATGGGTTCGCGCGCCATCTCCAGGCGCGCGGAATTGATCATGGTGCCGAAGCTGATCATGGTCGGATCCACGCCTACCCCGACGTAGGACAGCACCGCTTCCGCCAGCACCAGGCCGCTGAAATCCATCACCACCGCGATCAGCACGATATGCATCACGTTGGGCAGGATGTGGCGCGTGATGATGCGGAAACCGGACACGCCGAAGGCCTGCGCCGCCTGGATGTACTCCATCTCGCGCAGCTTCAGCGACTCGCCGCGCAACAGCCGGCACAATCCGGTCCAGCTGGTCACGCCGAGAATCAGGCAAAGGACCAGCAATTTGGCGTCCGCTCGCTGCTGCACGGTCTCGAACAGTTCGGCGTGCTTGTCCATGAGAACCTGGAGCATCAGCACCGAGGCCGCGATGAGCAGGATGCCGGGAATGGAATTGAGCGTGGTGTAAACGTACTGAATGATGTCGTCCACCCAGCCGCGCAGGTAACCGGCCATAATCCCGAGCAGCAGCGCGAACGGGAGCATCACCATCGTGGTCAGGGTACCGATCACCAGCCCGGTGCGGATGCTCTTGAGCGCCTCGTAGAAAACGTCCTGCCCCACCTTGTCGGTGCCCAGCACGTGATACTTCGCCGAGAGCAACAGCATCGGCGTCAGCACCAGCAGTAGGAGACCCGCGGTGACGAGCATCTCCCGCCACGGCACCGTGCTCCCGCCATGCCAGATCAGCCGCCAGGTGTCCAACATGCTGCGGTTGTCACGCCGCGACCGCAACGTGGTTACCATCAACACCAGCAGATTCCAAACCAATATCGCGGTCGCCACGCCGGCACTCGCGCGCTTCGCCACGTCCCATGCCCATTCGGTGTCGGGATCGCCGAGATGAGCGCCGCCATAAGTCAGCCGGGGAAAAAGCCGCGCCTGCCTGCCATCCGGCAGCTCCACCGTCTCCCTGGCGAACAAATGGGTCGCCAGCGGCGCGGAGTAAGTCTTCTCCGGCCTGGTGCGCAGATGCGCCGCCACCACGTCGAACAGCGACAACATCTCGACGGAGTAGCTGGCTTTGCCGCCGGCGGGGCTGTCCCCCAGTCGCGGGCGAAAGTGCAGCGAATCCAGCAGCCCGACTGTGACGAATGCGGCCAGGACCACCGCCGCGACCATGCCGCTGCGGCTGTGCGCCACCTTTCTCCACGGCGCCAGCAGATGCTCGTGACGGCGCACATGCCAGGCGAAAACCAGGATCACCGCGACCAGCAGGAAGACCAGCGCATCGGTCCACAGCACCACCGGCATGATCGGCAGGAGGCTCGTCATTGCAGCCTCACCCTGGGATCGGCAATCGTGTAGGAAATGTCGGTGAGGATCAGGCCGACGATGTAAAGCACCGATCCGAGAAACACCATCGCCCGCACCACCGAGAAATCCTGGTTGTTAATCGCATCTATGGTGTAGCTGCCCAGCCCGGGAATGGCGAAGAAAGACTCGGTAATCAGGCTGCCGAGGAACAACAACGGAATCGCCACCACCGCGCCGGTGAGGATCGGGATCATCGCGTTGTGCAGCACGTGCTTGAACAGCACGCGCAGTTCCGACAGCCCCTTGGCGCGGGCGGTGCGCACGTAGTCGCGATGGATCTCTTCGAGAAAGATGGTGCGGTACCAGCGCGCGCTCGCCCCCACGCCGGCGATGATGCCGATGACCACCGGCAACACCAGGAACTTCCATGCGCTCAGGCCCTCGCCGTATCCGGAAATCGGCACCAGGTTCCACAGCTTGCTGATCAGGTACTGCCCGCCGATGATGTAGAACAGCCCCGAGACCGACATGGCGACCACACACAGGACTACGCCAGCGAAGTCGATGTAGCCGCCGCGAAAGAACGCCATCAGCAGCGCAGCCGTGATGTAGGTCAGCATGCCGACCAGGAAAACCGGCAGCGCGATAGCGAAGCTGGGCCACATGCGGCTGCGGATCTCGTGGCCGATGTCACGGCCGTCGGCCTCTGCGCGCCCGAAATCGAAGGCGAACATCTTCACCGATTTGGTGAAGAAAATGGTGTCGGTGAGCTTGCCGGTGCCTTGCGCAACGGAGTTGACAAACAGCGGACGGTCGTATCCGCGCTCCTCTTTCCACTTGCGCACGGCTTCCCCGGTGACGCGCTTCTGCCCGAGTTGCATGCGCGCCATGTCGTCCGGCGTGTTGACGAAGAAAAACAGCGCGAAGGTGATGACATTGACCCCGATCAGGATGGGGATGGCGTAAAGAACGCGTCGGATGAGGTAGTTGATCATGGAATTATGCGGCGGCCAATTTGCCTTCGGCACGCTCGCGCCGCCGGTACGAGAGCACCGCGGGGATCAGCGCAAGCACCAATGCCGCCAGTGCGGCAAGCAGCGGCCAGAGCACCGGCGAGTTCCACTGCGTGCGCATCGTTTCGCGCAGTTGCGGGTCGATGCGTTGGTACTTGAGGTTGTTGTTGGCCATCTTGTTGGGTTTGCGGTTGTACACCCAGGCGTGCGCAAGGGTGAAGTCCTGCGGATGCAGTCCCCATGCCCAGGGAGCGTCGAAACGCAGTATCTCGATCATGCGGTCGATCAGCGCCTGCCGCTCGGGCCCGTTGTCCATCGCACGCACCTGCTCGAACATGCGGTCGTACTCCGCGTTCGTGTAATTGGCGGAGTTCTCGCCGTTCTTGAGCGCGCGGCTCTGCGGCCCATGGAACATGAACAGGAAATTCTCGGGATCCGGATAGTCGGCATTCCAGCCGAAGAAAAACAGTTGCGCCGTGCCCTTGCGCACTTTTTCCTGAAAGCGGTTGAAATCGGTATTGCGCACCACCAGTTGCAGATTGATCTTGGCCAACTGTTTCACCAGCCAGTCGGCGCGCGACTTGCCCTCCGCACCGACCAGCGTGCCGTCGAAGTAGATCACCAGGGGCTTGCCGGTCGAAGCTTCGATTCCGTTCGGGTAGCCAGCCTCGGCGAGCAGCTGCTGCGCGTACGCGATCGACTTGCGCATCGGCCTGCCGTCCACCCAGTCGTAGACGTAAGGATTCATCCCCTCGCGACCGTCGCGATAGCCGAATATGCCCGGCGGGATCGGACCTTGCGCCGCGACTCCGCGCCCATTGCGGAAGATCGAGATCATCTCCTCGAAATCCAGCGCGATGGAAATGGCGTGGCGCAGCTTGCGCGCGCGTTCCGTCTTGCCGCCGACCACCGGGTCGAGCATGTTGAAAGCCATGTACAGAGTCGAGGTCGCGACCGAGGTCTGCAGCGCGATTCCGCGCTTCTGCATGTCCCCGGTCAGGGCGATATCGCCGGCACCGGTGAACTGCACCACCTGGTCGAATGTATCCGATGAGATTCCGGAAAAGTCGTAGTACCCCTGCAGGAACTTGTTCCAGTAGGGAATGCTTTCCTTCTCCAGGCTGAATATCACCTTGTCGATGAACGGCATGGGTTTGCCGGCATCGTCGAGCAGCCCGGCTTCGGCGTCGCCCGCTTCGCCGTCCGCAGGATACGGTTCCCCTGCGAAATTCGGATTGCGCTCCATCACCATCATCCGGTTCGGATTGTTGACCGTGAGCATGTACGGGCCGGTGCCCACCGGGTACCAGTCGAGCGTGAGGTTCTTGCCTTCGGTCATGCCCGGTTGCGAGTAAAAGCGCTGCACCTCTTCCGGGATCGGTGCAAAGAACGGCATGGCCAGCCAGTAAACGAATTGCGGGTACTTGCCGCGGATCTTGATGCGGTAGGTATAGCGATCCAGGGTCCGGGCGCCCTCGAGGGGAAACTTGGTAAGGTCGAGATAGGCGTCCGCGGGCAGGTGCTTGGCTGCTTCCTGCAGTTGCTGCCCGATTTCCTTCAGCCCGACAATGTACTCGCTCATCAACCCGAAGATCGGCGAATGCAGCCCGGGGTGCGCAAGCCGGCGGATCTGAAACACGTAATCCTCGGCGACCAGTTCGCGCGTGCCGGTGTGCCGGAAGTCGCGCAGCTCGAATATGCTCTTCAGGTCCTCGCGCCCGAGATTCAAGTAGCGCGGTTTGCCGGACTCGTCCACGGCAAAGGCCGGATGCGGCTGGTACATCACCCCTTGCCTGATGTGGATGTCGTAAACGCTGAATGCCACCCGCCCGGCCGGCGCGGTATCGGGCAGCCGGTGGCCAGCGGCATCGAGGTAAACGGCGCGCGGCATCTCCACCGCGCCGAAAGGAACCAGTTCGTAGGGCCGCCTAAGATAGTGGTACTGCAACGGCGGCATGTAGATTTGGGCGATGAAGACATACTCGTTCTCGGCGTAGGACTGCACCGGGTCGAAATGCTTGGGCCGCTCCACGAAAGCCGAATACAGGATGTTCTGGCCGCGCTCGCGGGCGGGATAGGGGTTGTTCCATGGTCCGCCGCAGCCGCCCAGTAAACCGAGCAGCGCGAGCGCCACGGCTGTTGTCCTCAGCCGGCTCATACTCCGGCCGAAGTGTAGCGGAATACCGGCTGCGTCCGTACGCCGCAACCGTCTGAGCGGGTCGTTTCGCTATAATGCCGGATTCCGCGAAACGATGAAGAAACAGCGAGGAAACGTCATGGGATTTCTCGGCAACAAGAAAATCCTCATCACCGGCCTGCTCAGCAACCGTTCGATCGCCTACGGCATCGCCAAGGCAATGCACCGCGAGGGCGCGCAACTTGCATTCAGCTTCCAGGGGGTGCGGGTAAAGGATCGCGTGGTCGAACTGGCAGCCGAATTCGGGAGCCGGCTGGTGCTGCCCTGCGACGTCGCCAGTGACGCCGAGATCGACGCGCTGTTCGCCGAACTGGCCCGGCAGTGGGACGGACTCGACGGCATCATCCATTCGATCGCGTACGCGCCGCGCGAAGCGCTGGCCGGCGATTATCTCGATTCGGTCACCCGCGAAGCATTCCGCATCGCCCACGAGATCAGTTCCTACAGCTTTGCCGCACTCGCCAAGGCCGGTCTGCCGATGATGCGGGGCCGCAAGGCCGCGCTGCTTACGCTCACCTATCTCGGCGCCGAACGCTCCTTCCCCAGCTACAACGTCATGGGGCTGGCCAAGGCCAGCCTCGAAGCCAACGTCCGCTACATGGCGCAAAGCCTCGGCCCCAGGGGCATCCGGGTGAACGCGATTTCGGCGGGTCCGATCAAGACGCTCGCCGCCGCCGGCATCAACAGTTTCAGCAAGCTGCTGGCCTATGCGGAAAAGCAGTCGCCGCTGCGCCGCAACGTCACCACGGAGGAAGTCGGTAATGTCGCCGCGTTCCTGTGCAGCGACCTGGCGAGCGGCATTACCGGCGAGATCACCTACGTGGATGCCGGATTCAATACCACCGGGATCGGCCAGATCGACTAGGCAAACACTTACCACGGAGGACGCGGAGCGGCGCACGGACACGTTACCGACGTAGTCGGCCGCTTGCCGGTAGTGCGCCGAAGCGCCGCCTCCCGCCCCGGACGGCTGCGCCAACGCCGTATCGGCGGCGCCGGAGGAAAAACAAAAACGAGGAAGAACATCTGGGAGTTCGAAGCAGGCCGGTTGTCGAAGTGACCACCGGTGGTGCGTTTCAACTCTCGAAGGTTTTTATGCGCTCCTGCCTTTCCTCCGCGTCCTTGTATGTTTCTTTCGGTTCAGAATAGTAGTACGGCATTGGGATGTACAGGTTTGTGCTGAGGTGACTATGACCGATGCACGGCGCATGTCAGCTCGTTCGCGTCCTGGTGTAGAACACCGTCGCGGAGCATGGG
>DASYUW010000026.1:0-8618 GCA_036000845.1 Burkholderiales bacterium
ACCAGCCGCACCGCGTAATTGCCCACCGGCTCGACCGCCGTGATCTCGACGTCCTTCTTGCCGGGCTGCAGCACCTCCTGGCCCGGCCCGTGGCCGCGCACCTCCGCCGACGGCGAGTAAACGCGCAACAGCTCGCACTCCAGGCGGAACGACTTGCCGTCGTCGAACGCGATTTCGAGGACGCGCGACTTCTGGTGGAGCTTGATTTCGGTGGGGCGGGGCGCCCCGGGTTGAAGTCCTGCCACGGGATTCTTGGTACGTAGAATTTACTGCCCTGGAATGCGGGCGCGGGACTGCATCATAGCCGTGGGCGGGCGCCCGGGCCATGCCGCGCCCCCCGTTATGGCCCGTCAAAAACAGTCATGAACTTGTAACATTTGCTTCATAGTATTGCAAACGCTCAAATCCGACTGGTATAGCCCATGGCAGCCACCATCCTCGTGGTCGAAGACGAACCGGCGATTCAGGAATTGATCGCGTACAACCTGAAACAGGCCGGCCACCAGCCATTGCGCGCCGACAACGCCGAGCAGGCGATGAATCTGGTCCAGAACGCCCTGCCCGATCTGGTGTTGCTGGACTGGATGCTGCCCGGACTGTCCGGGATCGATTTTGCCCGCAGGCTGCGAAGCGACAGGAGAACCCGAACGGTGCCGATCATCATGCTCACCGCGCGCTCCGACGAGCAGGACAAGCTGACCGGTCTGGACACCGGTGCGGACGATTACATTACCAAGCCATTTTCGCCGCGGGAGCTGAACGCGCGCATCAAGGCGGTGTTGCGGCGACGCGCGCCGCAGATGACCGACGACGTGGTGCAACTCGGGGGGCTCAAGCTCGATCCGGCCAGCCATCGCATCTCGGGCAACGGCGAGCCGGTGGTACTGGGTCCTACCGAGTTCCGCTTGCTGCACTTTCTGATGACGCACCCGGAGCGCGTGCATTCGCGTACCCAATTGCTGGACCAGGTATGGGGCGACCATGTCTTCGTGGAAGAGCGCACCGTGGACGTGCATATCCGGCGGCTGCGCAAGGCGCTCGAACCCACCCGGCTCGACCGCCTGGTGCAAACCGTGCGCGGCACGGGCTACCGCTTCTCCGCGACCTGACCAGGGTCCTCCGCCGGAGTCCGCTCCGGCAAATTCTGGGATAATCCGCCCAAGCTAACCCCGAGGACGGAACGCTTGAGGTTCATGTGGGGGAGACCCCTCTCCACCGTCGTCCTGATCGGCATCCTGGCGCTGGTCTCCTGGCCGATTCTCGGCCGCGAGGGCGCCTTGCTGGTCCTCTCCGCGCTCCTCCTGACCCTGCTTTTCTATCACCTTTTCAACCTCTCGGCGCTTTACCGCTGGCTGCACAACGCCCGCCCGGAGAACGCGCCGGTAGGCAGCGGGGCCTGGGAGTACGTGTTCTCGCACCTGCTCAGGATGCTCAAACGCCATAAGCAAAGCGAAGTGCGGCTCAGCGAGGCGCTGTCGCGCTTTCAACTCGCGGGCGCGGCACTTCCGGACGCGGTCGTGATCCTGGGCGAAGGCGACCGCATCGAGTGGTGCAATCCCAAGGCGGAGGATTACTTCGGTCTCGACAACAAACGCGACCGCGGCCAGCAGATCACCTACATCCTGCGCCAGCCGCAGTTCGTCGAGCACCTGTCCTCCGGCCAGGTCGGTGAATCGCTGGTGCTGCGGGTTTCGCGCGAGCAGGGCGAGGTGGTGCTGTCGGTGCAACTGGTTCCTTACGGCGACCGGCAGAAACTCATCCTCGGACGCGACATCACCCGCTGGGAACGGCTGGAGACGACCCGGCGCGATTTCGTCGCCAACGTGTCGCACGAGTTGCGCACGCCGCTGACCGTGGTCGGCGGCTTTCTCGAAACCCTGAGCGACATGAAGAAGCCGGACCAGGAAATGACGCAGCGCTCGATCATGCTCATGGCCCAGCAAACCAGCCGCATGACCAGGCTGGTGGAAGACCTGCTGACCTTGTCGCGTTTGGAGAGCACACACAATCCGCTGCGCGAGGAGGACGTCAACGTGCCGGACCTCGTCAGGGCGCTGCACCAGGATGCGATGGCGCTTTCCGCCGGCCGGCACAAGCTGCGCGTCAGGCTTGAATCGAACGACTGGCTAAAGGGAAACACCGAGGAGCTTCGCAGTGCCTTCGGCAACCTGATCAGCAATGCGGTGCGCTATACGCCGGAAAACGGCGAGGTGGAAATACGCTGGGAGAGGCGGGAAGGCCATCCCGTGTTCGCAGTTAGGGACACCGGCATCGGCATCGAGCCGCAGCACATCGACCGCCTGACCGAGCGCTTCTACCGGGTGGATCGCAGCCGCTCGCGCGAAACCGGTGGCACCGGACTGGGCCTGGCGATCGTCAAGCACGTGCTCAATCGCCACCAGGCGCGGCTCGAGGTCCAGAGCAGCCTGGGAACCGGCAGCACCTTCTCGGTCATTTTTCCGGATACCCGGCGCCTGCCCGCCAAAGGGCCGGCGCCGGCTGCGGTCCAGGAAGCCGCGATTTCCCGCTAGATCTTTTTCTCCAGCAAGCCGGACAACCGCTGCCGCATCGAGCGGACGAATCCCGCCGGCAGCGGACGCGCGCCGTCACGCTGCCTGGCTCCGAACACCGGGTTGGGAAAATGCGGATCGTCGGCAAAGCGCGGAATGATGTGCCAGTGCAGGTGCGGAACCATGTTGCCGAAGCTGGCCAGGTTGACCTTTTCCGGTTCGAGCAGGTCGCGCAGCGCGCGCTCCACGACGAACACGATCTTCATCAGCCGCACGCGTTCGGCTTCGGCGAGGTCGGTCATCTCCTTCTTGTGGGCGTTCAGGATCACCCGGCAATACGCGGGGTGATCGGCATCGCCGATCAGCACCACCCGGGCGAAACCGTCGTCCCACAGCACTTCGCCGCCGGCTTGCGCGCACAGCGCGCATTTGCTGCGAGGGTGATTGAGTGATTCAGTGACTGAGTTATTGGGGAATTGAGGCATCGAAAGAAGCGCGGCGCGCGATGCCGCATGATTTGGTCACGCAATCACCTGATCACCCAATCACCCAATCACTCAACGAAGAACTCACTTGATGCCGCTGCGGTTGGCTTTCTCCATACACTGCCTCATCCATTCGAGGCCGAGGTCGCGAGGGTGACGCTTGCCGTGGAACAGCACAAACCGCCGTACCCAATCGACATAAGACTGCTCTGTGCGGATACTATAGTGCTTGACGCGCAGCCGGCCGCGAAGCTGGTCCAGGAGTTTCGGTTCACTGGGCGGGACGGCGACCAAGTCGGGATCAGGGCGCATGGCACAGCCTCCGGTAATTACAAAATGAGCAGGATCATGAGCTTGAGCAGACTACTGTATATTTATACACCTTCCGGGTGTCTTTGCAAGCACCTCGAAGGTGCCTACTTCTAGTTAGAGCTCATCTGTGCCAACAATCCTGTCGCACCCTGCCGTACCGCTTGCAATCGGTCTCGGCCTTGGCCAACGTGTCGTCCCGATACGCCTCCTGGTTGCGGGCGTTGTCGCATCGGTTGTTCCCGATCTTGATGTCGTTGGCCTGCGCCTTGGCATCGACTACTCAAATGCGCTCGGGCATCGAGGCATAAGCCATTCGCTGCTGTTCGCCCTCGCGCTGGGATCGTTGGCGGCCCTACGCGCGGCGTGGCTCAAGACGACGCGTCGAGTTGCATTCGGGTTTATCTTTGCCAGTACCGCCTCACACGGCCTACTCGACATGATGACGAACGGAGGTTTGGGTATTGCCATCTGGTGGCCTTGTCGGATGAACGGCTTTTCCTACCGTGGCAAGTCATCGAGGTGTCTCCGCTCAGTTTTCGGCGCTTCGCAAGTGCTGCAGGGCTCCGCGTTCTACAATCAGAGCTATTCTGGGTGTGGTTGCCGAGTGTCGTTATTGGCGCAGCGCTTTACTTGTCGCGCAGAAAGTGAGCTCTAACCAAGCAATGAACCCGACCGTCCAACAGCAGCGCTTCGCTTGCCGTTGTCCGGCGCGTTATCGCGATCGTTGGGCGTCCTGTGGCAGACCCGTCGACGCGCGTTTCGCGGTGATGCAAGGGGCGTGTGCGGCGTATGCTGGTGCGTCGAAAATTCGAGTTCCTACTGACGTTGAGCGCAAACGCCAGCAGTATTGCCGAGGACTCTCGTCCCAAGGTCCAACAAACAAGCGGGAGGTCACCTACCGTCTAGGAACGCATTCAGATATCTACCGGTTGAGATCAATGAGGAGGGTTCTATGAAACCGATTCTGACCCGAGGCGCATTTGCTGTCACTCTTTTCGTCATCCTATTTCTGCAAGGGGCCGCACTCGCCGACGACAACCTCTCCGATGAAGGAATCGAGAGACTCCTACGCTGTCACGACCCAGAAGTCATGGTGGCTGTCGGGCGCGTGTACGTGAAGCAGACAGGGCTGAGGGCGATTCGCGCCATGCTTGCCGAGGAGAGGAACGCCTTAAATTTGGGCGCGGAATGGAATGACTCCGCCCCTGAGTGGCAGGCGGCTGAGACTGAACTCGTCAAGATCCTCGACTCTGTGGTTGCGCGCGAAATCGAGGATCCACGGTGGCTTTTCGACGGGTGGCGCCCCATATTTGCAAAAGCGTTGACGCCCCAGGAAGCCAGCTATGTAGCCGACCATCTTTCCACTGAGATCGGCCGAGAACAGCGAAATGTCTATGAGGTGATGTTGATCGGCGAAACGTTGCTCGCAACCTATACCTACGCGGGACGCATCAAGTACGACGTCAAAGGCTCGGAGCGCGAGACGAGGAAGATGCAGGACGTATGGCACGTGCGCAAGCCTGTGCAGCTTAGAAACTTCGAGGAATATCCAGAGGCCATCCAGTTCGGTGCCAGCCGTGCAGGCATCACTTACGTCAAAGTGCTGCAGATTGCTGGAATCTCAGCTATCACCGCGCGCTTCGACGCGGTGGGCCAAGAGGCTGAGCGCGCCGTGCGAGCCGCGAAGGCAAGCTTCGCCACGCCTCACGTTGAGGCTTATCGGGCGCGGCGCTCCGCCGCTCAACGATGACTCGACGCCAGGAGGATTCATAGGGGTACATGATACTTTGCGGCCGCCCAACATTGCATTCGACCGGAGCGCCCAAGATCGTCGCTCTTGGGTGCCCTCGTCACTTCGCTCCTCGACGCCCGGTCACTGCAGTCGTTGGGCGTCTGTCAGCTCAACCTGGAATCGTTCTTCGAATGCGCAGGTATTCGCCAACCGAATCGGCTTCCGTGTACAAGCCCAGGATCCGTTTGCGTCACGTTGCTACCGGCATGGATCTCGTCGCAGGGCCGGTACGCGTAAGCTCGCGCCTCCGCTCACGGGTCGCGTGACGCAAGCCGTGGGTTCGGGGTCATGCGAGCGGTGGTGGTTTCCTGCGGGCGATGTTCTCTCGTGAAGGTGGCGGTATGCTAGCGTCAATGCCTTCGATCACAGCCCAACCCGGCGCTCAACCCGAGCGCCCAACGGCGTCGCTGTTGGGTTCCCGCCGCGCTGCGCGCGTCGGCGCCCGGTTAGCTCTGCGTTGGACCGCTTCGCGATTGTGAACGATACGCTCCTCCGGGCTTTCGACTGGATGGACCGATCGTAACCTGCTGTATCACAGCCGACGACAGATCGCGATGTCGATTTCGGTATGGCTTGTTCGACTAGTAGACAGAAAGCCATTCCGAGTGACGCCGAGGCATCATGAATAGTACGAATCCAGAGACTCCTAAAGCGACCAGCCGTGAATGGTTCGGGCTTGCGGTGCTGGCACTGCCCTGCCTGCTCTACTCCATGGACCTCACAGTGCTGAATCTCGCGGTGCCAAAGCTCAGCGCGGCTCTTCGGCCCACCAACACCGAGCTGCTGTGGATCGTCGACATCTACGGGTTCGTACTGGCCGGCGCCCTGATACCCATGGGCGTACTCGGTGATCGGATCGGCCGGCGTCGCCTGCTGCTGATTGGCGCGGCCGCGTTCGGTTGCGCGTCCGTCCTGGCCGCGTTCGCCCCGAGTGTTGAGGCCCTCATCGCGGCTCGTGCACTTCTCGGCCTGGCCGCGGCCACGCTCGCCCCGTCGACCCTCTCTCTGCTTCGCTCCATGTTTCTTGATCCGAAGCAACGCACGTTCGCAGTCGGGGTTTGGATTGCCAGCTTCTCGGCCGGGGGCGCGATCGGGCCTCTGATCGGCGGGGTGCTCCTCCAGTTCTTTTGGTGGGGCTCCGTGTTTCTGATCAACCTCCCGGTAATGCTACTGCTGCTTGCTGTGGGTCCAAGACTGCTCCCCGAGTTTCGGGATCCGCAGGCGGGCAGACCGGACATCTTCAGCGCCGCACTGTGCATGACCACAGTTCTGAGTGTCATTTACGGGATCAAGCGCATCGCTGGGCACGGCGCAGACTGGGTGGCCGCGGCGACCATCGTCTCGGGCCTGGTGATCGGCGCCGCCTTCCTGCGCCGACAATGGAAGCTTGCCGAGCCGTTCATTGACCTTGGCTTGTTCCGGCGAGTGACTTTTAGCGCCGCCCTTGCGGTCAACCTGTTTGGTTTCTTTGTCGCGTTTGGCACTTTCCTGCTAGTCGCGCAGTACTTTCAGCTTGTGATCGGCCTCTCGCCGCTCGCAGCGGGTTTGTGGTCGGCTCCCTCGGGTATCGCGTTTGTGGTGGGCGCAATGCTTACGCCACGGATCGTCACCCACCTGAGACCGCCGCATGTGATCGCGGTCGGATTTGTGATCGCCGCGGTTGGTTTTGGCCTGCTGACGCAAACGGGCACGAGACACGATCTCGCCGTGGTGGCAACCGCCTACACCGTGTTCTCACTGGGTCTTGCCCCGGTATTCACGCTCGCATCCGATCTCATTGTGAGCACCGCTCCGCCTGAGCGCGCTGGGGCGGCAGCCGGGATGTCGGAGATGAGCGCCGAACTCGGAGGTGCGCTCGGGATTGCGCTGCTTGGCAGCGTTGTGACCTTTATCTATCGCGGAGCGATAGCCACAACGTTGGACGGCGACCTGCCATCGAATGCGCTGGAAACCGCGCGCGCCACCTTGGGAGGCGCACTCTCCGTGGCGGGAACCTTGCCGGATGAGCTCGGTGCAGCATTGGTCACCGCCTCGCGCAGCGCCTTCGTTGAAGCCTTTCAGACGACCGCCCTGGCTAGCGCTGCGATTGCCTTGGTCGCAGCGGCTGGGACTGTCCGGGTACTGGGACGGCCTCAACAGAAACCTGACATCCCATCCGCATCCGATGCAGCTGAGTCATGAGAGAACTGCAGACTTGCGAAGATACGACCACGCGCTTGGGGCCGTCTTACGTGACGAACGAGAGCCCAAAGAGATGACGCAGAACTCAAACGAAACCCAAATACGTGCGCTGGTCGAGGAATGGGCAAGCGCTGTCAGGACGAAGGACATGAATAAAGTGCTTGCGAACCATGCCGACGACATCGTGATGTTTGATGTCCCCATGCTCCTGCAGTCCGAGGGAATGAAGGAGTACAAAAAGACCTGGGAACTATTCTTTGATCACAGCCCTGGAGGGCCGGGGTCATTCGATGTCACCGAGTTGCGAATCGTCGCCAGCGAATCGGTGGCGTATTGCCACGCTCTCGTGACAATCTTCGACTCCAAGGTGCGCGTAACTATAGGATTGCGCAAAAAGGGAAGGCGATGGCTCATCGCGCACGAGCATCATTCTTACCCTGTTGAACTCGCTTCAGGGCAATAGCGGGAGATGAGCATCAGGAGCAATGGTCAGAAGTTGTCTGCTTGGTTCCAGAACTGCGAGCGAGAAAACGGGATATCGCGGCCCAACAAGGCGCTCCAGCCGACGGTCTTGCCTCGGCTTCGCTCCGGCAAGCCCGCGGCTGAGCTTGGACGTTAGGCGGCACTGGACGCCCCGGCCATCACCGGTACTCTTACGCCATGCGACCTCTTCGGTATTCCATCAACGTCACGTTGGACGGGTGCTGCGATCACCGTGAAGTGTTCGCGGACGAAGACTTGCATCGCCATGCGGTCGAGAACCTCAACCGGGCCGATGCCCTCCTTTTTGGCCGTGTGACTTATGAAATGATGGAGTCAGCTTTTCGGTCGCCGGCGCGGGGAGCGATGCCCGATTGGATGGAACCCTTTGCCCGGACAATCGACGCGGCGAAGAAGTACGTTGTGTCGAGCACCCTGGGGCGGGTCGATTGGAACGCGGAGCTCGTGCGCGGGGAACTGGGGAATGCAGTACAGCAGCTCAAGCAGGCGTCGGGTAAGGGACTGCTCGTGGGAGGCGTGAAGCTCCCGCTGGCGTTGGCTGAGCTGGGATTGATCGATGAGTACGAGTTCGTGGTGCAGCCCAGGCTGGTGGGCCATGGCCCCACTTTGTTCGCGGGGCTATCGAAGCGTCTCGACTTGAAGCTCGTGGGCCGGCTGGAGTTCGGCTCGGGGGCGGTGGCGATGCGGTATGAGCCGAGGAGAACTCATGTTTGACCACGTCAAATTCGGAGTCAGCGACTATGCAGCGAGCAAAGCGTTCTTCCTCAAGGCACTCGAACCGCTCGGCGTAGCTGTTGTCTCGGAGGGGCCGCCGACGTACGGTGTCGAGCTTAGCCC
>DASYUW010000027.1:0-19216 GCA_036000845.1 Burkholderiales bacterium
GATGAACTGGATGTCCTCGCGCTTGCCGAACCAGCGCGCCAGCCAGCGCCCCACCACGAAAGCGAGGTAACCGAGCGCTGCCGAGCCGGCGATGAGATACAACGGGTGCAGCAACGCACGCACCCAATTGGCCTTGTACTCAAGATGGACGAAACCGAACAGCAGCGTGATCACCAGGAAGGCGATGACGTTGTTGAGCGCGGTCAGCGTCAGCATCCTTTCGGTGAGGGGACCCTTGGCGCGCTGGTCGTGAACGATCATCAGCAGGACTGCAGGCGACGTTGCCACCGCGATGGCGGCCGCGGTCGCCGCGTACACCGGCGCCACGTCGAAGAACCGCAGCGTCCAGTAAACGAACAGGAACGACAGTAGGCTCTCGCCGATGCCGCTGGCGAGCAGCCAGCCGTCGCGCGTGAGCCAGCGCAGGTCCAGCCGCCGCCCCAGTTCGAACAGGATCAATCCCAGCGAGATGTCGACAAAGATCGACAGTTCCGCGAGCGTCGCCTGGTCGAGCAGGTTGAGCATGCCGGGACCCAGAAGCAGCCCGGCCGCGACGAATCCGGTTATGCGCGGCAGCCGCAGGTAGCGCGCGAACACATGTCCAGCCGCAAGCCCGCACAGAAGCACCGCGCCGACCAGCATCATGTTGGCGGCGAACAGCGGGAAGGTGGGCAGGAAGCTCACTTCGTCCATGAAATGCGATCTCGGGAAGGGCACCGGAAGCCGGTGCGGGGAGCGGTGAAGATACCGCGGATTGACGGCGCGGGAAAGCGCCGAGTGCTGAAACCCGGGCGAATTCTAGGTGCCGCGCGGGAGCCGATCAAATCGATTTACATTTTTTAACATCCGGCTTCGCTGTATTTTCCATTGCCCAAATCTACTTGCACCAGAGAGGAGATGGCGAGTCGCGTTCCCGTCGCGAAGCTGCGCATCATCGAGCAATACGTTCATCGCTCCGTGCTCGATCGGCCCGCGCTAGCCAACATCGCACTGCGCGATTGGCTCGCGGCGTGGGCATATTGCCCGCCTCATGGAAAAATCTTTTTTCACAACGGATTCGACTCAGTGCTGCCGTGTGCGATAATTTGAGTCCGTTGATTTCCATTCGAGATCGATTTTTTTCGAGGTAGCGTTAGCCGGCGTTGCGCCGTGAGTCCGCGGCGAGCCTGCTGAGAGGTGCACACCTGAAGTAGTCACGAACGCGCACCGGCTACCCCGCACCCTGGCGGTGTTCACAGTGCGCATGGGTCGCGCACGACCGGCCGCCGGACGAATTCGGTGCGCAGGTTTCGTGGCGAAAGCAGCGGACCCGGTCGTCCCGGAGGCCGTCGCGTGCGCGAAGAGCCGGAGGCGTCGGTCCTGCGGTCCGAAGAGGAGCAACACCATGCGCCTATCCCTGCGTTTCGTCGTTCCGCTTTTTATCGCGCTGGCCGCGCTCGCCTATGCCGTCGTGCCGGTGGTGAACGAGCTGACGCTGCGCTGGTTCGTTCGCGATCTCGAAATGCGCTCGCAACTGGTGGCGCACGCCGTCGATGATCCGCTGCTCGACCTGATCGGCAGCCCGACGCGCGGCCGCGCCGCCGGGCAACGCGTGCAGTCGCTGTTCAATCGCGTCATGCGGGACGAGCGCCTGTTTGCCCTGGCCTACTGCAATCGCGACGGCACCGCGCTGTATCGTACCGCCACTTTCCCGCGCGAGATCGCCTGTCCCGCCGGCGACTCGTCCGAGCCCGGCCCGGGGGAGGTGCTCAAGACCGAGCGCGGTTCGCTGTTCGTGAAAGACGCGCCACTAGCGTACCAGGGGCGCCGGCTCGGCTCGCTCGTCATTGTTCACGACATGAGCTTCATCGAGCGGCGCAGCGCGGACACCAGGAGGTACATCGTCTACCTCTTCATCGCCATCGGCGCCGTCATCGCTTTCCTCACTGTACTGATCGCCGAGCTGTCTTGGCACGGCTGGGTCGCGGGAATGAAGGCGCTTATCAAGGGACAACTGCTCGCCCGCCCGCCGGAGACCGAGCGCCGCGAGCTGCGGCCGCTGGCCCGCGACCTTGCCGCGCTGGTGCGAGACCTGGAGAGTGAACGGCGCTCCCGCGACGAATCGCAAATGCAATGGGCGCCGGAAGCATTGCGCAGGATCCTGCGCGAGGACCTCAAGGGCGACGAGATCCTGATCGTATCGAACCGCGAACCGTACATCCACGTGCGACGCGGGGAGCACGTGGAGGTACAGCGTCCCGCGAGCGGGCTGGTCACCGCGCTGGAACCGGTGATGCGCGCCTGCTCCGGCACGTGGATCGCGCACGGCTCCGGCGACGCCGACCGCGAGACCGTGGACAGCGTCGACCGCATCATGGTGCCGCCGGACAAACCTGCCTACCGGATCCGGCGCGTGTGGCTGAGCAAGGAGGAAGAGCGGGGCTACTACTACGGCTTCGCGAACGAGGGCCTGTGGCCGCTGTGCCACATCGCGCACGTGCGACCGACCTTCCGCATCAAAGACTGGGAATACTACGGCGCGGTAAACCGCCGCTTCGCCGACACGGTGGTTCAAGAGGCGCGCACCGACGATCCGATCGTGCTGGTACAGGACTATCACTTCGCGTTGCTGCCGCGCATGATCCGAGAGCGGCTACCCAAGGCGACGATTATCGCCTTCTGGCATATCCCCTGGCCCAATCCGGAGACCTTCGGAATCTGCCCCTGGCGCGAGCAGATCCTCGAAGGGCTTCTGAGTTCGTCCATCCTCGGATTCCACACGCAGTTTCACTGCAACAATTTCTTCGATACGGTCGATCGCTATCTCGAAGCGCGAGTCGACCGGGAGACGTTCACGATCTCCTATGGCGGCGAGCCGACCGAGATCCACCGCTATCCGATCTCGATCGAATGGCCGCCCGCCGCGCTCGCGGGCGCGAAACCAGTAGAACAGTGCCGCGCGGACGTGCGAACCGCGCTCGGGCTTGGGTCGGAGGTGCGCCTCGGGCTGGGAGTGGAGCGGCTCGACTACACCAAGGGAATCATCGAGCGATTCGCGACCGTGGAGCGGCTACTGGAACGAGAACCGTCATGGATCGGCCGTTTTGTCTTCGTGCAGATCGCCGCGCCATCGCGCTCGAGCATCGAGGAATATCAGAACTTCGAAGTGAAAGTGCGCGAGGCGGTGGCGCACATCAACGGCCGCTTTGCGCGCCCGGGCTACGAGCCCATCATCCTGAAAGTCGAGCACCACGACGCGGCGCAAGTCTATGAGTTGTACCGCGCGGCGGACCTGTGTTACGTGAGCAGCCTGCACGACGGGATGAACCTGGTGAGCAAGGAATTCGTCGCGGCCAGGGACGACGAGCGCGGCGTGCTGGTGCTGTCCCAGTTCGCCGGCGCCTCGCGCGAACTGCCCGAGGCGCTGATCGTGAACCCGTACGATATCGAGCAGGCTGCGACGGCGTTGCACGTTGCCCTGACCATGTCCGAGGAAGAGCAGCGGGAGCGGATGCGCAGCATGCGCAGCCTCGTACAGGAATTCAACGTGTATCGGTGGGCCGGACGCATGCTGCTTGACGCAGCGCGGATGCGACAGCGGCGCCGCGTGCTCGGGGATGCCGGTGACCGCAGCCCGAGAAACGTGATCGGCTTGCGGCGCGTCTGAGCGACGTTCCGGCGCGTCTGAGCGACGTTCCGGCGGGTCAGTGACGAGTTTCGCGAAAGCGATGGATCAAGATTCGAGCCAGGATGCAGTTGCAGGTGATGGCGCCATGCCGCCCGCGTTCTCGCGGGAGTGGGCGCTGTTCCTGGACATCGACGGAACGCTAGTCGATATCGAGGACCGTCCCGATACGGTACGCATCGACGCGGGTCTGAGCGACCTGCTGCGCGGGCTCTGCGGGGCCACGGACGGCGCCGTCGCGCTGATCAGCGGGCGTTCCGTAAAAGAGATCGACCGGCTGCTCGCGCCGCTGCGGCTGCCGGCCGCCGGCCAGCACGGCGCCGAACGCAGGTCGGCCGACGGCTTGCTGCACCTTCACGCGCCGGTGCTGGAGCGGATGCACCAGGCGGCTGACAGGCTCTCGCGGTTCGCGGCGCGCCGCCGTGGACTCATCGTCGAAAGCAAGGGCATGAGCCTGGCGCTGCACTACCGGCTCGCGCCCGAGTTGCGCAAGCTGGCGGAAGCGAAGATGCGCGAGCTTGCGGTGCACCTCGGTCCGGAGTACGGCCTGCAGCAGGGAAAACAGGTTCTCGAACTCAAACCCTCGGGTCGGGACAAGGGAACCGCCATCGAGGAGTTCATGCGGGAGCCGCCCTTCGCGGGCCGGCTGCCGGTTTTTCTCGGCGACGATCTGACGGACGAGTTCGGTTTCGCCTGCGTGAACCGCCGCGGCGGGCACTCGGTGAAAGTGGGGTCCGGGGCGAGCGTCGCGACGTGGCGCATCGCCGATGCCGCCGCAGTGCGCCGCTGGCTGGCCGGCGGCATCCAACAACGGCGCGACGAAAGTGTGGAGGGCAAGGCGTGAGCAAACTCGATTTGGCACTGATCGGCAACGGCAGCATCGGAGCGCTCATAGATCCGGCGGGCGAAGTCGTGTGGGCCTGCCTGCCGCGCTTCGACGGCGACGCAGTTTTCTGTTCGCTGCTGCGGGAGCGTAAGGCCGAGGACGACTTTGGTTTCTTCGTGGTTGAGTTGATCGGCATGGTGCGCGCCGAGCAGGAGTACGTGACCAACACGGCGGTGCTGGTCACGAGGCTGTACGACGACGCTGGAAACGCGGTGGAGCTCGCCGACTTCTCGCCGCGTTTCCGCCAGTTCGGCCGGCTGTTTTGCCCGATGACCATGGTGCGCCGCGTACGGCGGCTTGCCGGCAGCCCGCGCATAAGGGTGCGGCTGCGGCCCGCAACCGAGTATGGACGTCGCCGGCCGGAAATGACCTACGGTTCGAACCATGTGCGCTATGTCGGAGCCGACGTCGTGTTCCGGGTCACTGCCGACTGCTCGATCACGGCGATCGTCGAGGAGGTGCCGTTCGTGCTGGAGAACGATTTCGCGCTGATCCTCGGGCCGGACGAGACGCTGCAGGGCGGCGTGTTCGACGTGGCGCGCCGCTTCATGGAGGAAACGATCGATTACTGGCGCGATTGGGTGCGCGACCTCGCCATTCCATTCGAGTGGCAGGACGAGACGATCCGCGCCGCCATCACGCTCAAGCTCAACGCCTACGACGATACTGGCGCGGTGATTGCGGCGATGACCACGTCCATCCCCGAAGCCGCGGGTACCACACGCACCTGGGATTATCGCTATTGCTGGATGCGCGACGCCTATTTCGTGATCAATACGCTGAATCGGCTGAACGCCACGCGAACGATGGAGCGCTATCTCGGCTACATCATCAACGTGGCCTCCGGCGCCAACGGGCGCCTGCAGCCGGTATATCAGATCAGCGGGCGGGCGGAGATCCAGGAACGGGAAATCGGCTGGCTGCCCGGCTACCGCGGGATCGGGCCGGTCAGGGTGGGAAACCAGGCCTACATGCAGGTGCAGAACGACGTTTACGGCGCCGCCATCCTTGCCGCGACTCACGTATTTTTCGACCGCCGCCTGGAGCGCCCCGGCACCACCGCGCTGTTCCGCCAGTTCGAGCTGCTCGGCGAGCACGCTGCGCAGGTCTTCGCCGAACCCGATGCGGGTATTTGGGAGTTGCGCGGCTCGGCACGGGCGCACACCTTCTCCAGCGTCATGTGCTGGGTCGCCTGCGACCGGCTGGCCAAGATCGCGCAGCGACTCGGACTGCCCGAGCGCTCGCGCTATTGGCGCTCGCACGCCGATCGCATTCATCAGGTGATCACCGCCCGCGCCTGGAACGAGAAGCGTGGCACGTTCGTATCCTCCTTCGAAGGCGAAGCGCTCGACGCCAGTCTGCTGCTGCTCGCCGAACTGGGCTTCCTGCAACCCGACGATCCGCGCTTCGCCGCCACGGTCGGTGCCATCGAGCGCGATCTGCGTGAGGGCGACTTCGTGTTCCGCTATCGCGAGGCGGACGATTTTGGCGTCCCCGGCAACGCGTTCATCGTGTGCACGTTCTGGTACATCGACGCGCTCGTTGGGCTGGGCCGGCGCGAGGAGGCGCGCGCGCTGTTCGAGTCCATGCTCGCGTGCCGCAATCGCCACGGCCTGCTCGCCGAGCACATCGACCCGCGCACGCGCGAGCAGTGGGGCAACTTTCCCCAGACCTACAGCATGGTGGGCCTGATCGTTTCCGCTACCCGATTGAGCATTCCCTGGTACCGCGCTTTCTAACCCGTGGGAGCGGATACGGGGCGATGCGTTCGTACCGCAGGCAGTCGCGTCCGCCCGTCTGGCCGGCGCGCCTGCGCGGGACTACTCCCTCGTGCGCATATGCCGCGCGATCCGCAGCGGGGGAGCTCTGCCGTTCTTGTCCTGGCCCGCGTAGAGCGTGAGGTGAGGAAACGGGATCTCGATGCCGCGTTCGTCGAACGCGTGCTTCAGCCGCCGCAGGAATTCGCGCCGCACGTTCCACTGTTCCAGAGGCCGCACCTTTAGGCGGCAGCGCAGGATCACTGCGGAATCGGCCCATTTCTCGACGCCGACAATCTCGATCGGATCGAGAATGCGCGGACGGAATGCGGGATCCCCGCACAGCGCCGTACCGACCTGTTGCATCACGTCCAGCGCCTCGTCGACGTTCTCGCGGTAGGCCACGCCCGCGTCGATCACGGCGTAGGCGAAGTCGCGGCTGCGATTGGTCACGGTGCCAATGGCGCCGTTTGGCACGAAGTGCACGTTCCCGTCGTAGTCGCGCAGACGCACGTAGCGCAGCGTGATCTCCTCCACGAGGCCTTCCTTGTCGGCGATCGCGACCACGTCGCCCTGCCGCAACTGGTCCTCGATGAGCAGGAAAATGCCGTTGAAATAGTCCTTGATGAGACTTTGCGCGCCGAAGCCGACGGCGATGCCGGCGACGCCCGCGGTGGCCAGAATCGGGGCAATGGAAATTCCCAGCTCGCTCAGCACGAGCATGCCCGCGATAAGGCTGATCGCCACGTTGGCGACGTAGCGGAATACGCGCCAGAGCGTGCGGATTCGCTTCTGGTCGTCGGGATTGTCGCTGCGGTCCTCGAGTACCCGGCGCAGCTTGCGGGTGCCGCGGTTGGCTACGTTCAGCGCGGCCCACGCCAGAAGCAGGATCAGCGTCACCTGCAGCGCGGGCGCGGCATGCTCCAGCCATACGGGCAGAACGTCCATTCCCAGCGCGTTCAATATGGTGTTGATCTTGATTTCTCCCGTGAGCACGAATTCGTCTTGAAACCAGTCTCCCGGAAGGGCCGACAGCGCGAACCGGATTTTGTTCCCGAGCGATTGCCCCGCGCCACTGCGTCGCGGATCGGGGCGACGACAAGCCCGATGTCGGCAAAAAGGTCAACATATCGGTTGTCATGCGGATGGCGGTTGAACGGGTGCGAGAGGGCGGCCGGCATAAGAGGTGATCGCGGCCGACGGATTCAATCGAACGACGATTTACAAGTGGATCAATCCGGCGCTTGGCCCGGAGGCTGGCATCAAAGCGCTGCGTTAAATGAAAACCGCTGGCAGACGGCGCAATCCGCCGCTGGTAAATGTGTCGAATGCAAAATTACGACAAAACCCTGTGCCCTCCGTGATCTCTGTGGCAACGGACTCTCTTTCCTGCTGCCAGGTCAGGGCACGATGATGACGTGAACCCTGAAAGGCCCGTGCGCACCCATCACCAGCGTCATTTCGATGTCGGCGGTGCGGGAAGGCCCGGACACGAAATTCACCTGGCGCGGCAGACTACCGTGCTCCCTGCGCAAAAGATCCCAGCCGTCTTCCATGGCGCGCACGATGCGCGATGCCGCGACGACGGCGATGTGGTTGTCCGGAAGCAGGCTGGTGGTGGCATGGGTGTCCTGGCCCGACAGCAGCATCAGCGTGCCGTTCTCCGCCAAGGCACAGTAAGTACCGGTGATGCCGACCTTGTCGTCGCCGTTGGCGGGACGCGCCGCGATCTGCAGACCCGCGCCCACCCAGTCCAGGTTCGCGAACTCCGGCCAGCACGCCCCGCTCAGCGGCAGCTTGTTCTCCATCAGATACGCCCCGACTGCCCGCGGAACATCCGCCAGCGACTTGACTTCGGCAACGCTGGACATCATGGCGATGCAGCGTTCTTTGAAGCGTGGCAGCAACTCCCAGCTCATGTCGGGAAGCGGACCGCGCGGATGCGCACGCAACCTCGCCAGCGCCGCTTCCTGCTCTGCTGCGGTCAGCGCCCCGGTCTGGCCATTGGCTGCGCGTACACGTTGCAGGATGTTTTCTCTCGCACTCATCGTGGTCTCCGTCAGCGGCCTTTTTTCTGCGCGTGCAATTCGCGGAAGGTCCTGCCTTTCGGGACAGGCAGGTCGCGGCCTCTGGTCCACTCACCTCCTGAGGCCGGCAGCTTGTGCAGCATCCCGGACTTCCCGCCCATCATCCTGCCCATGCGTGCCGCGATTCTCGTCGTTAGCGCGTACACGGCAGGACGGGCCGCCGCCCAGGCCCACAGCTTCAGCCCCAGGCGCTCGGTCCACGGGCGCAGATTGCGCTCAACCTGTTTCTCGCGCAGCTTGCGCATCAGGTCCGGCAGCGGGATCTTCACCGGGCATACCACGCCGCACTGGTTGCACAGCGTCGCCGCGTTCGGCAGATCTAGCGCGTTCTCGATACCGACGAAGGCCGGCGTCAGGATCGAACCGATCGGGCCGGGATAGACCCAGCCATAGGCATGACCACCGATGTTTTGATACACCGGGCAATGGTTCATGCAGGCGCCGCAGCGGATGCAGCGCAGCGCCTCGCGGATCTCGGAGCCGAGTATCCGGGTGCGTCCGGCGTCTACGATGATGACGTGGAATTCGCCGGGCCCATCCTTGTCGCCCGGGCGCCTAGGCCCGGTAGTGAACGAAAGGTAGTTGCTGATCGACTGTCCGGTCGCGGATCGGGTCAGCAGCCGCAGCATCAGCGACACGTCCTCCAGCGTGGCGATGATCTTCTCGATTCCCGCAATCGCTACGTGCACCCGGGGCATGGTCGTGGTCATGCGACCGTTGCCCTCGTTGGTGACGATCATGGTGGAGCCGGTTTCGGCCACCAGGAAGTTGGCACCGCTGATGCCCATGTCCGCGTCGAGGAAGTGCGGACGCAGGATCTCTCGCGCTTCGTGGGTGAGCGCGGCGATATCGGTGAGCCGCGGGCGCTTGTGCTTCTCGGTGAACAGGTCGGCGATGTCGTCCATGGACTTGTGCACCGCCGGCGCGATGATGTGCGACGGCGTGTCGCCGAACTGCTGGATGATGTATTCGCCGAGGTCGGTCTCGCGCACGTCCAGGCCGGCCGCCTCCAGGGCGTGGTTGAGATCAGTTTCCTCGCCGAGCATCGACTTGGACTTGATGATCTTGCGCACCTTGTTCTTCTGCGCGATCTCGATCACCAGCCGGTTTACGTCCTGCGGGGTCTCGGCCCAGTGGACGATGGTGTCCGCGGCTTTGGCGTTTTTCTCCCACTCCTGCAGCAGCGCTTCCAGATTCAACAGACTGAAGTCGCGGATGCGCGCCGCCGCTTCGCGGATCTCCTCGAAGTTGTCGAGTTCGAGTATGGATTTTGCGCGCGCCACGACCAGCTTGCCCTTGGCGTTCCTCAGCGCTTTCTGGACTTTCGGGTCGGCAAGCTTCTGACTGGCAGCCTGCTTGAACTGTTGGGATGTGACTTGCATGGCGTGAATACTTAGTCAGTTAAAGGTAACCAGAAGGATGAAGCGGTGCGTGCGCGCAGCGCACATCACACTTCCGCCTTCCTCCTTCTGCCTTCATCCCTGTCCTTCCTTCATCCTTCATCCCTCATCCTTCGTCCTTGCCTACGCCGGCAAGCACTTCGGCAACATGCAGCACCTGGGTCCGGGTGTCCCCACGGCGCCGCAGCCGGCCTTCGATGTTCAGCATGCAGCCGAGATCGCCCAGTACCAGGGCGTCGGCGCCGCTGGATTGCACGTCCTCGCACTTGAGATCGGCGATGCGTGTGGAGATATCGCCATATTTCACCGCGAAGGTGCCGCCGAATCCGCAGCACTGCTCGGGTTGCTGCATTTCCCTGATGGTCAGACCGGGCACTTTCGACAGCAGCGCGCGCGGCTGGGATTTCACGCCCATTTCACGCAGGCCGGAACAGGAGTCGTGATAGGTGACGGTGCCGCCGAATTTGCCGGGAACCCGATCCAGCCTGACGACGTTCACCAGAAAATCGGTGAGTTCGTAGGTCTTGCGTGCGAAGGTCTCGACCTCTTCCCCGAACTCGGGAAAGTCGGCCAGCAATTCGGGATAGTGCGCGCGGATCATGCCGCCGCAGGATCCGGAAGGCACGACGACATAGTCGCAATCCGAAAATTCCCGGATCAGTTTCTTTGCCAGGGCTTGCGCTGCCTTTCGGTCGCCGGAGTTGTAACCCGGCTGCCCGCAGCAGGTCTGTGCGGCCGGTACGACGACTTCACATCCCGCAGCTTCGAGCAGCTTGAGCGCCGCAAAACCGATGTTCGGCCGCATCAGGTCAACCAGGCAGGTAACAAACAGACCCACTTTCATGAAGCACCTATGCACAACCAGGCCGAACGAGGTTTCAGTGCAGACTCATGCGCTTCGCGCGTTACGTCGGAACTAAAACCGATGTTCGGCCGCATCAGGTCCACCAGGCAGGTAACGAACAGACCGACTTTCATTTCTCTCCAGGCGAGCTTTTTCTGCTGGCCCCAGCAGCGCAGGTGAGACGCGAGGGCGCCAAACCAGAACTCCTACTCATCCGTATCAGAAGTCGGTGAGCGGGCGCGTGCAACTGGCGGGAACGCGGTCTACACGACGAAACAGGGGCTTGAGGAGCAGCGCAACAAGGCGCGAATCATAGCATAGGGGGTTTCGGGTCCTGCGCGGCCGGGTTGTTCTCCCCGGTTGCATCATGTTAAATTGCCGCATTGCACAATGCCACTGAAAAGCGAGGGAAATCGTGTCCGAAGGGAACGGCAAGACCTCGATCCAGGTCATCGAGCGCATGATGGACCTGCTCGATGCGCTGGCCCGCAACAATGAACCGGTGAATCTGAAACGGCTCGCGAATTCCACCGGGCTGCACCCGTCCACCGCTCATCGCATTCTCAACATGATGGTGGAATTCCGCATGGTTGACCGGGTCGAGCCCGGCACCTACCGGCTGGGCATCAAGCTTCTGGAACTCGGCAACCTAGTCAAGTCACGCATCAATCTGCGGCAGGAGGCGCTGCCCTTCATGCAGCGTCTGCACCAGGACCTGCACGAAACGGTGAATCTGTCGGTGCGCCAGGGCGACGAAATGGTCTATGTCGAGCGCCTGCTTTCCGACCGCACTGCGATGCGCGTGGTGCATCTGATCGGCGCGCGGGCGCCTCTGCACATCACCGCCGTTGGAAAGGTGTTCCTGCTGGAGGACGGCCCGGACAAGTGTCGCGAGTACGCGCAACGCTCGGGCCTGGCGGTGTATACCAAGAACACCATACGGGATATCGCTACGCTCACGCGGGAACTGGAGCGCGTGCGCAAGCTCGGTTACGCGTTCGACAACGAGGAGGCGGAAAAAGGCGTGTCCTGCATAGGTTCCGGCATCTACGACGACGAGGGCCGGCTGGTAGCGGGCCTTTCGCTGTCGGCACCGTCGAACCGCATGGAGAAGGCCTGGGGGCCGCGTGTGAAGGAAGTCGCGGAGGAGATTTCCCGCGCGCTGGGATACCGCGCCGGGGTAAAAGCTGCCTAGCCTCTGAAGCGCATCACGTCGGCTTCGATCCAGCGCTTGATGCGATTGGCGTCGCCGATGCGGGAGAGTTTTCCCCAGGAGTCGAGCAATACGATGATCCTCGGCTTGTCGCCGATCATCGCCTGCATAACCAAGCAGCGTCCAGCTTCACTGATATAGCCGGTCTTGGACAGACCGATTTCCCACTGGCGGCTTTTCAGCAGGCGGTTGGAATTGACGAATGCCAGCACGTGGCGGCGGCGCTTTCCTTCGGACTCGATGCGGAAATAATCGGTCGTGGTGTATTCGCGGATCAGCGGATAGCGATGCGCCGCATCCGCCAGCCTGGCAAGGTCTTCTGCAGTGGAGACGTTGCCGGGGTGCAGGCCGGTGGCGTCGACGAAACGTGAATTGAACATTCCGAGTTCGGCGCTCTTCTGGTTCATCGCGGCAACGAACGCCGGCGTGCCGCCGGGGTAATTGCGCGCCAGTGTCGCTGCGGCACGGTTTTCGGATGCCATGAGCGCGAGCTTCAGCATTTCCGCGCGCATCAGCGTGGTGCCGACGGACAGCTTCGAGCGTGACCCTTTCATGCGGTCCACGTCGGCTTTGTCAATGCTGATGGACTCCAACAGCGGCAATCCCGAGTCGAGGACGACCATCGCGGTCATGAGCTTGGTGATCGAAGCGACCGGCAATACCTCGTCGGTGTTCTTGGCCAGCAAGGGCTCGCCGGTCTCCTGGTCGAGCACCAGCACGGCGCCCGAGCGCAGCGCCAGTCGGGCAGGTTGGGCCGAGAAATGCGAAGGTGTGGCCGCTGTCTTATGCACGTCGGTCGCCCAAACGGGCAGGCTCGCGACGGCGAGACAAACAAATAGCGTGCTGATGAATGTCTTCATCTGTGGAAAATGCGACAGAGCGCCCTTAAAGTATTGTTTTAAAAACCTAATTTAAAATCGCTTTGACACCCTAGACGCCCCGATGGGCGCAGATCATCGGCAAAGCTTCCCGGACCACCCTACTTTGCCAGGCAATAACATAACAAAAATCAATGACTAAGGCAAGACTCTCAATAAACTTTTTAAGGTTGGTGTTTCGAAATTTTCATTAAGCGAGAAATTCGAGGACCTAGACGCGAGGCCGGCTGGTGCGTGCGACCTTCGGAAACTCCACGAGAAGCATCGCCAAGCCCACATCAGGCAAGTTTGACCTGCGGCGAAACCAACTCCGCGGCCTCGACTCTCTCCTTCTCCTGCTGCAGGGCCCACATGTGGGCGTACACCCCGCCCCGGGCGAGCAATTCACGATGGCTGCCGCGCTCGACGATACGCCCGCCTTCCATGACCAGAATCTGGTCGGCATCGACGATCGTGGACAACCGGTGCGCAATGGTGAGCGTGGTGCGGCTGGCTGAGATGCGACCGAGTTCCGCCTGAATCGCCTTCTCAGATTTGGAATCGAGCGCGGAGGTCGCCTCGTCAAAAATCAGGATCCTGGGGTCCTTCAGCAGCGCCCGCGCAATCGCCACCCTTTGCTTTTCGCCACCGGAGAGCTTCAAGCCGCGCTCGCCAACCATCGCTTCGTACTTGTCCGGCAAGCTCTCGATCAAGTCGTGGATATGCGCCGACTGGGCCGCGGCGATCACCTCTTCCCGGCTGGCTTCGGGATTGCCGTAAGCGATGTTGTAATAGATCGTGTCGTTGAACAGCACTGTGTCCTGCGGCACGATGCCGATCGCCGCGCGCAGGCTCTTCTGCGTGACGTCGCGAATGTCGAGGCCATCGACGGTAATTCGCCCGCCGCTCACGTCGTAGAAGCGGAACAGCAGCCGCGCCAGCGTGGACTTGCCCGAACCGCTCGCCCCCACCACCGCGACAGTGTGCCCGGCCGGGATCTCGAAGCCCACTTGATGCAGAATCTGACGCCGCGGATCGTAGCTGAAGTCGACGTTCTCGAAGCGCACCGCGGGATGCGCCGCGGCCAGATGCACCGCGTCCGGCCGGTCTTCGATCTCGCGATTCTCGGAAAGAAGCCGGAACATCTTGTCCATGTCGGTAAGCGCCTGCTTGATTTCCCGGTACACCATGCCGAGGAAATTGAGCGGAATGTAGAGCTGGATCAGCAGGCCGTTGACCAGCACCAGGTCGCCGAGCGTCAGCGTCCCCTTCACCACTCCCTGGGCCGCCAGAATCATTAAAAGCGTCACGGCGATCGCGATGACCAAGCTCTGGCCGATGTTGAGCAGTCCGAGCGACGCCTCGTTCTTTACGTCGGCCGACTCGAATTTCTGCAGGTTCTCGTCGTAGCGCCGCGCCTCGAACTCCTCGTTGTTGAAATACTTCACCGTCTCGTAGTTCAGCAGACTGTCGATCGCGCGAGTGTTGGCCTTCGAATCGAGCTCGTTGGCGCGACGGCGGATGTCCATGCGCCACTCGGTCACGGTAAAGGTGAACGCCAGGTAGATCCCCACCGCGATCATCGTCACCGCCATGAAGCGCCAGTCGAACTTGGTCAGCAACACAGCCGCCACCAGGCTGAACTCCAGCACCACAGGGATGATCGAGAACAGCATGTAGCTCAACAGCGTGGAAATGCCGCGCGTGCCGCGCTCGATGTCGCGCGACACCCCGCCGGTCTGGCGTTCGAGGTGAAAGCGCAGCGACAGCGCGTGCAGATGGCGGAACACCTGCAGCGCGACCCGCCGGATCGCGCGCTTGGCCACGCGCACGAACACGATGTCGCGCAGCTCGGCAAACAGGGTATTGGAAAGCCGCAGCACGCCATAGATCACCAACAGCGCGAACGGCAGCGCCAGCATCGCCCGCCTGGCGTCCAGGGCATCGACGATTTCCTTCATCACCAGCGGCACGCCCACGTTGGCGATCTTCGCGCCGGCGAGGAAGGCAAGCGCGGCCGCCACCCGTCCCTTGTATTCCAGCAGGTAGGGCAGCAGCTTGCGGATGGTGTGCCAGTCGTTGCGGCTCGACGAGGGCGTGCCGGATAGCCGGGATGCGTGGTCTCTCAAGAGAACGGGCGATCGTACATGATGTACTGCAATTCTAATCCTTGATGCGCTTGCACTCGAAGCTAAACACGTCCTGATCCCATGCGATGACAAAGGGAAAGACCAATCCGGAGAAGCCGCTCAAACGGACCGGAGATGTCGCCGCGGCCCGACACTCCAGTGATGTATATTGATCCATCCTATTCAGCGTTCGCGACGAAGCGGCGGCGCAAACATCCGCTGTCCCGCGGCCACGCAACAGTGAAAAACCACGTCCCTGCCGGAAAGGGCTTCCCGGCGTCCGCCGCACGCCTCAAGTTGCCGCCTCAGGTGCGGGTGATCGTGCGCGATTGGCTGAACGCCAACCACATCCTGCTTACCGGCCGCGACCGCACGGTACTGGTGGACAGCGGCTATGGCAGGGACACAAGCATCACGCTTGCGAAGGTGTCCGTGGAACTCGCCGGCAGGCCGCTGGACTGGTTGGTCAATACCCATTGCCATTCCGACCACATGGGCGGAAACGCCGCGGTGCGCCGGGCGCATGAGTGCGGCCTGAGCATTCCAGTCGGCGAGGCGCCGCTGATCGAAGCCTGGGACGAGCAGACCCTGTGGCTTTCCTACGCCGACCAGCGTTGCGAGCGCTTCGAATTCGACGACACCATCGCCCCCGGGGATGTGCCGAACTGGGGTGACCTGCAATGGCACGCCATCGCGGCACCCGGCCACGACATGGGTGCGCTGATGTTCTATTGCGAGGAAGAACGGTTGCTGATAACCGGTGACGCATTGTGGGAGAACGGCTTCGGCGTGCTGTTACCTGGGCCGGGACACGGGGAAAGACTGGCGGCAACACGCAACACGCTGGAGAGCATCGCCAGCCTCGACGTTGGTACCGTCATTCCCGGCCATGGGCATCCCTTCAGCAACGTGGCCGATGCGCTGGAGCGCAGCCTCCGGCGTCTGGAAGCGTTCGAGCGCGACGAAATGCGCATGGCGCGTCATGTGTTGAAGGTGATGTTCGTGTTCTCCCTGCTGGATCGGCAACGTATGCCCCTCAGCCGGATCCCCGAATACCTGGCGACGGTTCCGTTGTACGCGGATTTCAATGCGCGCTACTTTCAGCTCGACGATACAGCGCTGGCGGAAATGATCGTCGGCGAACTGGAGCGCGCCGGGGCCGTAAAGAGATCAAATGGATATCTGATTGCCGCCGCCTAGTAAGCCTGCCGCGGGCCGGCGATAAGAGCGTTCGACGCAAAGAAAGAGCGACCAGGACCTGCGTGGTGGGTCATTCGCGAATCGGGAGCGGAAATAAAAACGGGCGCATCATCTGCGCCCGTACGCAATCCGCGTAAGAACATGGCTAGGAACTGCAGGGGACACGGGCAGTTGGCGGCCCGATCCTTGGTCTGCGGATAAATATTGCGCGCCGAGAACGCGCAATGTTGTTAAAAATTGTAAATGCAGGACAGGCCGATCACTACAGGAAGTCCTGCGCGCGGCCGTAACTCGAAATTCCGGTCAGGAGCCGCAGCAGGGCATAGGCCGCCCCGGTAGCCATCCGCATCGGCAGACCCATGCGCGCCCAGCGGTCGCGCTGCACCGGCTTCGCGCCGGCCTCGATCGCATCCATCAGACTGCCGCGCAATTCCCGCACGAACGTCCGATCCCGCACCACCACGTTCGCCTCGCGGGCCAGCAGCAGGCTGACCGGATCGATGTTCGACGAGCCCACGGTTGCCCAGGAATCATCCACCACGGCGACTTTTGCGTGCAGGAAACTGTGGGTGTATTCGTGAATCTGTACGCCGGCGTCGAGGAGCTCGCGGTACAGTGCGCGGGAGGCATAGTGCACCAGGATATATTCCACCCTTCCCTGCAGCAGCAGCGTCACCCGCACCCCGCGCCGGGCGGCGTCGCATAGCGCGTTGAGGAAGCGCCTGCCGGGGAGAAAATAGGCGTTGGCGATCACCACTTCGCGATGCGCCTGCGCGATCGCGTGCAGATAAGCCTCCTCGATGTCGTGGCGATGACGGACGTTGTCCCGCACCAGAAATTCCGCGCGCTGGTCGCCGCGCGGCTCTAATGCCAAGACGGGCTTGGCGAGCGGTAGCCAGCGCCGCCGCAGTTGCGTCCAGGCGGTGCGCATCCACAACGTGCGCGCGGCGGCGTGCATGTCGGCAATCAGCGGACCTTCGACGCTCACCGCATAATCCAGGCGCGGCGGTGTGTTCCTGCGCGAATCCCTGTGATCGATGACGTTGATGCCGCCGCAGAAACCGATGCGTCCGTCCACCACTGCCAGCTTGCGGTGCAGCCGCCGCAGCCGTGTGCTCCTGACTCTGAACGTCCACAATTCGGGACGGAACACCAGCAGTTGCACGCCCGCATCCAGCAGTTGCCGGCGCTGGTCTTCAGGAAACAGGCGCGACCCGAAGCCGTCGATCATCAGGTGCACCAGCACCCCACGCCGCGCCGCGCGCATCAGCGCCGCGGCGATGCGCTGCCCGGTGTCGTCGGCCTCGAATATGTACGTCTCCAGGAAGACTTCGCTTGCCGCGGCGTCGATCTCGCGCTGGAGCGCCGGGAAGTACTCCTCGACGTTGCGCAACAGCCGGATCCGGTTCCCGCGCCAGAATTTCATGCCTTCCGGGTCAGCAGCGCCGACAGCGCGATGTGATCGGAGACGCGGGACCAGGCGCTGCCATGGTGGGCATGGGCAATACGGATCCCGAAGCCGCGCACGTAAATGCGGTCGAGATGCAGCAGCGGCAGCAGTGCGGGATAGCTGCGCGCCGGGCGGCCTGCGGTCGATTCGAACACTTCGGAGACGTTGAGGGACTGTTCCAGCGCGTGGCTAGCGCGCCTGCGCCAGTCGTTGAAATCGCCGGCGACAACCAGCGGGGCCTCGGGCGGCACCAGGCGTTCGATACGGGTCTTGAGAAGCGCGATCTGTTTCTTGCGCCAGTGGCCGAGCAATCCGAGATGCACGTTGATGCAATGCAACGGCTGGCTCCAGCCGGGAATGTCAATCTCGCAATGGAGCAGGCCACGGCGTTCGGCGCGATGCATCGAGACGTCCTCGTTGTCCCACCTGGCGATCGGGTACTTGCTGAGGATGGCGTTGCCGTGATGGCCGCTGTCATAGACCGCGTTCCTGCCGTAGGCAAAATCGTTCCATATCGAGTCGGCCAGGAACTCATACTGCGGGCTGACCGGCCAGTTATGGTGGCGCTCTGCGTGGCGTTCGTGCAACCCCTGGACCTCCTGCAGAAACACCAGGTCGGCGCCGATGTTGCGCAGCTTGTCGCGCAGGTCGTGAACGGACATGCGCCGCTTGAACTGCGAGAAGCCTTTGTGAATGTTGTAAGTGACGACGTGCAGCGTTTCCATGGATGCCCTGCCGTTGAGCCCGATGCCGTGACCCGCCGGCGCAAGATTCCGCCGCCGGTGTCGACCCCATATTACCTGCGGATAGACTGCGCCGCCGCCGCGCTCGCTGGCCGCACTCAGCCTCTGCTGCCGAAGGGTCTGACCGCGGGAAGTTCGCGCAGGCGCTGCCGGCGCATGATCTCATCCACCATCGCGCCGAAGCGCTTTTCCATGGTATTGCGCACCAGAATAGTACCTATCAGCGGCGGAATGCTGAAGTCCGGTGTCAGCGAGCCGGTGTAGTGCAGCAGCAGGTGTCGTCCGCGTACCTCGAGAGTGTAGGCCCCGCGCAGCTCCTTGAAATTTCCCTCAATCGCGCGCGAGACGATGCGCTCGTAGGGAAACTCCTGGACTTCGAGCCGTACCTTGATGGGAAATGAGAGAAACAGCAGCCTGGCTTCGCCGCTCTGGTCGACGATGACGCTACGTTTATTGCGGGAAACGATCCGGCTCGAGTGCATGCCGGGGATGAATTCCGAGAGCCGGTTGTAGTCGGTCAGGACTTCCCAAGCCAGGGTCACTTCCGCCTCGAATTCGGCGGCCGCCTCGACTTTGAAGCTGTCTCCATGACGAGCGGCCTGCAGGCTCATATCAGCTGCGTGACACAAGCTCGGAAACGCCAGCGCGACCCACAGGAGGCGGTGCATCGTCTGCCTGCGCCTCCCTTATCGGAAACGTTGCACCGGCGAGGCGGCGGCGCCGACGCGGGTCAGGATACCGCGAGCATACGGTCGAGCGCGACCTTGGCCAGCTCCGCGTCGCGCGCCGGCACCTTGATCCGGTTCACCACCCTGCCCTCAGCCAGGTTCTCCAGCGTCCAGGCAAGGTGCTGCGGGTCGATGCGCGCCATGGTCGAGCACATGCACACCAGCGGCGCCATGAACTGGATGAGCTTTCCCTGCGGCTTGAACTCCTCGGCGATGCGATTGACCAGGTTCAGTTCCGTGCCGACCAGCCAGCGGGTG
>DASYUW010000028.1:0-8639 GCA_036000845.1 Burkholderiales bacterium
TCCCGGCGACAAGACCCCGATCATCATTGGGAGCGCGCTTAAAGCGCTCGAAGGCGACAAGACCGACATGGGCGAAGGGGCGATCTTCAAGCTCGCCGATGCGCTGGACTCCTACATCCCCGAGCCCAAGCGGGCCTTGGACGGTCCCTTCCTGATGCCGGTGGAAGACGTCTTCTCCATCTCCGGTCGCGGCACCGTGGTGACCGGGCGGGTGGAGCGCGGGATCGTCAAAGTGGGCGATGAACTGGAGATCGTGGGGCTGAAGCCCACCATCAAGACCGTGTGCACGGGCGTGGAGATGTTCAGGAAGCTGCTGGACCAGGGGCAGGCGGGCGACAACATCGGAGTGCTGCTCAGGGGCACCAAGCGTGAAGAAGTCGAGCGCGGCCAGGTGCTGGCCAAGCCCGGCTCGATCACCCCGCACACCAAGTTTGCGGCTGAAGTCTACGTGCTCTCCAAGGAAGAGGGCGGGCGCCACACGCCGTTTTTCAACGGCTATCGTCCGCAGTTCTACTTCCGCACCACCGATGTGACCGGTGCGGTGGAGCTGCCCAAGGGCACTGAGATGGTGATGCCCGGGGACAACGTGGCCATTACCGTGCAGCTGATTCAGCCCATTGCGATGGAAGAGGGCTTGCGCTTTGCCATTCGCGAGGGCGGCCGCACCGTGGGCGCCGGCGTGGTGTCCAAGGTCATCGAGTAATTCAGCGATTAAGTAATTTGGCGATTCAGTGACTGGAAAATCACTCGAGCACCGTTTACCTAATCACCCAAATTTAAGGCCAGTAGCTCAATTGGCAGAGCGTCGGTCTCCAAAACCGAAGGTTGGGGGTTCGAGACCCTCCTGGCCTGCCACCCTGAGAGCCCGCAACCAGAAGCTTGTTCATTGCCAAGGTTGCGGGTTGCCGTTTAAGAGGGTGGCTCAAAAGGTTCTTTAGATGGCAGACAAGATCAGGTTGGCGCTGGCGGTACTGCTGGTCATTGCCGGATTCGCCGGCTTCTATTATTTGGGCGACAAGGCGCTGATTCTGCGGGTTGCCTCGGTGCTCGCGGGGCTGGTCGCCGCAGTATTGGTGGCATGGATGACCGAGCCGGGCCGGCAGTTCCAAGTCTATGCCCAGGAGGCGGTGGCCGAAACCAGGAAAGTGGTGTGGCCGTCGCGCAAGGAAACGGTGCAGACCACCGGAATGGTGCTCGCCTTCGTGCTGGTGATGGCGATCTTCCTGTGGATCGTGGACGCGGTTCTGGTGTGGGGCGTGAAACTCTTGATGGGGCCGGGGGCGTGATGTCGAAAAAGTGGTATGTGGTTCACGCCTACTCAGGCTTCGAGAAGAGCGTCCAGCGCGCGCTGGTGGAGCGCATCAGCCGGGCCGGCATGGAAGACAAATTCGGCCAAATTCTGGTCCCGGTCGAAGAAGTGGTCGAGATGAAAAGCGGCCAGAAGAACATCAGCGAGCGCAAGTTTTTTCCGGGCTATGTCCTGGTCGAGATGGATATGACCGACGAGACCTGGCACCTGGTGAAGAACACGCCGAAAGTGACGGGTTTTGTCGGCGGCGCACCCGGGCGCCGTCCGCCGCCGATCAGCGAAAAGGAAGTCAAGGCGATCCTGCACCAGATCCAGGAAGGCGTGGAAAAACCGAAGCCCAAGGTGCTGTTCGAAGTGGGCGAGGCGGTGCGCGTGAAGGAAGGGCCGTTCACCGATTTCCACGGCTCGGTGGAAGAGGTGAATTACGACAAGAACAAGCTGCGGGTTTCGGTTTCCATCTTCGGGCGTGCCACGCCCGTCGAGCTGGATTTCAGTCAGGTCGAGAAGGCTTAAATGCAGGATTTGGGATTGAGGATCGAGTTGCAAGCCGGTTTCTTTTAACGGGGAGAGCATCAGAACAGGCTGAACAAATCGGATTAGGGTTTACTCATTCCTCAATCCTGTTGGCTCAGTCCTGATGTTCGCTAGCACCCACTCTCTAGAGGAGTCTTATCGTGGCAAAGAAAGTCGTCGGCTTCGTCAAACTGCAGGTACCTGCAGGCAAAGCCAATCCGAGCCCGCCGATCGGCCCGGCACTGGGCCAGCGCGGCCTCAACATCATGGAGTTCTGCAAGGCCTTCAACGCCCAGACCCAGGGCGTGGAGCCAGGTCTGCCGCTGCCGGTGGTGATCACCGCTTACGCGGACAAGAGCTTCACGTTCATCATCAAGACTCCGCCGACCTCGGTGCTGATCAGGAAGGCAGCCAAGCTCGAAAAGGGCAGCGCCAAGCCGAACAGCGACAAGGTAGGCAGGCTGACCCGCGCGCAAGTCGAGCAGATCGCCAAGCAGAAGATGCCCGACCTGACCGCTGCGGATCTGGACGCGGCAATGCGCACTGTGGCCGGCAGCGCGCGCAGCATGGGCGTGGAAGTGGAGGGGTTCTGAAATGGCACATGTTTCCAAACGAGCCAAAGAGTTGCGGGCCAAGATCGACCGCAACAAGGCATACCCGATCGCTGAGGCGATCAAGCTGGTGAAAGAAGGCGCCAGCGCCAAGTTCAACGAATCCGTGGACGTTGCCGTCAATCTCGGTATCGACGCCAAGAAGTCCGATCAGACCGTGCGCGGCTCCATCGTGCTGCCCAAGGGCACCGGCAAGACGGTACGGGTGGCGGTGTTTGCCCAGGGCGACAAGGCGCAGGCAGCCAAGGATGCTGGAGCCGACATCGTTGGCTTCGACGACCTCGCCGCCCGGGTCAAGGAAGGCAAGATCGACTTCGACGTGGCGATCGCCACGCCAGACGCGATGCGTGTGGTCGGCCAACTCGGCCAGGTCCTCGGCCCGCGCGGCCTGATGCCGAACCCGAAAGTGGGCACGGTCACGCCGAATGTCGCCGATGCGGTCAAGAACGCCAAGGCCGGCCAGGTCCAGTACCGCGCCGACAAGGCCGGCATAGTCCAGTGCACCATCGGCCGCGCCTCGTTTACCGAGGAAGCGCTGAAGGAAAACTTTGTGGCGTTGATGGAAGCATTGAACAAATCGAGGCCCTCGGGGACTAAGGGCATCTATCTGAAGAAAGTCTCGGTCTCGAGCACCATGGGACCGGGCGTGCGGGTGGACCAGGCCAGCCTGGGCGCCCAGCAGCAGCAGTAAGGACTTTGGGAACTGACGGCCTGCTTGTTCGGGGGCGGTCAGGGCTGTCAAAGACCGTAGGAGCCAAGGGGTTAACACAACCCGGCGGCTTAATCGTCGGCAGTCTCGCGGCGTCCTACGCAGATAGCGTACTCAAGAGACAGATATCGGGCAGGCGGGAAATCTGCGCAGGCTCCTGGATCGAAGGTCGCTATATCTGAAAGGGTGAGGCCGATCACCTTGGGTGAAAGGCCTCTTGTTCAACTTTAGGAGGGTAGACCTTGGGTCTCAATCTAGACGACAAGAAAGCGGTAGTGGCGGAGGTCAGCGCGAAGGTTGCGCAGGCCCAGGCCATCGTGCTCGCCGAATACCGCGGCCTCGAAGTCGGCGACATGACCTCGTTGCGGGCGAAAGCACGCAGCTCAGGCGTGTACCTCCGGGTTCTCAAGAACACCCTGGCGCGCCGCGCCGTCACCGGCACACCGTTCGAGAGCCTGGCCCAGCACATGGTCGGACCGCTCGCGTACGGGATTTCTGCCGATCCGGTGGCTGCGGCGAAGGTGCTCAACGAATTTGCCAAGGCGAACGAGCGGTTCGTCATCAAGGCAGGCGCAATGCCTGGACAGGTCATGACCCCGAAACAGGTCGCGACCCTGGCCACCATGCCGAGCCGCGAGGAACTTCTGGCAAAACTCATGGGTACGATGCAGGCACCGATCGTCAAGTTCGTCCGGATACTCAACGAAGTGCCCGGCAAATTTGTGCGCACGCTGGCTGCAGTCAGGGATCAGAAACAGGCCGCGTAACAACTGCGACTCAACCGTTTTCAAGATTTCAGGAGATACGAAATGGCAATGGCCAAAGCTGAACTTCTCGACGCCATCGGCAATATGAGCGTCCTCGAGCTCTCGCAGCTCATCAAGGACATGGAAGAAAAATTTGGGGTTTCCGCAGCCGCGGCGGCGGTTGCCGTGGCTGCTCCCGCGGGCGGTGGCGGCGCGGCTGCCGCTGCTGAGGAAAAGACCGAGTTTTCCGTGATTCTCGCCGCGACCGGCGACAACAAGGTGAACGTCATCAAGGTGGTGCGCGCGGTTACCGGTCTGGGTCTGAAGGAAGCCAAGGACCTGGTGGACGGCGCGCCCAAGCCGGTCAAGGAAGGCATTCCCAAGAAGGATGCCGAGGAGATCAAGAAGCAACTGGAAGAAGCCGGCGCGAAGGCTGAGATCAAATAAGGCTTGCGCAGGCACGCAGGGAGGCTGGCGGCTGCCGTCGCCAGCCTTTTTCTGCAAAAAGGACTACTCAAAGAGGCCAAAGAAAAACCCCGGAAAGGCGGTTTTTCTTTGTCTTCTGAAGCGACTGCAGAAGACAGGTATGGTCGGATGGCGGGGTTCCCCGCCATCGTCCGCCAGCGGTTGGTAGCGGCCAACCACCACGCCCATCACCAGTCGATGAACGCAGCGCGCGATCCCCGCGCCTGCCGTGAATCGGAGATGTCATGGCTTACTCCTTTACCGAAAAGAAGCGCGTTCGCAAGAGCTTTGCCAAGCGCGCGAGCGTGTTGCAGGTACCGTTTCTGCTCGCAACGCAGATCGACTCGTACGCGCAGTTTCTGCAGTCCGAATTGGCCGCGGACAAGCGCAAGAACCAGGGCCTGCAGGCTGCTTTCCAGTCGATCTATCCGATCGTCAGCCATTCGGGCAATGCGCGGCTCGATTTCGTCAGCTATCAGCTTGGCATCCCTCCTTTCGACGTCAAGGAGTGCCAGCAGCGCGGCCTGACTTTCGCGGCGCCGCTGCGCGCCAAGGTGCGGCTGACCATCATGGACAAGGAAGCCGCCAAGCCCACGGTGAAGGAGGTCAAGGAGCAGGAAGTGTACATGGGCGAAATCCCGCTCATGACCACCACCGGCTCGTTCGTCATTAACGGCACCGAGCGCGTCATCGTGTCGCAGCTGCACCGCTCGCCAGGCGTGTTCTTCGAGCACGACCGCGGCAAGACCCACTCCTCGGGCAAACTGCTGTTTTCGGCGCGCATCATCCCCTATCGCGGTTCCTGGCTGGACTTCGAATTCGATCCGAAGGACTACCTGTATTTCCGCGTGGACCGGCGCCGCAAGATGCCGGTCACGATCCTGCTCAAGGCGATCGGCTATACCCCGGAACAGATTCTTGCCGGCTTCTTCATGATGGATACCTTCCACATCTCCAAGAAGGGCATCCAGTTCGAACTCAAGCCGGACCGCATGCGCGGCGAAATCGCGCGCTTCGACATCGTCACCAAGCAGGGCAAGCTGATCGTCCAGAAGGACAAACGCGTCACCGTCAAGCACGTGCGCGACATGGAGCAGGCGGGGCTGACAAAGATCGCGGTATCCGAAGAGTTCCTGCTCGGCCGCACCCTCGGCCACAACCTGATCAGCAAGGATACCGGCGAGATCGTCGCCAATGCCAACGACGAGATCACCGAGAGTCTGCTGAAGAAGATCATCGAGGCGGGGATCGACACCATCCAGACCATTTACACCAACGACCTCGACCAGGGACCGTACATCTCCCAGACCCTGCGCACCGACGAAACCACGGACCAGATGCAGGCGCAAGTGGCGATCTACCGCATGATGCGCCCGGGCGAGCCGCCGACCGAAGACGCGGTGCGCACGCTGTTCAACGGGCTGTTCTACGCCGAGGAGCGCTACGACCTGTCGGCGGTGGGGCGGATGAAATTCAACCGACGCGTCGGCCGCAATGAACTGACCGGTCCGGGTACGCTGTCCAACGAGGACATCATCGCGGTCATCCAGATCCTGATCGATCTGCGCAACGGGCGCGGCGAGATCGACGACATCGACCATCTCGGCAACCGCCGCGTGCGTTCGGTGGGCGAACTCGCCGAAAACCAATTCCGCGCCGGCCTGGTGCGGGTGGAACGCGCGGTCAAGGAACGACTCTCCCAAGCGGAATCCGAAAACCTGATGCCGCACGATCTGATCAATGCCAAGCCCGTTTCGGCGGCGGTGCGCGAGTTTTTCGGTTCGTCCCAGTTGTCGCAGTTCATGGACCAGACCAACCCCTTGTCGGAGATCACCCACAAGCGCCGCGTTTCTGCGCTGGGACCGGGGGGGCTGACCCGGGAACGCGCCGGTTTCGAGGTGCGCGACGTGCACCCGACCCACTACGGGCGGGTGTGCCCGATCGAGACGCCGGAAGGCCCGAACATCGGCCTGATCAACTCGCTGGCGCTGTATGCCCGCACCAACGAGTACGGTTTCCTGGAAACGCCATACCGCAAAGTCGTCAGCGGCCGCGTCACCGACGACATCGAGTTCCTGTCGGCGATCGAGGAAGGCAAATATGTCATCGCCCAGGCCAATGCGGCGATCGACAAGAAGGGCAAGCTGCTTGACGAGCTGGTGTCCTGCCGCCATCACAACGAATTCACGATGGCGACGGTCGACCGCGTCGAGTACATGGACGTGGCACCTTCTCAGATCGTGTCCGTTGCCGCCTCGCTGATCCCGTTCCTGGAACACGACGACGCCAACCGCGCCCTTATGGGATCGAACATGCAGCGCCAGGCCGTTCCCTGCCTGCGTGCGGAGAAGCCGCTGGTCGGCACCGGCATCGAGCGCACCGTGGCAGTGGACTCCGGCACCGCGGTGCAGGCGTTGCGCGGCGGAGTGGTCGATTATGTCGATGCCTCGCGCATCGTAGTGCGGGTCAACGACGAAGAGACCTCGGCCGGCGAAGTCGGCGTGGATATCTACAATCTGGTGAAGTACACCCGTTCCAACCAGAACACCAACATCAACCAGCGTCCGATCGTGAAGGTCGGCGACCACATCGCCGGCGGCGACGTGGTGGCCGACGGCGCATCAACCGACATGGGCGAACTGGCGCTGGGGCAGAACCTGCTGGTCGCGTTCATGCCCTGGAACGGCTACAACTTCGAGGACTCGATCCTGATCTCGGAGCGCGTGGTGGCCGAAGACCGGTTCACCTCGATCCACATCGAGGAGCTGTCGGTGGTGGCGCGCGACACCAAGCTCGGGCCCGAGGAAATCACCCGCGACATCTCCAACCTGTCCGAGGGAATGCTGGCGCGGCTGGACGAATCCGGCATCGTTTACATCGGCGCGGAAGTCGAGGCCGGCGACGTGCTGGTGGGCAAGGTCACGCCAAAGGGCGAAACCCAGCTCACCCCGGAAGAGAAGCTGCTGCGCGCGATCTTCGGAGAAAAGGCTTCGGACGTGAAGGACACCAGCCTGCGCGTGCCCTCGGGCATGTCCGGCACGGTGATCGACGTTCAGGTATTCACCCGCGAAGGCATCGAGCGCGACAAGCGCGCTCAGCAGATCATCGACGACGAACTCAAGCGCTACAAGAAAGACCTGGCCGACCAGTTGCGCATCGTCGAGGACGATGCCTTCGGCCGGATCGAGCGCCTGCTCACCGGCAAGACCGCCAACGGTGGTCCGAAGAAACTCGCCAAGGGAGCCAAGATCACCAAGGCGTACCTGCAGGATATCGAACGCTACCACTGGTTCGACGTGCGTCTGGCGAACGAGGAGGCGGCACAGCAGCTCGAGCAGTTGCAGGAGGGACTGGAACAAACCCGCAAGGCATTCGATGCGGCCTTCGAGGAAAAGAAACGCAAGCTCACCAGCGGCGATGAACTGCCCCCCGGCGTGCAGAAGATGGTCAAGGTTTACCTCGCGGTCAAGCGCAGGCTCCAGCCCGGCGACAAGATGGCTGGCCGCCACGGCAACAAGGGCGTGATCTCGAAGATCACGCCGATTGAGGACATGCCGCACATGGCCGACGGTACCCCGGTGGACGTGGTGCTCAATCCGCTGGGCGTGCCGTCGCGGATGAACGTCGGCCAGATTCTCGAAACCCATCTCGGATGGGCGGCCAAGGGTCTGGGCATGCGCATCGGCGTGCTGCTCAAGGCCCAGGCCAAGATCGCCGACATCCGCAAGGCGCTGACGCTGATCTACAACTCCAGCGGCAAAGCCGAGGACATCAGCGATTTCACCGACATCGAAGTCATCGATCTGGCGCGCAATCTCCAGTCCGGCGTGCCGTTCGCGACCCCGGTTTTCGATGGCGCCACCGAGGACGAGATCAAGACCATGCTCGAGCTCGCGGGCTTGCCGAAATCCGGCCAGATCGCGCTGATGGACGGCCGCACCGGTGAACTCTTCGACCGGTCGGTCACCGTGGGTTACATGCACATGCTGAAGCTGCACCACCTGGTGGACGACAAGATGCACGCCCGTTCCACCGGCCCGTACTCGCTCGTCACCCAGCAGCCGCTGGGCGGCAAGGCGCAGTTCGGCGGCCAGCGTTTCGGCGAAATGGAGGTCTGGGCGCTCGAGGCGTATGGCGCTGCGTACACGCTGCAGGAAATGCTCACCGTCAAATCCGACGACGTGGGCGGCCGCACCAAGGTGTACGAAAACATCGTCAAGGGCGAACACAAGATCGACGCCGGCATGCCGGAGTCCTTCAATGTGCTGGTGAAGGAAATCCGCTCG
>DASYUW010000029.1:0-14089 GCA_036000845.1 Burkholderiales bacterium
CTGCTCGAAATCGACAAGGCGAGCGCCCGCGCTGCCGATCTGGTGCAGCGCATCCTCGCATTCAGCCGTCAGCAGGAGATCAAACGCAAAGTCGTGCAGCTGCAGCCGGTGGTCGAGGAGGCGCTCAAGCTGATACGCCCAACCCTGTCGGCGATGATCGAGATCAAGGCCAGGTTCGCGGCGAATGTTCCGGAGGTGGCCGCCGACTCGAGTCAAATTCACCAGCTGATCATGAACCTTGCCACCAACTCCGCTCACGCGATCGCCGCGGGAATCGGGCTGATCGAGATCAGCCTCGACGCGCCGACTGTGACTGCCGATTTTGCCCGCACCTCGGCGGATTTGCGCGAGGGCCGCTATGCCCGGCTGTCGGTGAGCGACAACGGCTGCGGCATGGACAAGGCTACCCTTGAGCGCATCTTCGATCCTTTCTTCACCACCAAGCCGGCAGGTCAGGGAACCGGACTCGGCCTGTCCACCGTGGACGGCATCATGCGCAGCCACGAAGGAGCCGTCACGGTATACAGCCAGCCCGGCAAGGGCACCACGTTCCACCTTTACTTTCCCGCGATCGGCGATGCCGCAACCGAGATCGAGGCGCCACAGCAGGAGGTCGCACGCGGCAAGGGCGAGAAAGTGCTCTATGTCGACGACGAAGATGCGCTGGTTCGGCTCAGCACCCGCACTTTGAATCGACTCGGCTACCGGGTCTCAGGTTTCGCGAGTCCGGTGGAAGCGCTGAACGCATTCCGCTCGCATCCGCACGACTTCGACGTGGTCGTCACCGACCTTTCGATGCCCGGCATGTCCGGCTTCGACCTTGCGCGCGCCCTGCTCGAAATCCGGCCCGACGTGCCGATCGTGATGACCTCCGGTTATGTCCGTCCGGAGGACCAGGAGATGGCTTCTCGACTCGGCATTCGCGAACTGATTCTCAAACCGAATACCGTCAGCGAATTGGGCCGGATTCTCGACGAGTTGTTGGGCGATCGCAAGAAGTCCGGCGAATCGGGGGCGGCGACCTGACGAACGCCTGGCGGCATTGTGGTTTGTCACAATGCGCGTCAGCGCAAAGGGCCAGGCGCAGCAGCCTTGGCCCTGTCTTCTCCATGTCCTGATTTTCTGGGGTACATTCGGCGTCATGCAATTGGTACGCGTAGCGCTGATCTGGGTTGGTGCATTGATTTCCATCCCCGTTTCCGGCGGCGCAGATATTTCGACGATGGTCCTGGGCACCGCCACGCCAGGTGGCGGCTTTACGGTCTATGGCGAGGCGCTCGCCGAGACGCTGCGCGAAACCGATCCCACCCTGAATATCAGGCCCCGGCCGACGGCGGGCAGCAAGGAAAACATCCCTCTGCTCGAAACAGGCCAACTCGACTTGGCGCTGGTCGAAGGCACGGCTGCGTACGAAGCGCTGACGGGGATCGGACGTTCGCCCGCGCCGTTGTCGGTGGTTGCGGCCATGTATTCGAGCCCGGGCATGTTCGCAGTGCGCGCCGACTCGCCTTACCGGACGATCGCGGATCTGAACGGTGGGCGCGTCGTGTTCGGCGCGGCGGGTTCCGGCTTCGTGCTGCTCGCGCGCTATGTCCTTGACGGTCTGGGCCTGGACATGCAGAAAGACTTCGATGCCGTGCTGCTGGAGAAAGTGAAAGACGCTCCGCCGATGGTGCTGAACGGGGAAGCCGCCGCGCTGTGGGGCGGCGGCATCGGCTGGCCGGGTTTCGAGGCGATCGCCCGCGGCCCGAAAGGGGCGCGCTTCATCGGCATCGAGCCGAGCGACATTTCCCGAATCCGAACGAAGCACCCGTTTCTGAAAACCATGACGGTCGCAGCCAGTACTTACCCCGGGCTCGATCGCTCCATTACCACCGTCGGCTCGTGGAGCCTGATTCTCGCGCGTCCCAGCTTGCCAGATGACCTCGCCTACCGCTTTGCGCGTGCCCTGCACCGCGCCCAGCCCGCGCTTTCGCAGCGTCTGGCACAGGCGCGGGAAACCACGCCTGCCAACACCCTCGCCGCCGCCCCTCGCACGGAGTTCCTGCATCCGGGCGTCGTGCGCTACTTGAGAGAGCTGGGACTGACACCGTAGTACTCTCGATCCGACGCCATGAAGCCGGGCGCCTTTCGCCCGTCCAAAGACGCGGCGATGCTGCCCGATAAGGGGGATTGGCTCAGGCATCCGGGCGCGTCACTTGAGAGCATTCTTTTCGAGGCATATGCTGGACGCGCTGGTCTGAGAAAAAGCTCCGCGCGCGGGTCGTGCGCAGCGGAATTTGCGGACAATCATCCAAGGGGATACGTATATGAATATCGCTTCGCTGCTCGCGCGCGCGGGCATGGTACTGGCGGTTTGTGCGCCCGTTGCTGGCGTGCAGGCAGGCCCCTCCGACGCCGATCTGGTGAAGGCGGACAAGAACCGCTCGGAGTGGCTGATCTACGGCCGGACTTACGACAACCAGCGTTTCAGCCCGCTCACGCAGATCACGCCGAAGAACGTGTCGCAATTGCGCCCGATCTGGGCGATGTCGCTGGGCACGCTCGACGGGCTGGAGGCCACGCCTCTGGTGCACGACGGCACGCTGTACGCCACCAGCGCCTACGCCAACGTCTTTGCCTTCGACGCGCGCAACGGCCGCATGCTGTGGAAATTCGCACCGGAGCAACCCGAAGGCCTGGGAACGGTGCTGTGCTGCGGCCCGGTGAACCGCGGCGCGGCGATCCATGGCGACCTGCTCTACGTGCTCACGCTCGACGCCAGGCTGGTCGCGCTCAGTCGCAAGGACGGCAAGGTGGCGTGGACCAAAATCCTCGGCGACTGGAAGACCGGTATCTCCGCCACCGGCGCGCCCTACGTCGTGAAGGGCATGGTGATCGCCGGCATCGCCGGCGGCGAATACGGCGTGCGCGGCTACCTCAAGGCCTTCGACGCGGTTTCGGGTGCGGAGAAATGGACCACGTACACGATCCCCGCGCCGGGCCAGGCGGGCAATGAGACCTGGCCGGGCGAAACCTGGAAAACCGGCGGCGGTGCCACTTGGCAGTCCGGCGCCTACGATCCCGAACTGAACCTGCTGTACTGGGGCACCGGCAACCCCGGTCCGTGGAATTCCGACCTCAGGCCAGGTGACAACAAGTGGACCGCGTCGCTGATCGCGCTCAATCCCGACAACGGCCAGATTCGGTGGGGTTACCAGTACACGCCGAACGACGGCTGGGACTATGACGGCAATAACGCGCCGATCCTCGCCGACGTCACCATCGACGGCAGAAAGATCAAGGCGGCGCTGCAGTCCAACCGCAACGGCTTTTTCTACGTGCTAGACCGCACCAGCGGCAAATTCATCTACGCCGAGCCGACGGTGAACGGAATCAACTGGACCAAAGGCCTGGATCCGGTGACCGGGCGCCCCAGCGTCAACGAGGCGATGCGCCCGCTCGCCGACGGCAAGACCGTGCTGCCGATCGTGCCGGGTCTCGAGGGCGGCACCAACTGGTTCCCGATGGCGTTCAATCCCGACATGGGCGTGGCCTTCGTGCCGACAAACCAGTGGGCAATGGCGCTCACCGGCTACAACCCCAAGGACGTGATTTACGAGCCGGGCAAGGTGTATATGGGGATGGATTACAAGATGCACCGTCTGCCCAGCCCGATCGGGCACCTGAAGGCGTTCGACGTGCAGAAGAAGAAATGGCTGTGGCAGATCCCTTCACCTCTGCCGCTCTTTGCCGGTGTGCTCGCTACCAAGAGCGGTCTGGTGTTTACCGGCGACCAGCTCGGCTTCTTCTTCGCGGCCGATGCCAAGTCGGGGAAGGTGCTGTGGCGCTTCCAGACCGGCTCGGGAGTCAATGCCAGCCCGGTCACCTACGAACTCGACGGCAAGCAGTACGTCGCGATTCTCTCCGGGCTGGGTGGCGACCCGAGCTTTTACTTCAAGCAGCCGAAGAGCGGGATGCTGTGGGTATTTGCACTCGACAACCTCTCGCCCGAAGCCGCCGGTGCCGGCGACTGGGGCGTCGAGGAAATCGAGGGTGCGCTGACCCCGGTTCCGTCGAAGTAATTCGTTTCTCTCCTCTCCCAGGGGCGGCCGGCGCAAGCCGGCCGCCCCCTTTTGCAGGGCACACGAATTGAAATCTTTTCTTTCTGTTTGCCTCGCCCTCGCGTTGAGCGCAGCGGCTGCGCAGGCGTTTCCCCAGGCGCATCAGCCGCCCAAGGTCGAAGCAGACGACTACCGGTGGCAATACACCGAGAACCCGTTCAAGGGCGATGCGACGGCGGCCGAGCGCGGCCGCAGCCTTTACCGCCGCACCTGTTATATCTGCCACCTCGACGCCGGCGGCCGCGGCCCCGATCTGCGCAAGTCCGCACTCAAGGGCCGGGACTTCATCCGCGTCACGCTCAACGGCAAGAAGAACACGCAGATGCCGGCGTGGAAAGGCAAGCTGAGCGAAGCGGACATGTGGAAAATCCTCACTTACCTGGAAGCGCCACCCGGGCAGTGACCGCTGCCACGCTCGATGCGCAACATGACTTACAGCCGATTCGCGTCCCGGAAAATGAAGCGCCCCGATCGCTTTCACGATCGGGGCGCTTTTACTGCCTAGGCAATCCGGCCTGAACTACCGGGCCAAACTCCTGTAATTGCGGGTTGATCCGGTTTGCCATCCGGTGCTGCCTTGTAGGTCGCTCACGGGATCACCTCCTTTCAAAGTTGCCAGACTATAGTGTAGCAAACGAGTAAAGCGCGATGCCAGTGCCTTTTCTTGCAGCCGCGCGCATCTCCGGCGGATCATCGACCTGTCGAACATGAAACTGGATCGGGAAGAACTCGCAAAGACATCTGCCCTCACTCTGGACCACTACAACGAGCGCGCCGATGCGTTCTGGGAAGGCACACGCGACCACGACGTCAGCCAGAACATTGCCGCTCTACTGCAGGCCATCGAGGGCAGGCAGCCTTTCACCATCCTCGATTTCGGCTGTGGGCCGGGGCGTGACCTGAAGGTCCTCTCGGAACTCGGGCATGTCGCGATCGGCTTGGAAGGCGCAGCGCGCTTCGCGCTAATGGCACGCAACCACAGCGGCTGCGAGGTGTGGGAGCAGGATTTCCTGGAACTCGATCTGCCGGATGGCCGGTTCGATGGCGTGTTCGCAAACGCCGCGCTGTTTCATGTGCCCAGCCAGGCCTTGCCAAGAGTGCTGGAGGAACTGCGCGCGAGCCTGAAACCGGGTGGAGTGCTGTTCAGTTCCAACCCTCGCGGCCAGAATCAGGAAGGCTGGAACAACGGGCGCTATGGCGTGTATCACGATCTCGAAACATGGCGTCGCCATCTGTTGGCTGCGGGGTTCATCGAGCTTGCCCACTATTACCGCCCCGAGGGTCTGCCATTCGAACAGCAGCCCTGGCTGGCGAGCCTGTGGCGCCGGCCGGCATCCTGAAGGATTTCAATCGAGCAATGCGCGGCACGCGCCGATGATTGCCTCCGCGCTCATCCCGTACTTGGCGCGTAACGCAACGGTGGGTCCCACCACGGCGAAAGTGTCGGGCATTCCAACCATGCGCATTCGCGTTGGATGCTCGACGGCGAGGAGTTCAGCCACCGCGCCGCCCAATCCGCCGGCGAGATGATGTTCCTCCGCGGTGACGATGCCACGGGTATTGGCAGCGGCGGCGAGTATCGCGTCGCGGTCGAGCGGCTTGATCGTGTGCATGTTGATCACGCGAACACCGATTCCTTCCCGTCCCAATGCATCCGACGCGCGCAGCGCCATCTCTACCAGCGCCCCGCAGGCAATGACGGCGAGGTCGTTGCCGGAGCGAAGTTGCACCGCCCTGCCCGGACGGAACAGCGCTTCGGGATCACTGACCGGTGGCTCCTCTGTGCGGCCACCGAGCCGCATGTACACCGGCCCGTCGATTTCGAGCGTCGCCAGCGTTGCACGATAGGCTTCGTCGACATCGGCGGGAACGATAACGGTCATGTTCGGCAGGCTGCGCATCAACGCCAAATCTTCGAGGGCATGATGCGTACCGCCGGCCACGCCGAGCGAGATGCCGCTCGCCGCCGCGCCTATCACCACGCGTTGATTCGCGTAGGCGACGTCGTTGCGAACCTGCTCCATGCTGCGGGCGCTGATGAACGGCGCATAGGCGCACACATAGGGATGCAGGCCGGTGGTCGCGAGTCCGGACGCCGTGCCGATCGCATTCTGCTCGGCGATGCCGACCTCGACGAAGCGGTCGCGGAAGCGTTCGATCCAGGGACGGATCCCGAGCAGATCCTGGGTGTCGACGGACACCACTACCGCGCGGGGATCGCGCGCGCCGATTTCGAGCAAGGCCTGGCCGAAGGCGAGGCGCGTCTGCCTGGCCGATTTGGTGCGCCAGTCGACGGGGGCGGCAACGGCGCTGTTCATGGTTCCCCCAAATCCGCAAGCGCTTTGGCGTAGATTTCGTCGTTCACGCTGTTGCTGTGCCAGACGTAAGTATTCTCGGCGAAACTCACGCCCTTCCCCTTGACGGTGTGGGCGATGATCACCGAAGGGCGATCCGGATGGAAGGGCAGCGACTCGAGCGCATCGACGACCTCGCCCATGTCGTGGCCGTCGATCTCGCGCACCTGCCAGCCAAAGGCGCGCCACTTGTCAGTAAGGGGCTCGACGTCGATGAGATCGCCAAGCGGTCCGCTCTGGCCGATCTTGTTGAAGTCGACGATAGCGGTCAGGTTTTCCAGCCGGTAGTGTGCCGCTCCCATGGCGGCTTCCCAGTTGGAGCCCTCGTGAAGTTCCGCGTCGCCAAGCATGACGAAGGTATGGAACGCCTGCGCCTGAATGCGGGCCCCGAGCGCCATGCCCATGGCCACCGGGAGGCCATGCCCGAGAGCGCCCGTGCACATCTCCACCCCGGCGACCTTGATGTCCGGATGCATTCCGAACGGCGACTCGAGCCCGTAGAAACGGTCAAGGACGGCATCGTCGATGAAGCCCGCCTGGGCCAGTACCGCTCCGAGAGCCGCGTTCGCGTGCCCCTTCGACAGGACGAAGCGATCGCGCTCCGGCCAGTCCGGTTCGTCGGGCCGGACGCGCAGGCGGTGAAAGTAAAGCGCGGCCAGAATGTCTGCGGCCGAGCACGAACCGCCGGCATGGCCGCTGCCGGAGGCGCGCAGCGCACGCCAGACATTGCGTCGTATATGGCGCGCTTCGATTTCGAGTCGCTTGAGCAGGCCGTTTCTTGTCGTTTCCACGGATGTCCTCCCGGGCAGCTTTGTCGCGCTGTACGAATGCCGCGATCTGGATTCGGCATGGTAACCCAAGGCCGCTCAAGTCCTCGGTTATGCCGATCGAACGCCATCGGAGTATGCTTTTTGCATCGGGCGATTCCGGTTATGAAAGGGAGGCAAAATGCGCAGAATCGTCTTACTAGTTTTCGGCACCCTGCTTACAGCGTGCGTCACGCCGCCGCAGACACCCGGCGAAGTGCGCGACGGCGTAAAACGCGGCGCCATGATGACCAGGACCGAGCGGCAAGAGGTGAACCGCCCGTTCAAGACCGTTTTCGCGGATCTCAAGACGAACACCGACAAATGCCTCAACGTCACGGTGATCGGTTCCACGCCGGGCACCTACGGACCCGTGGTCGAATCGGTCCCGTATCACGCACGTTCACGGATAATCGGTGACAAAGCCGGCGAGACCGTGCTTCAGCACAGCAAGCGCGCAACCGGGCAGATGCCTGAAGGCGGCTACTTCGTGATGGTCATGGATACCGAGGAGATTGGCCCGAACAAGTCCGGCGTGACCACTTACGGTCCGTCGATCGGTTTTCAGAACGTTTACGACGCGGTGCTCGCCTGGGCAAAAGGCGAGAAGAAGGCCTGTCCGAAGTTTCCGTATGACGGCGGCGGGAAATCATTCGAGTATCACGGCAAGTAAAATTGCGTTTGCCGCTCCCGGCTGACCGGAAGAAGGAGCCTACGGTGTCAGCCTGACTCCAAGCTGCCGGACCCGCACTCTTCTGCCTAGTCTTCGCCGCCGGCAGTCTTCTTGGCGGGGATGTCGACTTTTTCCAGATCGATCTTGTGGCCCGCTTCGCGGGCAACGATATGCGGGGCCATTGAACAGGCGCCAGGTGCGTAGTAAAGCTTCATGCATGCATTCCTTGCTGATAGGCAACGGGATCGATCCCGCAATCAATGTTATCAATGCGCCGATCCGTTGTGGGCGGCTACTTCAGCGACTTGCTGCGGGCATTCTGGTGGCGGATAGACTTGCGCCGCTCGTCGCGGGCCTTTTTGTTGCGGGCAGTCTCTTCGGGCGTGTAACGGACAAGCGGCTGGATCTCTGCAGAACTCTTTGCTGGTTTCACTTCTGTCATGTCGGCTCTCCTGATGGGGCCGCCACTATACAGGGATGAGACCAGAATGTAAGTGCGGTAACCTTCAAGATGAGGACAGGTGAAAGGTTGGAGTTGAAAGGTGAAAGTAAGTACCGATGCAGGTCGCACTTGAAAAGCTTCTTAAACGGGCGCCGATGCGCCCGTTTTCATCCTCTTCGGCCACTCTCAGCTCAAGCCGCCTGAGCGACGAACATGTGCACAATTTGTCCGCGGGCCGTCGCAAGCGCATGGGCGCGGGCATCCGTGCCCGTCGCCAATCCCGGGGCGCGCACGACTTCGATGTCGGTGATGCCGATGAAGTTGAGCACCTGCTTCAGGTAACCGACGTGCATCGTGTCCACCGGAGAATCGGCGTAGGTACCGCCGCTGGTAGCGACGATCACCGCCTTCTTGCCTTTCACCAGGCCTTCGGGCCCCTTCTCGCCGTACTTGAAGGTTTTGCCCGCCACGGCGATGCGATCGATCCAGGCTTTCAGCCCGGTCGGGATGGTGAAATTGTAGAGCGGCGCACCGATCACCAGCACGTCGGCTGCTTTGAGTTCGTCGATCAGCTCCGCGTCCAGGCGCGCTTCGCGGTTTTGCAGTTCGTTCAGCAGGTCCGCAGCGGTGCCGCGGGTCGCTAGAAGATCCAGCGTCAGGTGCGCGACCGGCTCTCTGCCGAGATCGCGATGCACGACCTTCACGTGTGGCTCGCTTTCGCGGATGCGGTCCACTACCAATTGTGTGAGCTGGCGGGACACCGAGGACTCGCCGAGGATGCTTGAATCCAGTTGCAGGACTTTCATTGTCGTCTCCTTAAGGTCGATGGGTCGGCCGTAAACCCGGCCGAAGCACGTGGAATTCATCCTATAGAAGGCAACAAAGGTGGATTAGCTGGCAAAACTGGGTTAGATTGTTCCGAAAACAGGACAATCGGAGCTCGGATGCAGGACCTAAATGACCTTTATTACTTCGCCAAGGTGGTGGAAAAAAGCGGTTTCGCGGCCGCTGCCCGGGGTCTGGGCATCCCCAAGTCCCGGCTGTCCCGCCGGGTTGCGACCCTTGAATCCGCTCTCGGCGTCCGGTTGCTGCAGAGAACTACGCGCAAACTCTCGCTCACCGAAGTCGGCAAGCTCTATTACGAACACGCACAGAACGTGATGGCGGAAGCCGAAGCAGCGGCCGAAGCAGTGGAGCGAGTGCGCGAAGCGCCGAGCGGGCCGTTGCGGGTGAGCTGCGCGATTTCCGTCGCGCAGACCGACCTGTCGCGCATCCTCCCCCGGTTTCTCGCCGCCTATCCGCAGATCAACCTCGAACTGCTCGTCACCAACCGCCGCATCGAACTGATCCAGGAAGGCGTGGACGTCGCGCTGCGCGTACGCACGCCGGGCGACGAAGAACCGCACCTGGTCACGCGACGCTTCCGACCCGCGCTTGGACTCGTCGTCGTGCATCCGGAGCTACTCGACGTGTACGGCCCGATCGCGCAACCGGATGACCTCGCGAAGATCCCGGTGATGGGTTTCGGTTCGCCGGACCGCAAAACGCACTGGGCGCTGATCGGACCGGACGGCGAAAAACGTGAAGTGATCCTTACTCCGCGGCTGGCAACCGATGATTTCATCGTGCTGCGTGACGCTGCGCTCGCCGGCATCGGCGCCGCGTTGCTGCCCAGCGGTTACGCCGTGGATGACATCCAGGCGGGCCGGCTCGTGCCTCTGCTGACGGACTGGTCGGTGCCCGCGGCGACGCTGCAGGCGGTGTATGTCAGTCGAAGAGGGATGGTGCCGGCGGTGCGGGTCTTACTCGATTTTCTGGAAGAAAATCTGGGTGCGAACACTCGTGACGATCGTAACGGCCGTGACGAGGTGACGAGGTAAGAACAGGACTCAGGACTTCAAACTCCAATTCCCCAATTCCTAAGTGTGAAGGAAGCGGGCGACGGAACCACCTCCACTCCTTCCAACTTGAAAAGGCGGGGTTGCGACTCCATTCTCGGTAGTACTCGTCCCGACAAGTTCAGTTGCCCCACCTTTTCGCCATCACACGACGGCGGCAACTGCAAGCCTGTCTTCCCAACTCGTAGAGGCCCGCATGCCTGCATTCACCCAGTTCCTCATCATCGCCAACGTCGGAATTTTCCTGCTGCAACTGGCGGGTGGCGGCGGTCTCGTGCAATGGTTCGCACTCTGGCCGGGCGACGGCTCCGGCCTGGCGAGTCTGCCGCTGCTGACCCCCTGGCAGTTGGTGACCTACAGCTTTCTGCACGGCAGCCTGATGCACCTGGCGTTCAACATGTTCGCGCTGTGGATGTTCGGAGCCGAGTTGGAACGCGTCTGGGGCGCGCGCCGCCTGGCCACGGCATATTTTGCGAGCGTCGTGACCGGTGCTGTGGCGCACGTGCTGGTGGCCGGAGCGTTCGGCGGCGGGGGTGTGCCTGTGGTGGGTGCTTCGGCCGGCGTATTCGGCCTGCTGCTGGCGTACGCGCTGCTTTTTCCGAATCGAAGGATCATGCTGCTGTTCCCGCCGATTCCCATGCCCGCGCGAATGTTCGTGCTGCTCTACGCACTCCTGGAGTTGTATCTGGGCGTGACCGGCACCCAATCCGGCGTGGCTCATTTCGCGCACTTGGGCGGACTGCTCGGCGGCTGGTGGGTTTACCGTTACGGACGCAGTGGACCGCGATACCGGCGAGGCTGAGAACAGGTACTGAGTGTTGCGATCCAAACGCCAGGAAAAAATCTAACGGCACTCTCACACATGACGTGCGCCGCGCCCTGTCGCCGCAGGTTGCGTGACGCGCCGGCAGCACCTTCGTGAAGTACCCGGGCTGGGGTACTATCGCGATTTTTCACGGAAAGGATTCCTCATGAAGGTCATTGTGCTCTGCCTGTCGGCATTGCTCGGAATCGGTTTCTCCGGCGCGCAAGCCGCTGCGGCGGATCTTGCGAACGACGAGCAGAAAACCCTCTACGCAACCGGTGTCGCGCTCAGCCAGTCCCTGCATGATTTCTCACTGAGCGAGGCCGAACTCGAGATCGTGAAGTCCGGCCTCGCCGATGGCGTCTTGAAGCGACGCCTCAAGGTGGACATGCAGACCTACGGACCGAAGATCGAGCAGATGGGAAAGACTCGCGGCGCCGCTGTCGCCGAAAAAGAAAAGAAGGCGGAAGCCGCTTTCCTGGCAAAGGCTGCCGCGGAACCCGGTGCAAAGAAAACCGCGTCGGGAGCCATCGTCAAGACCCTCAAGGAAGGCGGCGGCGCGTCGCCAACCGCCACGGACAAAGTGAAGGTTCATTATCACGGCACCCTGGTGGATGGGATGGTGTTCGACAGTTCCGTCAAGCGCGGCCAGCCGGTCATGTTCCCGCTCGGCAACGTGATCAAGTGCTGGACTGAAGGCTTGCAGCAGATGAAGGTGGGCGGCAAGAGCCGACTGATATGCCCGGCCGACATCGCCTACGGGGAACGCGGATCACCGCCAGTCATCAGACCCGGCGCGACGTTGATATTTGATGTCGAGCTGCTCGAAATCGTCAAATAGCGGGATGGCCATGCTTGATCAGCGAGACCGCTTCGCTGCCCGTTAGCATGAAGGAGGTGGCGCCAAGCGCGAACGGACGGGACAGGATGCTCCCGATCTGCCGGCGAAGGCGATCCTTGTGCGGCGACTTGATCATCACGGAGTACATCGGCGGCTTGCCGTGGGCGGGGATGATATCCACGCGAAACGGCACCTGGGTCGGATCGCCGGTAATACCCGCAAGCGTGGTGAGATAGCTGAGGAGCTCGTTCTGCGTGGGGTATTGGGTCATGGGTTTAGTGTCCTGTTCCGCTAATTCGTGGCCGAAAACCCGACGAGAATCGGCGTCATGCTGTGTTACGAGTCGTCGCCGTGGGGCCTTCCACTGTCAAGGACTCGCGCCTTGCCTGACACCGATTTCGCGGGTTTTCCGATCGGTGATGGATTGCTGTCAAATAAATCGTGGGACTGGCTTCCAAGTTTCGCGAGTTATCCCACGAATTAGCGGAACAGGACACTTAGGTCTGGTCAGGTTCCGGCAGCAGCCAGACGCCCGACGGAGGCGATCGTGAGTGGTGTCAGTTTCGCGGCAGACCGCACCAGACGGCCGGCGTATCGGCTGACTTCCGGCAATGATCCTTAAAGAAGGCGTCCTGTTGCTTGAACCTTGCCTTTCAGTTCCAGGACAATGTCGTCGACTGCTCGCAGAAAATTTTCGTGGCCCTCCCCAGCTTGTCCCAGCAGCCACTCGTGAGGAATGGCGACTTCCACCGACAGAACTTCGTGGCGGTTGTATGCGATCCGAAGAAGGTGCGTGTTCCGGGGCGCGAAGACGGGCTGCCCGGAATCGATGTCCACGATGTAGCGCAGCGGGTCCAGTTGCCGGCGCTGGAGTATCGTCTTGATGCCCGCAAAGGCCTGCGACAACGCCTCCTGATACGTGAGTGAATCGGAAGTGACCATCGTCCGTCGCGCGTCTCCGGCGCTCAGGCACGCCGCACGTGGCGGACGGCGGAAATCCGGGCAAGGGTGATGTGCTCGGGAGGCAGTTCCTTCATTCTCTCGAGCGCTTTGGCGAACAGGTCGCGAACATCGCCCGCAATGCCGGCCGCAACCGAACCACGGTCCTTTCCCTTCTTGCCGTCGCAGAAGATTTTCACGCGAAGATAGGATTCCATCACTTCACGGTCGTTGCCGGTGGCAAGTTCACTGATCTCCGACGGAAACTTCGTTTGATCGTTGGCGGGGTCCATCATGTTGGTGAGGGTGCTGGACAGGACGCCTCGCACTTCGGTGCGCGTCCTGAACTGCGTGAATAGCACGGTCCATTTATCACTGATCATTGCTTGCCTCGGTAAGGTTGAAACGACATTGAAGGGATGGCGGGCCAGGCAGACGCGGCACGCAAGTCATTCAGTATGGCCCTTATTGACGAAGGCGGGCGGATATATTACCGAACACGGAAAGGCGCAGGCGGCATGGACAGTCCTGCGCTTTCCAGTACTTCGTACCCCTGCAATCCTGAAGGGACAGCGCAGCGGTGTTTTTTTGGCTCAGCGCTTGAGAGGAAAGAACGGCACCGGCGTCATCAGGCGGTTTTCCTGGTGCTCCAGCGCGCCGAGCTTCGCGCTCTCTTCCATGAAGGCAATCCACTCCGGGTCGGCCATCATCGCGGCGCGGCGGCGTGCGCGGTCCGCCGCGTCCTCATAGGCCCAGATGTGGATGTACTGATTGACGTTGCCGGTCTCGGTCACTAGATAGGCGAAGGGTTGGCCGAGGTGGCGGGTCTGCGGTCCCTTGCCCATTTTCTCGTAGAGCGCGAGATGCTTCTTGATGGTTCCTGGACGGCAGGTGTAAGTACGCACGTCGAGCAGCATGTCTTCCTCCAAAGAAATCAATAGGGCGGGTTCAGGTATCGCTTTCTGCGTATCATCGGGAAAAGCCGCGATTCGATTCAGCCTCCGCGCGCTCCCTGCGTGTTCACATAGAGCGCGTAGACGCTCTTGGCTGCCGCCATGAACAGGCGGTTGCGGTAGGTGCCGCCGAAGCAGAGGTTGGCGCAGCGCTCGGGCAGGTTGATGCGGCCGATCAGTTTGCCATCCGGGTTGTAGATGTTCACGCCGTCCAGCGCCGCGTCTCCCATCCCCCAGCCCATCCAGAGATTGCCGTCCACGTCGCAGCGCATCCC
>DASYUW010000030.1:0-17959 GCA_036000845.1 Burkholderiales bacterium
CGGCCCGAATCGTCCGGTCCCTCGGAAGAGTCGAAATGTCATTGGGTTGTGCCAGGGTGCGGCGCCTGCGTTGTTACGCTCCTTGCTGGGGCTTCAGCCGCATCTGCGGAGCGCCGCCTAGCAGTCATCCGCACCTGGCGCAACGCGCGTCGCGGAACTTGATCAGAGCTTCCCTAGACGATACCCCTTTGGAAGGCAGTCGGACAACCCTCGCGGCCGGATCATTAACCCCTTAACTGACCGGATTGCTCACGCTTTCGATCTGTCGCTTCACCGCCATGGGGTCTTCGACTTTCTTGAAGACGACGTTGCTCAATCCCCGGCCGGTTACCGTCACGTCGCCGAAGCCGAAGATGCGTCCGGGAATGCCCTGATCGATCTCCACGGTTTCGATGGAGTTCAGCTTCATCTCCTCGGATTTGCGGCTGATGATGCCCTTCTTGTAGATCACACGCTTGTTGGTAACGCCCTGCTCGATGGAGCGGAGCCTGAGGAATTCGTACAGGGCCAGGACTAGCGTAATTCCAACCGTGGGGATCGCGAGCACGATCCACAGGACCATCCAGCTCCTGGAAATCCAGTGGAGCCTGAAAAATCCTACGATCTGCTCGCCGGCGGAAAGCGATTCTTCGATGTATGGCATGGTTTGACCGTCTCGCGATCGGCGTGCTATAAAGTGCTTCAAATATAAACGCTTACGGGCAGGTGCGCCAGTCATTGAAGCCCGCGTTTCTGATCCCGGAGGAGTTCCCCTGATGCCCGCAGTATCCCGCCGAGCGAGCGATCTCGGCACCGAAAACGCTTTCGTTGTCCTGGCCGAAGTCAGCGCGCTGCAGCGCCAGGGCAAGGACATCATTTCTTTCTGCATCGGCCAGCCGGATTTTCACACCCCGAAAAACATCCGCGACGCTGGCATCAAGGCGATCAACGGGGGCAAGCACGGCTACACGCCTTCGGCCGGAATTCTGGAACTGCGCGAGGCGGCGGCAAATTATCTGAACCGCACGCGGCACATCAACGTGAGCGCGGACGAGATCGTTGTCGGCGCGGGGGCAAAGCCATTCATCGCTTATTCGATCCTCTCGGTCACCGACTATGGTGCGGGCGACGAGGTGGTCTTCCCGAATCCGGGTTTCCCGATTTACGAATCGCAGATTCGCGCGCATGGTGCTGTGCCGGTGCCGATCCATCTGCGCGAATCACGCAACTTCAGCTTCGACCCGGCCGAGCTCGAAGCGAAGATCACGCCAAGGACAAAGCTGCTGATCCTGAACTCGCCGCAGAACCCGACCGGCGGCATCATTCCGAAGCAAGACATGGAAGCAATCGCCGCTGTATTGCGCAGGCATCCGCAGGTCTGGGTGTTCGCGGACGAGATCTACTCGCAGCTCTGCTACGACGGCGAATTCGTGTCGCTGACCCAGTTTCCGGATATGCTCGAGCGCACCATCATTTCCGATGGCGCTTCGAAGACGTGGGCGATGACCGGCTGGCGCCTTGGGTTTACCGCGAACAAGGCGCTGGCGCCGGTATTCACCCGCTGGGTGACCAACACCGATTCCTGCGCCTCGCAGATCACGCAGTGGGCGGCAGTGGAAGCAATGAACGGTCCGCAGAGCGAGGCGAAGAAAATGCGCGACAGCTTTCTCGCGCGGCGCGATCTGATCGTGGGGCTGCTGAACAAAGTGCCCGGCGTGACTTGCCGGAATCCGGGTGGCGCCTTTTACGCCTGGCCGAACGTCACGGCGGCCTGCGAGATGATCGGGACCGAGAATTCGGAGGAGTTCCGCAAGCGGCTCCTGAACGAAGCCGGTGTGGCGGTGCTGGCAGACATCCATTTCGGTCCGCGCGTGCCCAACGAAGGCCAGCACATCCGCTTCAGCTACGCCGCTTCCAACGAAGCGATCGAGAAGGGCGTGGCCCGCATGGCGGATTTCATCCGCACGAGAACGAAGATCAAAAAAACGGCGTGAACCGCAAAGGACGCGAAGGTACGCAAAGGAAAACCAAAAGGGAAGGGTGCGATATGAAAATCCTGAACAGGCTGCTGGCCGGCTTACTTGCAACTTCGATCGCGTTCACAAGCTTTGCTCAAGAGCTGACACTGATCACGACGGAACAAGTGGCCGCGGAAGACTTACAGAAGGACCGCGCATTGGTGATGGAAACCCTCCAGCGGCCCGACGTGCAGGAAAAGTTGCGGGAATTAGGGGTAAGCATCGAGGACGCGCAGGCGCGCGTCGCGGCGCTGACGGATCAGGAAGTCTCGGCGCTGTCGCAACATGTCGAGACGGCCCCGGCGGGCGGAACGGATGCTCTCGGGGTCGTGCTCGTTGTCTTCATCGTGCTGCTGATCACCGACATCATGGGCTTTACCAGTGTCTTCCCGTTCGTCAAGCACGGAAGCGGAAAAGCCAGGTAGCCGACTTCAGGAACAAAGTTGTTAGTCAGTCTGTACCGGAAGTCCGGCGCTACGCCATTCGGGCAGGCCCGCTTCCAGCCGCCGGGCCTTGTGGCCCCGGCCGCGCAGCATCTTCATCGCAGTAAAAGACATGAGACAGTACGGCCCCCGACAATAAGCGACGATTTCCTTGCCTTTGGGCAGATCCCGCATTCGTTTCTGCAGCTCAGGTAGAGGAATGTTGATCGCCCCGGGAACGTGTCCGGCAGCGTATTCCTCGAACGGGCGTAGATCAATCACGGTCACCAGCCCCTTGCGCGCCTTCTTATGCAACTCCTTCGCAGGAACCGGCTCGATCTCGTCCTGGGCAGTGAAGAAGGTCTGCAAGAGCTTGCCGACTTCCGCTACGTAAGTCTCTCCGACCCGACCCAGAGAACCGATCAGCGTGACCACCTGGTCGCCCGCCAGGCGGTAGAAGATGAACTGCCCCTCCCGGCGGGAAGTTACCAGCCCCACCTGACGCAGCAATTGAAGGTGTTGGGAAGTATTGGCGACCGTCAGTCCGGTAAGGCGTGCGAGTGCATCCACGCTGCGTTCGGCCTGGGCCAGCAGCTCCAGGATCTCCAGCCGGGCGGGAGTGGACAGCGCTTTCCCGATCCGGGCGAGCTGTTCATAGACCGCCTGCTTCGGCGAGCTTGACATCCTTGAACCCCTCTTCTAGTATTCAAGCAACTACTTGAATAATACAGCCGCCTCAGGCTGTATGTCGAGAGGGTAGCCGATATGGGCGGCAGCGAGTACGCGGAAATTCTCGAGGGCGTGGTGCGCCTGGGCAGTTTCGTGGCCGTTTTCGGCCTGATGGGGCTATGGGAGCTGCTGGCCCCTGCGCGCGACCGGTCCTTCCCGCGGCTGAGGCGCTGGCCGAACAATCTTGCACTTGCCGCGTTGAACCTGGCGATCGTCCGGGTCCTGTTTCCCGCTGCGGGAGTCGGGCTGGCGATGCTTGCCGAGGCGCAGGGGGCGGGGCTGCTCCGGTTGCTGCATCTTCCGTTCTGGCTTGCGGTGCTCGCGGCCATGGCCGTGCTGGATCTGGCGATCTATCTCCAGCATCTGCTGTTCCACGCCGTGCCGGCCTTGTGGCGGCTGCACAGAGTGCACCACGCGGACCCGGATTTCGACGTGACCACGGCTTTGCGCTTCCATCCCATCGAGATCCTGTTGTCCATGCTCATCAAGGCGGCCGTGATCTTTGCCTTCGGGCCACCTGTGCTCGCGGTGCTGATATTCGAGGTCGTGTTGAACGGCACTTCGGTATTCAACCATGCCAACGTACGGCTGCCGCCGAGAATCGAACGCGTCCTGCGATGGTTCATCGTCACACCCGACATGCACCGCGTACACCACTCGAAGGACATCCGTGAGACGAACAGCAACTACGGGTTCAATCTGTCCATATGGGATCGGTTCTTCGGTACCTACCGCGCCCGCCCGCGGCTCGGTCACGCCGGGATGCAGATCGGCGTGATCGGACTGGAGAATCCGAGACAGTCGGTGAATCTGCTGGGTTTGCTCAAGATGCCTTTTCTGCCCTTTGTGGTTAGCCACGATGCCCGCATCGATCGCCATGAAGACGTTATTCGTACTTAGGACCACGTCAAGTTACCAGTAGAGATATCTCCGGTTACCTCTCTAATTTGCCCGTTCGTTTTTCTCTGCGCCGTCTGTGTCCTCTATGGCCAGGCGATTACTCAGTTCCCGAAGTATTGCAGCAGCCACAAGACAGCCATGCCGGCCACGATGGTCGGCATTATTTTTTTGAAGCGCCACGCCACCAGGATCGCGATTACACCGGCCGTCAGGCGATGATTCTCCATGTTCACCGCAAAGTGACCGTCCCGAATCAGTAACTCCGGAAACACGATAGCGGTCAACACTGCCGGCGGCACGAATCCGAGCGCGCGTTGAAAAAGGGGTGGCATCTCCCAATTCGCCAGCATTGAAATGAACGAAAGGCGGATGAGGAAAGTCAGCACACCCGCAACGATCACCACCGGCCAGAGGTTCATTTGCGCAGCCTCCACGCCAGCATCCCCGCGCCGATGCCGCAGAACGCGGCGAGAATCAGCCCGAGCTTGTACGGCAATCCGAAGGCTGCTACCGCGACAATGCCGCCAACCAGCGCTGCAACCACATCGGCCCGCGTCCTGAGCACCGGCACCAGCAGCGCGATGAACGACAGCGCCAGGGTGAAATCAAGCGACCACTCATGCGGTATTTCGGTCCCGAGGAAAATGCCGGCCGCGGTACTTACCTGCCAGGTGGCCCACAGCGCCACGCCGGCGCCGAGGAAATACCAGTGCCGCTTCGGTTCGCCGGCGTTGTCGCGGTAGCGCGCGATCGCGACAGCAAAGGCCTCGTCGGTGAGCAGGTAGGAAAGCACCCACTTCCATGCTCGAGGCAGGTCCTTCACGTACGGTGCCAGCGAAGCGCTGTATAGCGCATGCCGAAGATTGACGATGAAGGTGGTCAAGACGATCACCAGTCCAGATGCGCCGGCACCGATCAATTGTGCGGCGATGAATTGCGCCGAGCCAGCGAACACGATCAGTGAGATCGCCTGCGCCATCACTACCGGAATCCCCGCGCCGGTCGCCAGCACCCCGTAGATGATGCCGAAGGGAGCGGCGCCGATCAGCAGCGGGGAAGTGTCCTTCAGACCGGAAAAGAACTGCGCGCGGGCGGTGTTCATTGCTTTTGTGATGCTGTCTCAATCGCCGGATTGTAAACAGGGCGCTTGATGCCGCGTCCGTTACGGTTTCGCGGAATCGAAACCACAATGGAGCATCGCTCCGCCCATCCAAGTGGGGGCTCTACTTACCCCTCAAGGGGGTGTCGAAATGGATCCTCTGTGGCTTAAGGATTCGATTTTCGGTTCAGAGTGTTGGTCGGCTCGCGCTCCTGCAGGATGTCATGCATGCGGGTTTCGATCGCGTGTTTGATTTTCTGGTGGGGGAGGATATAGAACTTCTCTGCCTTGATCGCTTCGAAAACCAGGTCCGCGACCTCTACCGCGGAAATGCGCCCGGACTGCACTGCGTGGCGCAACTGTTCTTCCCGCTTCAAGTCCTCCGGACTTCTCTTTTTGTCCTCGCGCAGTGATGCGGGACGGTTGCGCTCGGAATCGGAAATGGCGGTTGGAACGTAGGCCGGGCAGAGCACCGACGCCTTCACCTTGGCGCCGATTTCGACCAGGTCGTGGTGAAGGCACTCGGTCAGCGTGACTACCGAGTGCTTGGACACGCAGTAGACGCTCATCCCCGGCAGCGACAGCAGTCCGGCCACCGACGCCGTGTTGACCACGTGGCAGTCCACGTTCTGCTCGAGCATGCGCGGCACGAAAGCGCGGATGCCGTGAATCACGCCCCAGACATTTACCCCCAACGTCCATTCCCAGTCCTTCTCGGTCTGTTCCCAGACAGTGCCGCCGGGCGCGACGCCGGCATTGTTGCACAGTACATGCACGCCGCCGAACGTTTTGAATGCCTTGTCGGCCAGCGCCTCGACGTCCTTACCTTTCGCCACGTCGGTGCGCACAGCCAGTACCGGAATGCGGGCCTGTTCGAACTCGACTTCGGTTTTCTTCAGGGCATCGGCCTGAACGTCGGCCAGAACGATCTTCATGCCCTCCCGGGCGAAGCGCAGCGCCATGGCGCGGCCGAGGCCGCTTGCCCCCCCTGTTACGACTGCGACGCGGTCCATGAACTCTTTCATCGGCGTGATTGCAGAGGAAAAAACACGGGAATTCTAGCATGTGGGTTTTCCCGCCCCGCCGCGCGCCGCGTTGGCAGCCCTCGAGCGCGGATGGTATTCTCGCCTGGCTCACAGCAAGCGAGGGAGAGGAGTTCATGAACGAGGAGTTCATCGGCACGATGCCGGTCCAGGAGCGGCATCGCTTCGATGTGGCCAGTCTGGAACGCTATTTGTGCCAGCACGTCGCAGGCTTCTCGGGAAATCTCGAAGTCGAACAGTTCAAGGGCGGTCAGTCCAATCCCACCTTCAGGCTGACGGCAGGCGGCAAGCGCTACGTATTGCGCCGCAAGCCACCGGGCAAGTTGCTGCCATCGGCGCACGCTGTGGAGCGGGAGTACCATGTCATCACCGCGCTGCATGGCAGCGACGTGCCGGTGGCGAAAACCTACTGCCTGTGCGAGGACGACGCGGTCATCGGCACGGCGTTCTACATCATGGACTACGTCGAAGGCCGCGTGCTGTGGGATCCGTCGCTGCCCGGCATGAGCACGCATCAGCGTGCAGCTTACTTCGACGAGTTGAACCGCGTCATCGCTGCGCTTCACAAAGTGGATTACGCGCGGGTCGGCCTTGCCGACTACGGCAAGCCCGGCAACTACATCGAACGCCAGATCACCCGCTGGACGAAGCAGTACCGGGCCTCCGAAACCGAGCGCATCGGTGCGATGGAGAGTCTGATCGAGTGGCTGCCGAAGAATATCCCGCCGGGCGACGAGACCACCATCGTTCATGGCGATTACCGTATGGACAATGTGATTTTTCATCCGAAGGAGCCGAAGATTCTCGCGGTGCTCGACTGGGAACTGTCCACGCTCGGACACCCGCTCGCGGATTTCGCGTATCACTGCATGACCTGGCGGCTGACGACGGGCCAGTTCCGCGGGATGAACGGAATCGACTTTCACGCACTGGGCATACCGACCGAGGAAGAATATGTCTCCGCATATTGCAGACGCACCGCCAGGAGCCACATTCCGAACTGGGATTTCTACATGGCTTACAACATGTTCCGCCTGGCCGGAATACTTCAGGGCATCATGGGCCGGGTCAAGGACGGCACCGCGGCCAGCGCGCACGCGATGGAGCAGGGCAAGCGCGCCCGGCCAATGGCCGAAGCCGGCTGGCGCCAGGTCGAAAAGATCCTAAAAAACTGACACGCGCTAACACGAAGGAACACGAAGGAAAACACGAAGGAGCACGAAGGAAGGCTGAGACAAATGACGCTAGACAAGGCCTCAGGAGTGGAAGAAGTTGGTGGGCAAATTCTTGCGGCGGCGATGCGTGTGCATTCTGCATTAGGACCAGGGTTGCTCGAAGGGGTGTATGAAATTTGTCTGACCAATGATCTTGGGCGCTTGGGGCTGAGAGTCGAACGGCAGATGACTTTGCCCCTCGAATATGAAGGACAACGGATCGAAGCCGGATATCGGTTGGATCTCTTGGCGGAGGGAATGATAGTGGTCGAGGTCAAGGCTGTGGAAAAACTAATGCCCATTCATTTGGCACAAGTCGTCACCTACCTCAGGCTCGGGAAATATCCATTGGGCTATCTGCTAAATTTCAATGTACTTCACATGCGTCAGGGTATAAAGAGGGTTGTAATGTAGGTCCTCCTTCGTGCCCTTCGTGTTTCCTTCGTGACCCTTCGTGTTAAGAGAGGTTCGGCTCCAAATGAAAGCGGTACTGTGTAAAGAGTTGGGGATGCCGGAGAAGCTGGTTGTCGAGGAGGTGCCGTCGCCGAAGGCGGCGCAGGGACAGGTCGTGGTCAGCGTGAAAGCCTGTGGAGTGAATTTCCCCGATACCTTGATCATCCAGGGCAAGTATCAGTTCAAGCCGGAACTGCCGTTCTCGCCTGGCGGCGAGGTCGCGGGTGTGGTCAAGGATGTCGGCGAGGGCGTGACCCGGGTCAAGCGCGGCGATCGGGTGATCGCGTTCAACACCTGGGGCGGATTCGCAGAGGAAATTGCGGTCGATGCGGAACGTACCACTCCCATGCCGTCAGGAATGGACTTCATACCCGCTTCGGCATTCGTGCTGACCTACGGCACCTCCTATCACGCCCTCAAGGATCGCGCCGATCTCAAGGCCGGCGAAACGTTGCTGGTACTGGGGGCTGCGGGCGGAGTGGGGCTGGCGGCGATACAACTGGGCAAGGCAATGGGCGCAAAGGTCATCGCCGCTGCCTCGAATGATGCCAAATTGCAGATCTGCAGGCAGAACGGCGCCGATGAGGTCATCAACTACGGCGCCGAGGATCTTCGGGCACGGATCAAGGTCATCACCGCGGGCAAGGGAGTGGATGTGGTGTACGACCCGGTCGGCGGACCGTACTCGGAGCCGGCCTTGCGCGACATGGCGTGGAACGGCCGCTTCCTGGTAGTCGGCTTTGCCGCAGGCAACATTCCCAAGGTGCCGCTTAATCTGACCCTGCTGAAAGGCTGCTCCATCGTCGGGGTGTTCTGGGGCGCGTTCACCAAGAACGAACCCGAGCGTAATCGTGAAAACAACTATGATCTAATGGCGATGTACGCGGCTGCCAAGGTCAGGCCGCACATCCATGCCACCTATCCGCTGGAACGCGCCGCGGATGCGCTCAACGAAGTGCTCAACAAGCGTGTCACCGGCAAGGTTGTCCTGGTCACCGGTCGGTAATACCGAAACACTCTTAACACGATGGACACGAAGACAACGCGGGACGAGGTGCCTCGTTGCGGCGGCGACTAACCTTCAGCTTATGTCATAGCCAAAAAGCAGGAAAGGAACACGACGGAGAGACGAAATACTACAAACGATTAAGGGATCTGGAATGTAGAGCTGTTTCCCGCGATCGCCGGTTCCGGTTGTTGCAGGTGTAGGGCACATCGGAGACGTCGCAGCAGGTTCGAGCATCAGGAAACCGAATTTTTTGCTTAACCAGTCTCTTGGTTTCCTTCGTGCCCTTGGTATTCCCTTCGTGTACCTTCGTGTTCACGCCTTTGTCTTGAGGTGATTATGAATGAAGCAGTGATTATCGAAGCAGTGCGCACGCCGTTCGGCAGGCGCGGCGGGGCGCTGCGCGAGCAGCGGCCCGATACGTTGCTGGCGCACGCGCTTGACGGACTCATCAAGCGGTCGCAGATCGACCCGCAGAAGATCGAAGACGTCATCGACGGCACGGTCACGCTCGCCGGCGAGCAGGGCGCCAACCCCGCCCGGCTAGCGGTGCTGCTCTCTGGGTTGCCGGTGCAAGTGCCGGGCGTATCCTTGAACCGCATGTGCGGCTCGAGTCAGCAGGCGGTGCACTTCGCCGCTCAGGCCGTGGCGGCCGGCGACATGAATTACGTTATCGGTTGCGGAGTGGAGAGCATGACCCGCGCACCGATGTTTCTCGACATCGGCCTGGGCCGGACCATCAGCGGCTTTGAAGTGCTTAATCCGGAACTGTTCCAGCGCCACGAGCTGATTCACCAGGGTGAAAGCGCGGAACGCATCTCCGAAAAATGGGCCTTGTCCCGTCAGATGCTCGACGACTTCGCCAGGGAAAGCCACCGCCGTGCCGCGCAGGCCCAGAAGACCGGCTCCAACAAGGAGCTGTTGCCGGTGCAGGGCGTATCGCCGGAAGGCCAGGCGATGCGACTGGAGCGCGATGAGGGCGTGCGGGCGCAGGTCGACGAGGCCAAGATGGCTTCGTTGAAGCCGGCGTTCCGTCCGGACGGTAACGGCGTTATTACCGCGGCGAATTCCAGCCAGATCTCAGATGGCGCCGCCGCCGTGCTGGTTGCGAACAGGGACGTCGCAAAGGCCGACGGTTTCAAACCGAAAGCGCGCTTCCGCGCCCGCATCGCGGTCGGTTCCGATCCGATGATGCAACTCACCGGCGTCATTCCCGCGACCGAGCTGGCGCTGAAGAAAGCCGGAGTCTCCATCAAGGATATCGACTGGATCGAAATCAACGAAGCCTTCGCGGCGGTGGTGCTGTCCTGGGCGAAAGAAATTCATCCCGACATGGACAAGGTCAATCCCTGGGGCGGGGCCATCGCTCATGGACATCCGCTGGGGGCAACCGGCGCCGGGCTGATGTCCAAGTTGCTGGCCGGCCTGGAAGCTACCGGCGGCACGCTCGGGCTCCAGGTCATGTGCATCGGCCACGGCCAGGCCACCGCGACTATCCTCGAACGTATCTGATCGCCTAAGGCAAGAATCTTTTCAACGCAAAGGTACGCAAGGGAAGACCAAAGGGTGAGAATTGCGGATCGCTGATTTTATTGCATGAGCCACTGGTTATCTGTGTGCCGTAATATTGGCAAAGCCCGCGCTAATTCTGACTACTGCGCGATATCATCCAGGTCGATCAGTCAGGTTATTCTCTCCATCGTTTTTCCTTCGCGTACCTTTGCGTCCTTTGCGTTGAGCGCGTTTATTTTGGGATCAGGATCCAGCCGTTGACGGAGACGGTGACGCGGCTGGTGCGGCCCTGGAGATTCGGCGCCGCAACGGCCTCGGCGACGGCCATCGACTTCATCATCGTCGGCGGCGGAGGATTGAAGCCGCCATCGGCGGAAACCGTTGCTTCCAGCACGTTGAATCCCGTTCCCTTGAAACCCTTAGCGACCTGTTCCGCCTTGCGCAAGAATTCCGCGATGGCGGTCTGGGTGAGTGCCTCCTCGGCCTTGGCGCGCGCCGCCGGCGACACGGAAAAATCCACGGCGCCGAGCTGCATGATCGCCTGCAGTTTGCCGATCGCTTCGGACATGCGCCTGAAGTCCTCTCCCTCGACCAGGATCTCGGAGCGCGAGCGCCAGTGCGCTATTTTCTCCTTGTCGATCACCGGATAGGTCGTGTAAGCGGAGGTCTTTGCCCGCACTCCGGTGAATCCCCTGGCCAGCTTCAGCGAGTCGTTGGTCGCGCGGTTGACCTTGTCGGCGAGCCGGGTGGCGTCGGTATCTTCCATTTCGACGAACAGGCTGGCGCGCATGACGTCATTGTCCACTTCCGCCGAGGCACGGGCATCGAGGTTGACCTTGGTGCCTTTTGCGTCGGCGACTGCGGGCGAGGTTTGCGCCTGAGCCAGGCCGGCGGCCAGAAGAAAAGTCACGAAGGCAATGTGATTACGCATGCTGTTGCTCCGTTTGTTGTGGCGGTTCATCACGAAATCTATCATACAATCGGTGGAAAGCAAGGATGAAGGAACAAGGATGAAGGATGAAGAATAGTCCAAGCCTCTGTTTTTTTGTCGTCCTTCGTGTGCATCGTGTCAAGAGGGATTCACTCCTGAACAATGGCTGACAACGAAAAGCGCGGCATACGCCGCAATCTCACCAATTACGGCGATCCGGAGTTCGCGGGCTACCTGCGCCGCTCCTTTGCGCGTTCGATGGGTTACTCCAAGGACATGCTGGAGAGGCCGATCGTCGGCATCGCCCAGTCTGCGAGCGGCTTCAACAACTGCCATCGTTACGTACCGGAGCTCACCGAGGCGGTCAAGCGAGGGGTATTCAGGAGCGGCGGGCTGCCGATCGACTTTCCGACCATTTCGCTGGGCGAGGTATTCCTCAGCCCCACCAGCCTCATGTTCCGCAATCTCATGGCGATGGACGTGGAGGAAATGGTGCGGGCGCAGCCGATGGATGCAGTGGTGCTGATCGGCGGCTGCGACAAGACCGTACCTGCGCAACTGATGGGCGCGGCCTCCGCCGACGTGCCGGCAATCCAGCTCGTCACCGGGCCGATGATGGCAATGCCTTACCGGGGCGAGCGTCTGGGTGCCTGCACCGATTGCCGCCGGTTCTGGGCCAAGTTTCGCGCCGGCGAAGTCAGCGACGAGGGAATAGACGAAATCGAAGGCAACCTCGCCACCACTGCCGGCACCTGCGCGGTGATGGGAACGGCGAGTACCATGGCCTGCGTCGCCGAGGGACTGGGCATGTCCCTTCCCGACACGGCGGCGATCCCCGCGGTGCATGCGGACCGCATACGTGCGGCGGAAGCCACGGGCGTGCGCGCGGTGGAAATGATCAGGACAAAAGGTCCGCGTCCTTCGGAGATCATCACGGAGAAATCGGTCGAGAACGCGTTGCGCGTACTACTGGCGATCGGCGGCTCGACCAACGCGATCATCCATCTCACCGCGGTGGCCGGCCGTCGCGGCATCCAAATCTCGCTCAAGCGCCTGAACCAACTCTCCGACGCAACCCCGGTCCTGCTGGATCTGAAACCCACCGGCAGCCACTACATGCAGGATTTTCACGCGGCGGGCGGGATGAGTGCGCTGCTCGCGGAACTGAAGGACCTGTTGCATCTGGACTGCATGACGGTCACCGGAGAAACACTGCGCAGCCGCATCGCCCGTGGGGCGCCGTTCGTGGATCGCGGCGTAATCCGTCCCCGGAGCGATCCGATTTCCCCGGTCGGCGGGTTGGTGGCGCTGTTCGGCAGCCTCGCTCCGCGCGGGGCGATTCTCAAACGCGCCGCGGCCGATTCCGGTCTGTTCGAGAGGGAGGGCAGGGCAGTCGTTTTCGAGTCGCTCGAGGACCTGTCGGCACGAATCGACCTGCCGGACCTCGATGTGACGAAGGATGACTTCCTGGTGCTCAAGAATGCCGGGCCGCGCAGCGCTTCCGGGATGCCGGAGGCGGGCTACCTACCGGTTCCAAAGAAACTGGCGAAGACCGGACTCAAAGACATGGTGCGGATCTCGGATGCGCGAATGAGCGGTACCGCGTTCGGAACGGTGGTGCTGCACGTCACGCCCGATGCGGCTTCCGGCGGACCGCTGGCGCTGGTGAAAAGCGGCGACCGCATCCGTCTATCGGTCAGGGATCGGCGCCTCGACTTGATGGTTGCCGGGGCCGAGCTTGCAAAGCGGCGCGAGGGGTTCAGGACGCCGCATCTCCCACAGCGTGGTTATGCCCGCCTGTACAACGAACATATCCTGCAGGCGGACGCGGGTTGCGACTTCGACTTCCTGCGCGGCTGAAAAATCCTCAAGGACCGACCACCAAGGCACCAAGGAGACCGAACGCGTACCAAATGCGGGGTAAGGATTGTTTTTTAGGAGCTGTTCGGCTGACTTCCTGTGGATCGTCTTCACACTACTGAGGTCCAAGGCCAAGATTGCGAGAGGATAATCTCCCGCATTTGTACTTCTTGGTGCCTTGGTGGTTAGCTTTACATTTCCTTTTCGATTGGTAACAACCCGCTAACGCTTCAGCGCGGAGAACAATTCGACGACTTTCTCGGCGGGTAAGGGCTTGCTGATCAAGTAACCTTGCATCTGATGGCAACCAAGCGCCTTGAGCAGATCCGCCTGCTCCTGGGTTTCGACGCCTTCGGCGATGGTCTTCAAGCTGAGCGAATTAGCCATGGAAATGATGGCGGATGCGATTTCCAGGTCGTCGGATCGGTCTGCGATCTTGTTGATGAAGGACCGGTCGATCTTGAGATAGTCGATCGGCAGCCTCGCAAGGTAGCTCAGGGAAGAATAGCCTGTGCCGAAGTCGTCGATCGCGATCATCACACCGAGATTTCGGATGGCGCCCAGGACAGACAGACTGTGAGTGATGTCCTGCATCAAGATGGTTTCCGTGATTTCGATATCAATCCCGATTTCGCCGTCCACGGACGCCGTCGTCTCCTCCACGATCGTCACGAAGTCCTTCTGGCGCAATTGAAGGGCTGATACGTTGACGGCAATGCGCCCGCTATTGAGCCCTGCCGCCTCCCATTTCTTGTGGACCCGGGCAGCCTCCGCAAGTGCCCACCTGCCGACGTCCAGGATCATTCCGGTTTCCTCCAGGATCGGTATGAACCGCGATGGCGGGACGATTCCGGATTCCGGCTCGTTCCAGCGTATCAGCGCCTCGACTCCCACAATTGCGCCGGTTGTTATGTTGATTTTCGGTTGGTAATACAAGACGAACTGCTTTTCCTCGATCGCTCGTCGCAGTTTTGTTTCCAGTGCCAGGCGCTGGGCGATATCCGCGTTGAGTGTCGGTGTGTAATAGACAGTCGCCTCGCCCGCCTGCTTGGCCTTGGTCAGGGCGGCCTCGGCATTGCGTATCAGTGCTTCGGAATCCTGACCGTCTGCGGGAAACACAGCGACGCCGCACTTGGCCGACACGCGGATGTCATTCCCGTCCAGGTCGAAGGGGCGCGAAAATGGATTCTTGCGGCTCTCCTCGACCAGCCTCGCGGCGTGAATTTCGTCCCGAATGTCCGGTAATACGGCGATGAAGCTATTCATGCCGATGCGCCCTACCTGCTCCGGCGCATGCTGGCTCTGTAGTCGTTCGGCGACCAGTTTCAGCAATTTATCTCCGGCACCTCTGCCGAGCGACTCGTTGATGATGTGCAGACGCTCCAGGTCCAGAATCATGAGCGCAAGCATGTGCCGGTTGCGCGTGGCCTCGTGAAGAAACTGTTGCAGCCTTTCCTGAACCAGGGTGCGGTTCGCGAGCCCCGTCAACGGGTCGTAAAATGACAGATACTCGACCAGATCCTGTTTCTCCATGCGTTCGAGCGCCAGCGCCGCATCGGCCGCGAGATCGCTGAGCAGCCTGAGATGCTCGGCATCGAAGAAGTGCGGCTCCTCGGAAAACAGGACGCCCACACCCGCTACCTTATCGCCTGAAATCAGAGGCAGCGCGGCGCAGGAACGGAAGCCGCGTTCCAGGGCCGCCCGCTTCCAGTCAGGATCGGTGTCCGAGGTTTCGATTTCGTCAATTACGATCTGCCGTTGTGCGCGCACCGCCATGGCTGCCGGGATTTCCAGTTCCAGGCGCACGACGTCGCGACCGGCGGTGATGACCTCGAGAAAACCGTCCACCGCACCGTGCGATGCGACTGGGCGTATTGCCTGCGCATCCTTTTGCACCAGGCCTGCCCACGCCATCCCGAAGTGCCCTACATCGATCGCAATCCGGCACAACTCCCGGCACAGATCCTCCGGGGTGCGCAGCCTGATAATTGCGGCAGTCAGGCTGCTGAGCACCTCGCGGATGCGCGACAGGCGCTCCAGCTTCTGTTCCTGAAGGATGCGGTCGGTGATGTCGACCGCAATGCCGCCAATCATGGCGACATTATCGGCTTCGTCCTTGATCGGAAACTTGGTGACCAGAAAGAAGCGGTCGGTCTCGTCGAAAATTACTTTCTCGACGACCCGGTACGGTTGCCGGCTTTCGATGACCTTGCGGTCGTTGGCTACGAGCGGCTCAACGTAGTCCGGCGGATAAAGGTCGTGTGAGGTCAGACCGATCAATTGTCCGTCCGGTTTGCCTGCAAGTTCTTCGAACGTCGGGTTGGCGAACGTGAAGTGTCCTCGAGGATCCTTCGTAAAAGCCGCCGCCGGCAAATGGCGCATGAAAAGAGAGAAGTGATATTCGGTGTCTTTCGCCCGCCGTTCCGCTGCCAGGCGCGCCTTGCGTTCGCGCGCCTCCTCGACGGCACGCGTGACCGCCGGAGCGAAGCGCTTGAGGTTGGTTTTCAGGACGTAGTCGGTGGCTCCGTTCTTGAGTGCCGCGACGGCGTTCTCCTCGCCGATCGTGCCCGACACGAAAATGAAGGGGATGTCGGGGCGCAGCTCGCGTGAGATCGAAAGCGCTTCCATGCCGCTGAATCGCGGCAGGGAGAAGTCGGACAGGATCACGTGTGGATCGAAGGCTTCGAGCTCTCTTCTGAAATCTGTTTCTATCTCTACTATGCGTGCGGCAAAGAGAACCCCGGCACGGCGCAGTTCGCGCAACTCCAGCTCCGCGTCGGCGCTGACGTCTTCGACCATGAGGATTCGAAGCGGGTCCTTCAGACTTTCCGGCTCTGTCGTCATATTTTCAGGAAGTGAAGAAGTTCGAATTGGTATTCGATCTGCACCACAAGTGCATTCATGAATGCTGCGGTGGAATCTTGTTCATGAGGGACCAATAAAAACCCACCTGCGATACGGTTTCCAGGAATTTCTCGAAGTCCACCGGCTTTACGATGTAGCTGTTCACGCCGAGGCGATAGCTTTCCACCAGGTCGCGTTCCTCCTGCGACGAGGTCAGCATGACCACCGGTATGATTTTGGTTTTGATGTCGGTCTTGAGCTCACGCAGAACCTCGATGCCGTCTACCTTGGGCAATTTGAGGTCGAGAAGAATCAGCTTCGGGGTTCCGTTTTTCCGGTCTGCATACTTTCCCCTGCAGTAAAGGAAGTCGAGTGCTTCGGCGCCGTCCTTGACCCACACGACGTTGTTGGCGAGATTGTTACGGCGCAACGCCCGCAACGTGAGTTCCGCGTCGGTGGGATTGTCTTCCACCAGCAGTATTTCCACGAATTCAAGTCCGGTCATCTTTGTCTTCCCCTGGAAGTGAAAAATAAAAGATAGCGCCCTCGTTGACGGCAGCGTCGGTCCATACCCCGCCGCCGTGGCGTGTCACCAACCGGTGAACTATTGCCGGACCGACTCCAGTACCGGGAAATTCCGTCGCGCTGTGCAGCCGCTGGAACACGCCGAACAGCTTCTTGTAGTATCGCATGTCGAATCCTACGCCGTTGTCGTGGACGAAATACACAGTTCCGGAGCGTTCCGGCGCGCCGGCCTCGCGGTGCCGATTTCGACATTGGCGCCGATCTTCCGCGTATGCAGTACGCGCAGGCCGTGCGCGGTGGTTAGCCGCTCTTCGGCGATATCCATGGTCCCGTGACTTGCCAGAACTTCACGATCCTTCGCGGTGAAAAATCGGCCTGCTCTGCGGGAAACAGTTCATGGTCGTTCTTGCCGAGGAGCGCGTTGCGGGGGATCCCGAGTAAAGTTTCCTTCAACCTGTTGATCCTCACGGATCTGAGTTTCGCCGCTACCTTGACGAAAATCATGCTGGGAATGTTCTCGACGATGGTGTCGAGAAAGGCGTTGGCTTCCTGCAGCGCGCGTTCCGCGTCTTTCAATTGGCTGATGTCGAGGACCGTGTTGCGGCTCATGACTTACTTGCTGTCCGGGCCGCGCAGGGCGGTGGCGCTGAGCGACCATGCGTTGTTGCGAGCAACCAAGGTTGAAGTTGTTATTGTTATGCGCGACGTCGCAACTTGCGCCGCTGTTGCGACAGCATTGGCCCTGCAGACCCCGAGAACAATCGGGGAAAGCCTGATATTTATGTAGCGGTTTGTCCTACAGATTGCCGCCGTTTCCTTCCGTGCGAACCTCAGAAAACCAGGCGGTTGGAGATCGCGTAGTGGGTGAGTTCGGCGTTATGGCGCATGCTCATCTTGTGGAGCAGGCGCGTGCGGTAGGTGCTGATGGTCTTGACACTCAATGACAAGTGCGCGGCGATTTCCGTGGGCGTCCTTCCCGAGGCGATCAGCCTGAGCACCTCGAATTCGCGGTCGGACAGACCCTCGTGGGGTAGCGTGGGCGATCCGCCTGCCAGCTCCCTGGCCATGTGCTCAGCCAGTTCCGGGGTAATGTATCTGCCGCCTTCGGAGACCTTGCCAACCGCCGCCAGTAATTGCTCCGGTGCGCTTTCCTTGGTGAGATAACCGGCGCCGCCGGCCTTGAGCACGCGCAGCGCGTACTGGTCCACGGGGTACATGCTGAGCACGAGCACGGGAAGCGCCGGCCGTTCCTTCTTGATGTTCTTGAGCACGTCGAGCCCGCTCTTGTCCGGCAGCGAAATGTCCAGCAGCACCAGGTCCCATTCGTTTTTGCGCACCATGGAGAGCGTCTGCGCCGCATTGGCCGCGTTGCCGACGTGCAGCGGTTTCGGATAATCCGTGAGAATGCGCTTGAGTCCTTCGCG
>DASYUW010000031.1:0-15394 GCA_036000845.1 Burkholderiales bacterium
GTCAGAGCTTGGACTGTCCAGGAGAGCGGAGTTGGCCCTGATTCTTGCAGTGGATATGGCTGGCACCCCCAGCCGGTGGCTGATGGTCGAAGAGGCCATCTCTTACTACGCGCGCCGAATGGTGGCGTGGTCGCACGGCGAAGTGGTAGCGACTTACCACGGCGGCGTGTCGCGCATGACCGGCGCGCGTTCCCAATTGTCCACTCACAGCATCATCGCCATCAAGGGCGCGGTGGACTTCGCCAAGGGCCACCACGCCGAGCCGCACCTGTCCAACACCTCGCTGTTTTTCCGCGACCGCCACATGTGCGCCTATTGCGGCGGCCAGTACAGGGAACGCGACCTGTCGCGCGACCACGTGATGCCGGTCTATCTCGGCGGCAAGGACCGCTGGATGAACGTGGTAACGGCTTGCCGCGGCTGTAACATCCGCAAAGGCGGGCGTACCCCGGAGTCTGCCGACATGCCGCTGCTGTACACCCCCTACGTGCCCAACCGCTACGAGCACCTGATCCTGCAAAACCGCCGCATCCTTCAGGACCAGATGGAATACCTGATGGCCAAGGTACCCAAGCACAGCAGGCTTTACGGCTGAAGTGCGTCTGCGCCGCAAACCGGGCCGGCATCTGCTGCCGGCTTTTTTGCGTCCGTTCGTACCGCATGGTGGGTCAACGCACCGACCTGCAAGGCGTTACGATGGACAATACGCACTTCCACGAAGAGATTTCAGGCGGAGGACCACATCCCATGAAAAAGGCATTGTTCGCCCTGGCGTTCGCAGTGCTCGTGCTGTGCGCCTGCCAGACCAATCCGATCACGGGCCGCCAACAGTTGATGCTGGTTTCCGAGGACCTGGCCATTACGGAATCGAAGCAGGCCTATGTGGCGCTGCTGCAGCCGCTCCAGCAAAAGGGCCAGATTGACAACAACCCGGCAGTATCGGCGCGGGTGCGGACCATCACCGGACGGTTGATCGCCCAAGCGATCAAATATCGACCGGAAACACAGAGTTGGGAATGGAGCGTCAAGGTCATCGACGACCCCAAGACGGTCAACGCCTGGTGCATGGCCGGCGGCAAGATGGCGATCTATACCGGCCTGATCGACCAGCTCAAGGCGACCGACGACGAACTGGCGCAGGTGATGGGGCATGAGATCGCGCATGCGCTTGCAAAGCACACCGCGGAAAGGATGTCCCGTGCGATGGCCATGCAGATGGGGCTGGGAGTGCTGGCTGCCACCCAGCAGTCCAGCAGCTACGGCAATCTGACGCTCACCGGTGCACAGATGGCTGCGGTGGTCGCGCTGGAACTGCCCAACAGCAGGGAGGCCGAATCGGAGGCCGATCGCATCGGCATCGAGCTGGCGGCGAAAGCCGGCTACGATCCGAATTCAGCGGTATCGCTGTGGGACAAGATGGGTAAAGTCGGAGGCGGCAGTTCGCGCTTTGATTTTCTTTCCACCCACCCGGCACCGCAGAAGCGCATGGAAACGCTCGCGGCGCTGGTGCCGAAGATGATGCCGTACTACCTGGACAAGTCGGCGCGCCCGACCTACCAAATCCGCTCCTCCTCCAACGGGCGCACGGTCGCCGAGCAGTCCGCAATGGCACAGTAGTAGCAGCGTGATCAGGGCACGGTGAGTCCCTGGAGCGACTCACCGCATACGTCGCTGCCGTCCCGCGGTATTTTCTTGCCGGCAAGCTTCTGCAGCGGCACCCAGATGATCGAAGTTGCGAGCCGTCCTACGGTTTCGACGACGTCGCCGGGAGAGATGCCGATCTTGAAATTCCTGAACGTGCCGCTGACCTGGATCGGCGTGGCGAGGCTCAGGAACTGCGCGGTCTTGGCCTGGGGACGCATGCGCAGGTTGAGCGTTTCGCTGCCGAAGTCCGCCCAGCCCTTGCCGGTGACGCGCATGCGGCCGGTATCGAGCAAGATGACGCGGTCTGCCAGCTTGCCATCGTTGAGCTCGAAGCGCCCGATCGCACAGTTGACCTTCGAAGCCTTGCCCGGATCTACCACGGGTATCAACGCGACCAGCACGTTGACCGCCCACATGTCGAAAGTTCCCGACTGCATGTTCTCCGGCCACACGGCAAAGTCGATGTTCCCGCTGCCGTGGCGGAGGATGTCCGAGAGATAGCGCGCACGCGAGGTTACGTCCACGTTCAGGCTGAACGTACCGCGCAAGTCGGCATCCGGCTTGATACGGCGGGCGAGAATGCCGTAGTCGAACTTGTCCACTTCAATGCGGGTGTTGACCTTTACGTCCTGCTCGGTGGGTTCGTAGCCCAGCGACAGCTTGGCCGAGCCGCCGGGGACGTTGAGTTCCACCGGGCCGATGTCGGCGCGGCCGTTTTCCAGCTTTGCCACCAACCTGCCGCTGCCGAGCTTGTCCTGGCCGGCCAGTACCTGGTCCACCTGCACCGTGAGATAGGCGTCCTGCCGGCGCAGCATTGCAGGGCTGAGAAGCTCCTGCGCCTGGTTGCTCGCTTCCGCCGCCTTGGCGCGCATCTCATCGGCGCTAAGCGTCGTGTCGCTTTCGTCGGCGGGTTTCTTTTCGAACGGCGACCAGCCGTCGAACCTGAAATCATCGAGCTGGACATTCGGTGCAGCGAGCGCGATTTCGATGCGGGGGCGCCCCGTACTGGTCTCGAACCGGCCCTTGCCTTTGAGTGCGCTGTCGCGGACTTTCAGCACCAGATCGTCCACTTCGTATCCACCCGGGGATGCGCGGAATTGTCCAACCGCGGACCACGGCCCCCACGGTGGGAGAGAGGCGCGCGCCAGCTTGTTTAGCGTATCGAAGCGCGTTCCACGCACTTCGAGCGCCAGATCGACCTGCCGGTTTCCCAGCGGCCGAGCGATGGCGCCGGAGAGTTCCATCCGGGTTGCGGCCGCTTCGGTGCTGAGCTTGAACGGCACGGGCAACTTCGGGTTCATCAGATCCTGCGCGGAGGCGGTTTCCACGGCGATCGCGACCGGGATGGTGTCGATCGAACCCTTGAGGTCGAGGCGCATCCTGTCGCCGGGTGCGGCGCGCAACAGTCCGCTTTCCAGCGCAATGCGCGCCTCGGCGCGGGTGTTCGGATCGCGCAGTGTGACGCGACCGCCGGCGAAATTCCCGGTCAGGTCGGCGCGCGCGATCAGGTCGCCGAGCCGGGTGGAACGCGTGGCGAGATAGATCTGCATCAGATCGAGGGTGGCGTCGATATTGCGGGCAAGATCGAGCTTGCGCAAAACGTTGCCGATATCGGCATTGTTGGCGAACAGCCATAGTCCCGCGTTTGGTTCGCTGCTGCGCAGGTCGAGCAGGATCGCGCCGCGCAATGCCGTTTCTGCGACATTGACCGCGAACGGAGACGGGTACATGTAGCCGTCGCGGATGCGGCCGTCGAAGGAGACGTCGCGTACTTCAAGCGGGCTCCCGAGAAAGCGCTTCAGGCGCACTTCGACGTCGGCGTCGGTCAGGTCGATGCCCTGAGGCAGAATGGGAATGTTCAGCACCGGACCGGACGATTCCTTTTTCTGCGTCTTCGGCAGCATGGATTCCAGCTCCGCGACGTCTATCTGCTCGGCAGCCAGGCGTACTTTCAGCAGCGGTTGCGTGCCGATGCCTGTGTGCAAAGCCTCAGCGGTGAGCGTGGTGCGCCCGAGTTGCAGGGAAAAATCCGCAACGCTCCACTGGCGGCTGCGTAAGGCGGCCTTGCCCGACAGCGCGGCATGTGCCTCGGCCCCGGGACGCAGGCCGAACCAACTTGCCACCTCACCGGCGCGCGGCGCGGAAATCTCGAAATTCAATTCCGGTCCGCGGTTCTCGGAGGGAAGCTGCAGCACGCCGTGGATATGCGCCCGCACACCGCCGGAACGCGCGCTGAAATCGATCGGTACGCGATCTTCCAGCATCAGCGGCTCCAGCGTGCCGCTGCGCAGTTGCGCGGTCACCGGGTTGCCCAGCAGAGAACCGCGCATTTCCCCCGTGAGCGCCTTGCCGGCGGGAAGCGCCACGGACAGTTTCTCGAGCGTGAAATCGACCGGCTTGCCACCCTCGATGTTGCCGTAAGAAAGGCGTCCGCGTTCGATGTCGAGCCGCACGTCGAGGCTGCGCACCAGTTCGCTGACCTTGTCGCCGCGGGCGGAAAGCCGCAGATCGAAGCGGCCGAGTTTGCCCTCGACGCCACGCACGCCCGCCAGCAGTTCGGCAAGACCGCCGAGCTCGGAGTCGCGCGTGCCGAGCGCGAGACGGAAGGTCGGCGGCGAGGCCGTGCCGTCAACCTGCGCGTTGCCCTCCAGCTTGACGCCAGTGACGGTGCCCTGCATCGGAGTTTGCAGCCGGCCGTTGTCGATTTTCATGAGCAGCGAAACGTCGCTTACGTCGCCGGGCAAGCTCGTCCAGCGCCCCACGCGCAGAGTGACGTCGGCATCCGCGCGCGTGAGTTCGGTCAGGGTGAAGCTCGCCTGCGACAATTCCCGATAGACCTCGGCAAGACTCTTCGGCGGCGTGGACGGCACTTCTTCGGTTGGCCGATCCCGCAGAAAGGGACGCAGATCCAGCACCGGTACGGTGAGCGCGCCGCTGACTCTCGGCCTGGCTGCCGAATAGTCAAAATCGAGGTCACCGATCAGCGCGGTGCCGCCCATAGCGGCGCCGAGTTGCTTCAGCGAAACCTTGCCCGGTTCGAAGGCGATGGTGCCGGCGATGCCGCTGGCGCCGACCGCGGGGAGTTTGGTCTGGAACAACCGCTCGAACTCGAGCAGGTTCTCGGTGCCGAGGCCGAAACCGATCTGACCGCTGCGTCCCGAGAGGCTGCCGTTCACCGTGAGCGTCGAACTCAGGAAAGTGAGCGTCAGTTCCACCGGCCAGGGTTTGGCGGGATCCGACAGGTCCGCCGGCACACCGCCGGTGAAGTCGAGCCGGTATGGAAACTGCTTCTCCACCGTGCCGTTCAACCTGACCTTGAGCGGCTGGCCGGAGGGCGACTGCGCGGATAACTTGTGAAGATCGAAGTAGTGGCTTGCCCCCGACGGGCTGATGTACTCGACGTTCAGGTTCTCGAGCGTGACCTGCTGGATATCCAGCAGGGCGAGCGCGCGGTCTGCGCTGACGGCGGCGGGTGTCCCGGGCTCCGCAGCGCGCCGCTGGTCCGGGCGCCGAGCCCGGAGGAAGGTCCAGTTATTGGCGCCCTCAGCGCTTCTCTGCAGGCGCACGCGCACTTGGCTTCCGGTGATTTCTTCGATCTGCAGGCGTTTTTGCAGCAGCGGCCAGAGGTCGAGGGCGAGGCGCGCCTCGCCGAGGCTGGCAAAATCGCCCCCTTTAAAACCCGGCGCGTTGGCGATGTGCAGTCCGCCGACACGCAACTTCGGCCGCGCGGAGATCTCGAGTTCCATCGGGCCGTCGAAGCGCACAGTGCGCCCGAGGGCATCGGAGAAGACCGTGGCGATTCGTCCGCGCAGAAGCGAGGCATCGACCGTTATGCCGATGAAGGTGACGTAAGCAAAACCCAGTACCCCGATCAGGAACAGCGAGCCCGCTGTCCACAGCGTCCAGCACAGCAGCCGGCGAAACGAGGCCTTCCGAATGTCGGTCGGCATGGCGCGATTATCCGATAAGCCGATGGGTCCGCACTGCGCAGTGCCAGTTCAAAACGGGGAACCCGCTCACGCCTTCAGCGCAACACGTCGCTGGCTTCGGCCTCCTGAATCACCAGTTCCACGTCTTCGGGAAGCATCAGCCGCTGCTCCTGCAGTTTTCTTGCCGCTTCGGCGACCTTGCGCACGTAGCCGTCGTGCGTGCCGTACAGTTCCTCGAGCGAGGGACGCGGGTCGCCTTTGGCCTGCGCCTCGGCCCGGGTCTTTGACAACGGAATCATCGAGCCAAGCAGGTCGCACAGATCCGGGCCGCCGAACTCCGCGGTGCGGGTGTTCCAGCCCAGCAGTGTCGCGGCCGGCGCCTCGACGAAGGGATGGCGGATTCCGGCAATGTCGTTGCCGATCGCATCCACCTGCGGCACCAGGACCTTGTGGGTGGCCACGGTCTCGGGAATCAACAGGTCGATCACGCCGGAATTGCCGCGCACACGCGGGCCGAAATTGCGATCGCCGGAGCCGTTGTAAAGGGCTTCGTAAGTCACTCCGGGGATCTTCGGCAACTTCAGTTCGGAAGCATGCACGAGCGTGCCATCGGCGACTCTGGGCACGCTGGTGGCCGGCGGCGCGGTATTTTTCTTCACCCAGTCGTCCAGCGCCACCACCAATGCGCGCAGCAGCGGACCGGGATGCACCGGGTTGCTGATCTGCTCGCACTGCCGGTTGGCGATGCCGCGGTGCGCCGTGTCGGGCCTGAAGCTGCCGTGCTGCAAGCTGGAGAGCAGGTATCGGCGCACCTTCGGCGATTCGTTGAAGTCCACGGTCCCGCCTTCGCTCGCACCGGTGAGCGAGGCGCGGAACTGCCAGTATTCGTTCGACGTGTCGGTGTGGATGATCTTCGGGTCGGTCAGCGGGCGCTTGAGGATGCCGTCGGGACGATTGGTGAAAGGGTTGATGCGCACGGCGTACTGGCGCGGGAAATTGGTGTCGGGAACATAGCGCTCGCGGTGCTGCTGGGTGAAGGGATTGGGCTGCGCAAACCGATAGTTGAGGAACAGCTTGTGCACCCCGGGGACGTGGATGTGCATGCCGTCGCACACCCGCCGTTCTTTCTCGTCAACGTTGAAGCCGTGGTAGAGATAGTCGCGCAGGTACATTCCCGACGATGAAATGCCCTGGCATAGAGTGGTCTTTATGCCGAACACGGGGTTCGGATTGCCGGCGGCGTCCTTCTCGTCGTTCTTCAGGAAGGAAACGAAGTCCCGGCTGGTAAGATAGCCCAGTCCCATCACCGGCGAGCCGGTGGCGCGATAAATCAAATGGTAATTGCGGTCGTTGCGGAACCCGTTCTTCAGGCAGATATGTTCGACGCTGGGTTTGCCGGGCCAGCCGTCCGGACAATCGGCAAACGCCCATTCGTTGTCGCTCACCGCTCCTCCGCGCGGAATGCCGGGGCCGCTCGGGCGAGGCGAGTCGCTGGCAAGCACGTACAGTTCCGCCTGCGCTTCCTTCCTGTCCGTGGACACGGCCGGGAAGGACTTGAACGCCGGGCCGCCTGACAGCGGCAGCGAAGTGGGATTGCCGCCGTTGAAATTGCGATCGGAAAATTCGGTGAGGATGCGTTCGGCCACCGGCTTGCCGTTTTCCTGAGCGACCGGGAAAGCGACCGTCAGGCGGTTGTCGCCGGGCGCGATGTCCGCGCCCCAGCCGACCCAGGCCAGCACATAACCGCGTTTCATCAGGAAGCCGTTACCGAAATCCCGCGCCGCCATCGGGTCGTTCATGTTGGCGTCCGATGCGGTGTCGTGCATGCGCCCGAAGGAAATCTTGCGGCCGCGGTTGTTGACTTCGAAGAACAGCGTTGCCGTGCTTTTGCCCATGTCGACCGGCTTGAGGATCACCACATCGGCGGAAAACTCGACTGAGCCTCTGCCGTTAAGCGGCACGCGGTCAATGTCGAACACCGCGGCGTTGCGCTCGAGAGTGGGGTCGGCCTCGAACCACGCGCGGCCGGTCAGCTTTTCGTAGGCGCCGGCGGTTCCGAAGGCCATGCCGCCGGCGACGATTTCGCGCTTGCTGATTTCCAGCCGCGTGAGCCCTGCTTCCGCGGTGGAGGTGAGGGTGAGACCGGCGGCGAACGCCAGCGCAAGAAACGCGCGGAAGTGCTGCATAAACTCCTCATGAATTGTTCTGTTATGGTCGGTGCCGCGCGGCACAGCCGGGCGGGGAGGTACAATATCGCACAATCCCGATTCGAGCGAGGTACCGATGGGCGTCGTCAAGGAAGCGGTAGGTAACAGACTGCGCGTGGCGCGAGTGGCCTGCCCGCACGACTGCCCGGACGCCTGCCTGATGCGGGTTACCGTGGACACCGCGTCGGGCCGCGCGATCAAGGTTGAAGGCGAACCCACGCACCCGGTGACGCGTGGTTACCTTTGCAACAAGGTCAATCACTACCTCGATCTGGTTTACAACGACCGGCGCGTACTTTTCCCGCAGCGCAGGACCGGACCCAAGGGACCCGGGGCAAAGTTCCAGCGCATCACCTGGGATGAGGCGCTCACCGAGGCCGCCGCCAGGCTGAAGGCAGTCATCGCCGAGCATGGGGCGGAAGCCGTGCAGCCTTTTTCGTACTCGGGCACGCTGGGGATGCTCGGTTTCCTCGGCATGGGTGAACGCTTCTTCAACAGGATGGGCGCGGCGCGTCTGGAGCGAACCATCTGCACCGCGGCCGGCGCTGCGGCCGAAATGCACACTTTCGGGCGGGTGGGTGATGCCAACATCGAAGACTTGCCACAGATGGAAGTGGTGATCCTGTGGGGCACCAATCTGGTGTCCACAGGCGTGCACGCGATGCCATTTGTCAATGCCGCGCGCGACAACGGCGCAAAAATCATCGCCATCGACCCGCGCGTGACACGGACCACCGCGTTCGCGGACTGGCATATCCAGCCGCGGCCCGGCACCGATGCGGCGCTGGCGCTGGGCATGATGAAAATCATCGTCGATCGCGGGCTGCACGACCTGGATTTCCTGCGCAGCCACACGGTGGGCTGGGAAAAACTGCTCTGGGAGCGCCTGCCCGAGTATCCGCTCGAACGCGTCGAAGCGATTACCGGCATAGCAGCGGCGGACGTGGAAAAGCTGGCGCTGCTCTACGGCGGCACGAAACAGTCCTTCATCCGCCTGAACTGGGGCATACAGCGTCACGACAACGGCGGGATGATGACCAAGGCGATCAAGCTGCTGCCCGTCCTCACCGGAGCGGTGCGTGGCAAGGGTGGGGTGTGCATGTCCACCGGAGGCGAGATGCGCCGCGTGGATCTGCGCAAACTGCAGCGCACTGACCTGCTGGCCGGGCGCAAGCCGCGGACGATCAACATGATCCAGCTTGGCAACGCGCTCAACGATCCGGACCTGACCCCGCCGATCAAGGCGCTGTTCTGCTGGAACTCCGATCCCGCCAACTGCGTGCCGGACACGATCGCGGCGCGCAAAGGCCTCTCGCGCGAGGATCTGTTCACCGTGGTGCACGATACTTTCTGGAGCGACACCACGTCCTACGCCGACATCGTGCTGCCCGCCGATACCGCGCTCGAACACGTAGACCTGCTTGCCGCGTACGGCAACTACTACTTCAGCCTTTCCGAGCAGGCGATCGAGAAACAGGGCGAGAGCCTCGACAACCAGGAAATGTTCCGCCGGCTGGCGCGCGCCATGGGTTACGACGAACCGTGCTTCTCGCAGTCGGACGAGGACATGATCCGCGAGCTGATCGACCCCGACGTGAACGCATTGTTCGAGGGCGTGAGTTTCGAGCAACTCCAGCGCAACGGCTGGGCGCGCGCCAACACGGATTCTCCGCGCAGGTGGGGCGTGAACAGCGGCAAGTGGCCGACCCCTTCGGGCAAGATCGAAATATATTCCGAAGTTCTCCGGGATCTTGGCGTGGATCCGCTGCCCGCTCATGTCGACGAAACCGAAGGCCTGTCCAGTGCCGCGGCGAGCAGCCGGTATCCGCTTCAGGTGATCAGCGCGGCGACGCATTATTTCATCGGCGCTAGTTTCCAGCACGTGCCGCGGCTGCAGGAAATGATGGCGCGCCCGACCTTCGAGGTCAGTGCCGCGGATGCCGGGGCGCGGGGGATCGAGAACGGCGACTATTGCCGTCTGTACAACGACCGCGGCGAAGTATTCGGTCATGCGCTCATCGTCGAAGGACTGCTGCCAGGCGTGATCGGCGCGCAGAAGCAATTGCAGGGTTCACGGCAACGCGGCGGGGTCAACGTCAATGCGCTGGTGAGCCAGCGCGAAGCGGACATGGGCCGCGGCCCGGTGTTTTTCTCCACGCTTGCGGAAATTGAGAAAGCGAAGGGTGAGTCGTGAAGCGAGTGAAGAGCGAGTGCTGAGTGCTGTGTGCTGCGAAAAACAGAGGAAAGAGGAAGGGATGGGTTTGGTCTCCTCAGCGTTAACAGCCATCGGTTCTACTGAGTCCCGAGTCCCGAGTCCTCGCCGTTTCTCAGCACTCAGCACTCAGCACTCAGCACTCGTCTTTCCTTGTCCCTCGTCCCTCGCCCCTGGGCGCGGAGCGCACCGATGACCGCGACCCTCATGGACGGTGTCGCGGTTTCGAAGGCGATCCGCGCGCACTGGCATCAACGCGCCGAGGCGCTCAGGGCGCGCGGCGTGACCCCGGGGCTGGCGGTGATCCTGGCCGGCGACAATCCCGCTTCGCAGGTGTACGTGCGCAATAAGGTGAGGGCCTGCGGCGAAGTCGGACTGTATTCCGAGGTGCACCAGTTTCCCGCGAACGTTCCGCAGGAAACGGTGCTGGCCAAGATCGAGGAATTGAATCGAGATCCCAAAATCCACGGCATCCTGGTGCAGCTTCCGCTGCCCCCGCATTTCGACAATGGCAGGGTGCTCGACGCGATTTCGGCCGAAAAGGACGCCGACGGATTTCATCTTTACAACCTGGGCGGCCTGGTCTCCGGAGGCACGGTGTTCCCGCCGTGTACCCCATATGGCGTGATGGCGCTGCTGGATTACTACAAGATCCCGATCGAAGGGAGTAACGCGGTAGTGGTCGGCCGCAGCAACATCGTCGGCAAGCCGATGGCGCTAATGCTCCTGGCGCGCAGCGCGACGGTCTGCATCTGTACGTCCAAGACCCGTGATCTGAAACAGTTCACGTCGCTCGCGGACATCCTGGTGGTGGCCACCGGAAAACCAAAGATGGTCACCGGCGGCATGATCAAGCCGGGTTCGACCGTTATAGACGTCGGTATAAACCGCTTGCCCGACGGCAAGCTCGTCGGTGACGTCGACTTCGAAGCGGCGAGGCAAAGGGCCGCATTCATCACGCCGGTTCCAGGCGGCGTCGGTCCGATGACCATCACCATGCTCATCGCCAACACCGTGCAGGCAGCGGAGCGCTTACTGTCCAAGCAGGTCAGATCGCACGCCGACAAAGTCAACGCGTCGGTCCTGCCTTAGCGTACTTTCATCATGTTTGCCGATCGCCACGAAGCAGCGATCCGGCTTGCCGCGGAACTCTGGAAGTATCGCGGCCTGAATCCCCTGGTGCTGGGCATTCCGCGCGGCGCGGCACCGATGGCGCGCGTCATCGCCGGAAAGCTTGCGGGCGAAGTGGACGTGGCGCTGGTGCGCAAGCTCGGCGCACCCGGCAATCCGGAGTTCGCAATCGGTGCGGTGGACGAGACCGGCTGGTCACACGTGTCCACCCACGCGCGCGGTGCCGGCGCCGATGCAGCGTACCTGGAGCAGGAGACCCGGGCGCAGATCGACGTTCTGAAGGCGCGCCGCGCCGCTTACACCGCAATACGCCCGGCGGCGGATCCTCGGGGTCGAATCGCTATCGTGGTAGACGACGGACTCGCCACCGGCGCCACCATGATCGCGGCGCTGCATGCGTTGCGCGCGCGCAATCCCGCCAAGTTGATCTGTGCGGTACCGGTGGCGCCGCCGGAAACCGTCGAGGATGTGTCGCGTCACTGCGACGAGATGGTGTGCCTGGAAGCGCCCGATAACTTCCACTCGGTGGGACAGTTCTACTGGCGCTTCGAGCAGGTCTCCGACGCCGAAGTCGCCGCCGCGCTGAAATCACCTCACCCCCCGCCCTCTCCACTTGCGTAGAGAGGGAGCTGATGTGCCTGCAGGTAGCAGCAGCCGGGGTCTTTCCACCCTCTCCGCCCGTTTGCGGGGTGAGGTGGGTGGGGTCAGGTCCGGATGGAGATGGGGATGCGGCGGGGGCCGAAGGCTTTGGTAAATTTCTCGAAGCGGCCCGCGGCCGCAGTCCCGCAGGACAGGCATTTGCCCTGTGGATCGAGGCGGTAAGTCAGGATGCGGTGCCAGTCGCGGACAATCAGCGCAGTGCCGCAGCCGGTACAGAACGTGGTGCCGCCTTCCACGTCGTGCACGTTGCCGGTGTAGACGTACTTCAGCCCCTCGCCAACGGCGATCCGGCGCGCCCGCGTCAGCGTGGCGGGAGGGGTCGGCGGCAGATCGTCGAGCTTGTAGTCCGGGTGGAACGCGGTAAAGTGCAGCGGCACGTCGGCGCCCAGTTCTTTCATCACCCATTTCGAAAGTTGGTAGAGTTCCTCGTCCGAGTCGTTCTTGGTCGGGATCAGCAGCGTGGTGATCTCGAACCAGACGTCGGTTTCGTGGCGCAGGTACTTGAGCGTTTCCAGCACCGGCTGCAGTTTCGAACCGGTCAGCCTGACGTAGAAGTCGTCGGTGAATCCCTTCAAATCCACGTTCGCCGCGTCCATCTTCGCGTAAAACTCCTTGCGCGGCTGATCGTGCATGTAGCCCGCGGTCACTGCCACGGTCTGGACGCCGCGCGCATGGCAGGCGTCGGCCACGTCCATCGCGTATTCCGCAAAAATCACCGGGTCGTTGTAGGTGAACGCCACGCTTCGGCTGCCGGAGCGTTCCGCTGCGGCAGCGATGTCATCGGCGCCGGCCTGATCCATCAGGCGATCCATGTCGCGGGATTTGGAAATGTCCCAGTTCTGGCAGAACTTGCACGCGAGGTTGCAGCCCGCCGTGCCGAAGGAAAGCACCGCCGAGCCGGGATAGAAGTGATTCAGCGGTTTCTTCTCGATCGGATCGATGCAGAATCCGGAGGATCGCCCGTAGGTAGTGAGCACCATGCGGTCATTCAGGCGCTGGCGCACGAAGCAGGCGCCGCGCTGGCCTTCGTGCAGCCGGCAGTCGCGCGGGCACAAGTCGCACTGCAGCCGGCCGTCGTCGAGCATGTGCCACCAGCGTCCGGGATAGGGCCGCGGCTCGGGCGCTTTCAAAGACTTTCCTCCGACTCGGCCCACTTCGACACGGTATAGCGGAACAGCCGGATACCGTTGTCCCAAAAGTTTGTCGGGAGCCCGGCCTTGCGCTTGAGCTCTCCGAGGAACACGGTGGGCGAGGGCAGGTTTTCCCACACCTGGGGAAGGAAGGTGCCGCGATGGCGTCCGAATTCGATCACCACCCCATCCTGGCCCGGGCGCAACTGCGCGAGTGCATGTTCCTGGTCGCGAAAGTTGAGCGGCGCGAGCGCCGACAGCACCGACACCTCGATTTTCGTGGCTGAAAATTCGTTCAGGGATAGCGGCGCAAAGCGGGGGTCGTGGAATGCCGCGGCCCGCGCGTTCGCCTTGACGTCCTCGACCAGCGTGCGGTGCGCCTGCAGACTGCCGATGCAGCCACGGAGCCGGTTCGCGCTTTTCAGGGTCACGAACGACGCGCCCTGCCGGTGCAGGAACGGTGCGTCTTCCTGCACGGAAGAGCGGATGCCGAAGCTGCCGGCGATCGAGGAACGCGCGATCGAAACGAGGACCTGGCCATCTGCGCGTTCCTGTGCGCCGTCTTGCTTTTCCCGCGCGGATACCTTGTCGTAAAACGCGAACGAGGCGTATCCCACTACCCTGTTCCTGTCGCCGGCGGTATCGCCTGAGTTGCGCAGGTCCAGAAGTTCCGGCCCCAGTCCGCGGCGTCGCGCTTCCCGCAACAGGCCATTGACCGGCGTTGCACCGCAGGCCTGCTGGTGGTTGAGCTGCGGCGTCATGCTGAGGACCATGCGCGCGGTTTGCTCGTCGATCGTTCTGGCCTGCGCATAGGGCAGGTAGTGGGAAAGGTCGGAACTGATGACGATCAGAGTGCGGTCATCGCCCCAAAGCAGGTCGAGAACTTCGGCAACCTCCTCGGCGGAGGCCTCGCCCACCGCAAGGGGCACGAGCGTGAATCCGGCAAGCGCCTGCTGGAGGAACGGCAGGTGCACCTCAAGCGAATGTTCGTGCGCGTGCGCGTCGTCGCTGACGCAGACTTGCGGCAGATGCCGGATCGCCGAGATCGCCCCACGGTCCAGCGCGATTTCGCCCAGCGGCGTGGCAAAGGCATCGGCCGCGGGCAGCGCCAGTCCGCGCACGTAGGCACGGTGGGCCGGGCCGAGGAGCACCACTCGGGAATAGTGGCTGCGAAACGGCGTCAGCAGCGCATAGGCTTTCGCCGCGATCGGCCCCGAATAGACATAACCGGCGTGAGGTGCGATCAGTGCCTTGGGTCGCTGTTGCCTGGGCGGCGTCGCGACCGCCAGCAATGCCGCGACCTGCGCCTGCAGCGTGACTGCGGCCACCGGATAGAAGGTGCCGGCAACCGCCGGTGCCCTGACGGTAATCATGGCGGTGCCCCGAAAACGATCGTCATTGTCCCTGGCTCATGGGTCTGCCCGACAGACTGCAACTGGAAAATTATAGGCGCTGGGCTGGCGCCGCGGTAACGTGAAGACTGAAACGGGCCATCAGGTGAGAAAAGAGGTTGAACATTTGAGCGGCGCGTGTATATTACTGACCGCTCAGTCATTTACACAACAAGATGAATCCACAGCAAAGACAGGATCGCCGATGGACGCGGCGCAAAGAGGCGCGACCGGCCGAACTGATGGCCGCCGCGCTCGACCTGTTCGTCGAACGCGGCTATGCCGCGACGCGGCTGGATGACGTGGCGGCGAGAGCCGGCGTCAGCAAAGGCACGCTCTATCTTTATTTCTCGAGCAAGGAAGAACTCTTCAAGGCGGTCATCCGCTCCGGAATCGTGCCGCTGATCGAACGCGGTGAACGCCTCTTTGAGGAGCACAAGGGCACCGCGGCCGGCCTGTTGCGGGAGATCGTCTTCAGTTGGTGGGAGTCGGTCGGCAACACCAAACTCGGCGGCATCCCGAAACTGATGTTCTCGGAGTGCCGGAATTTTCCCGAGATCGGAAAGTTTTACTACGACGAGGTCATCAGCCGCGGCCACCGGCTGATGCAGAGCGTACTGGAAACCGGAATGAAAAGCGGCGAGTTCAGGTCCATGGATGCCAATTACGCCATGCGGCTGATTCTCGCGCCCATGGTGTTCCTGCTGCTGTGGCGGCACTCATTTGATTTCTGCGACAGCAAGCACATCGATGCGGATAGATACCTGGAACAACATCTGGACATGATCATCAACGGACTCATGCCCCGCAGCCGTGAACAGAACAACAGCACACAGCCCGCGAAAGTAATCAGTATGGAAAAAAAAGGGAGGATTCGATGAAACGCATTTCGATTCTGGTTGCGGCATTGCTTGCTGCCGGTCCGGCGTTTTCGGCCGACCTGCTGGCGGTGTACCGGGAGGCCTCGCTGCAGGACGCGGTGTACGCCGCGGCCAAGGCCCAGTACATCGCCGCCCAGGAGCGCCTGCCGCAGGGCCGGGCGCTGTTACTGCCCAACGTCAACTTCGGTGCCGGGGCCAACTACAACAGC
>DASYUW010000032.1:0-3346 GCA_036000845.1 Burkholderiales bacterium
ATGCGCCGCCATCCGCGCCTGATGAACCAGATCAACGTCGTGCCCTATATCGACGTGATGCTGGTGCTGCTGGTGATCTTCATGGTCACCGCGCCGCTGATGAATCCCGGCGTCATCGATCTGCCGACCATCGGCAAGGCCTCGGCGCCGCCGGCGCAGCCGATCGAAATCTCGATCCGCGCCAGCGGCGCGCTGTCCTATATCGACCGCGACCTGTCCAACGCCGAAAGGCCGTTGAGGGACCGGGACGAGTTGCTGAAAGTGATCAAGAGCAAACAGTCCAAGAAGCCAAACCAGCCGGTCGTCATTTCGGCCGACAAGGACGTCAAGTACGAGGTCGTGATCCAGGTGATGGACCTGCTGCAGCAGAACCGGGTAAAGAGGGTGGGACTGCTGGCCAAACCCCGCTCGGGTTGACGATGCACACGGTTGACGAACCCGGCCGCGTCGCTTCCGGCATTCTCGCGCTGTTGGTGCATATGCTGTTCTTCGGCATGCTGGTGTTCGGCATCAGTTGGCAGAAGAAAATCGTCGCACCGGTGATGGTGGACCTGTGGGAAGAGTTGCCCGAGCCGGTCAAGAAAGTGAGCCCGCCGCCAAAGGTAGTGGAGACGCCGCCCAAGCCGGTTCCCGAGGTCAGGAAGGAGCCTCCGCCACCCCCGCCGCCGAAGGTGGAGGCGCCGCCCAAGCCCTCGCCGGCCGAGATCGAGTTGCGGGAAAAGGTCCGCAAGCAGAAGGAAGAAGAGGAAGCCAAACGCCTGGAGGAGAAAAAAGCGCTCGAGGCGGAGAAGCGCCGCCTGGAAGACGAGCGCCGGGCCGAGGAAGAGGCGAAGCGACTGGAGCAGGAGAAACTGAAACGCGAGGAAGAAGCGCGCCGGCAGGAGGAGCAGAAACAGCTCGAAGAACAGCGCCGTGCGGAAGAACTGCGCCGCGAAGAGGAACGCCGCGAGCGCGCTGCCGCTGCCGAACGCGAGCGCCAGCAGCAGGAGGCGCAGCGCAAGCAGCGTGAGGCCGACGAAGCCAAACGCCGCGCCGAGGCGGCCGCGCGCGCCGCGCAGCAGAAACTGATCGATGACTGGACGGCGCGCATTCAGGCGAAAATCAAAGGCCGCGTAGTCGTGCCTGCCAACATCCAGGGCAATCCGGAAGCGCGATTCGAGGTGGTGCTGCTGCCGGGAGGCGAAGTGCTCAGCGCGACGCTCAAGAAATCCAGCGGCGTGCCGGCTTACGACGCTGCGGTGGAGCGCGCGATCATGGCCGCGCAGCCTTTGCCGGTGCCCAGCGAGACCGACCTGTTCCAGGAAAATTTCCGCGAGCTTGCACTGGTGTTCCGACCGAAAGATTGATCAATGACCCTTGATATACTTTCCCGCCAATGAACCTGACCGACGTTAGACTGGGCAAACGATTCCACGGTTGTCTCCTCCTGGCAGGTCTGCTGCTCTGCATCGCGTGCGCGCGCGAAGCTTCGGCGCAACTGACCATCGAAATCATCGGCGGGGGCGCCAACCAGATTCCCGTCACCATCCTGCCTTTTGCCGGCGAGGAGCGATTCGTTCAGCGCACCAGCCAGATCGTCTCCGCCGATTTGCAGCGCAGCGGCATGTTCCGGCTGGGTTCGGTGGGCAGCGTGCGGCCGTTTCCCACGGAACCTTCCGAGATCAACTACCGCTACTGGAAGAACGAAGGCGCCGAAACGCTGGTCATCGGCAGCGTGATTGAGAGAGCAGACGGGCATGCCGAAGTTCGTTTTCGCTTGATGGACGTGGCCAAGCAGTCGCAGATCCTCGGTTTTTCCTACACGGTGGCGGTGTCGCAGCTGCGCGTCACCGCCCACAAGATTGCCGACCTGATTTACGAGAAGCTGACCGGAGATATCGGCGTATTCGCCACCAAGATCTGCTTCGTAACCAAGAACGTAGATCGTTTCGAACTGCAGGTGGCGGATGCCGACGGCTACAACCCGGAATTCATCCTGGCGCACAAGGAACCGATCATCTCGCCGCAGTGGTCGCCCGACGGCACCCGCATAGCCTACGTTTCCTTCGAGCGCAGGAAGCCGATCGTCTTCGTGCACAACCTGCTCGATGGAACGCGCATGGTTCTGGCGAATTACGAAGGTTCGAACTCCGCACCAGCGTGGTCGCCCGACGGCAAGAAGCTGGCGGTGGTGCTGACCAAGGACGGCAGTTCGAACATCTACACCATCAACGCCGACGGTTCTGGTCTTGCGCGGTTCACCAACACCCAAGCTATCGATACCGAGCCCAATTTCTCGCTTGACGGCAAGTACATCCTGTTCACCTCCGACCGCGCAGGAGGTCCACAAATCTACCGCATGCGCGCCGACGGCGAGGGCGAAGCCGAGCGCCTGACTTTTGAGGGCGGCTACAACGTCACGCCGCGCCACAGTCCGGACGGCAAGTCCTTCATCTTCATCCATCGCAACGAGGGCCGCTTCAACGTCGCGGCCCTGGATCTCGCCACGCGCCAGATGCAGATCCTGACCGTCGGAGGCCTCGATCAATCGCCCACGTTCGCGCCCAACGGCAAGATGATCCTCTACGCGTCCGAGGTAAAGGGGCGTGGTATATTGGCCGCCGTGTCGAGCGATGGGCGGATCAAGCAGAGATTTACCGCGCAGTCTGGTGACATCCGCGAGCCTGCGTGGGGGCCGCTTCTGAACATTCGCCGAAAGGAGCAGTGAGTCATGAGAAATGTGCTGATTGTCGCGTTACTGGTTTTCTTCATCGCGGGCTGCGCGACCCAGGGAGGAAAAAGCGCCGATATCGAGCAGCGCGACCTGTTCGATCAGCAGCAGGCGCAGCGCCAGCAGGAGGCCGCACGGCAGCAGGAGGCCGAGAAGCAATCGCAGGTCATGCGGGAGCAGGAAGAGCTCAAGCGCCAGCTCGAGGAACAGCAACAGCGCCAACAAGCCCAGGCACAGCAGGAACAGCCGATCGTGCGGCCGCTGTCCAATGGCGCGGTCGGTGAATCGCAGCTCAAGTCCGATCCTTGGGCGCAGCTCAAGGAGGCCGAAAGCCTGCTCTCCAAGCGCAGCATCTACTACGAATACGACCGCTACGACATCCGGGAGGAATATGTACCGATCATCGAGGCGCATGCCAAATTGCTGATGGCGCATGCCGACCTGAAGATCGCCGTGCAGGGCAACTGCGACGATCGCGGCAGCCGCGAGTACAACCTCGCACTCGGCCAGCGTCGTGCCGACAGCGTCAAGCGGGCGATGGTGCTTCTCGGCGTCAACGAGAGGCAGATCGAGACCGTGAGCTTCGGCGCGGAGAAGCCGGTCGCGTTCGGTCAGGACGAAGAAAGCTGGGCGAAG
>DASYUW010000033.1:0-2534 GCA_036000845.1 Burkholderiales bacterium
GACGATGTCGACGGTGGAGTTCGAGGAGCAGGGCGGCAAGACCAAGGTCACGGTACGCTGGATTCCCCACGAGGCGACCGAGGCCGAGCGCAAGACCTTCGAGGAAGGCCGCGACAGCATGAAGCAGGGATGGACCGGAACTTTCGATCAGTTCGCAGACTACCTGGCGAAGGCCCGAGAGTGAGAAGGGAGCATGAGCGGTCAGAAAAACTTCATCGCCAAGGCGCTACACCTATTCATGGACATGGACAAGATGATCGGCGGCGATTTCGAGGCCGGTCTTGCAAATCTGAAGACTGTCACTGAAAAGTAACCGAGCCCAGCGGGATTGCCTGCACTGATCCCCATACAGCCAATTACAGAGGAGTGTTGCATGTTTAGAGAAAAACTGACTCTCGCCGCTTTGCTTGCAGCTATGGCCGGACCGGCGTTTGCCGCAGCCGAAATTTACGAAATCGAGCCGAATCACACTTATCCCAGTTTCGAGTTCCCGCACATGGGAATCTCGTACTGGCGCGGCAAGTTCAACAGGACCAGCGGCAGGATCACCATCGACCGCGCCGCCGGGAAGGGGACAGCGGACATCGTGATCGACACGACCAGCATCAATTTTGGGCTGGACAAGATGGACCAGGAGGCACGCTCGGAAGACTGGTTCAACGTCGCAAAATTTCCGACGGCCACGTACAAGGGCACGCTGACATTCGTCGGCGCTGTCCCGAGGACGGTCGAAGGCCAGTTTACGCTGCTGGGGGTCACGCGCCCGGTGAAGCTCACCGTCAACAGCTTCAAATGCATCCCGCATCCCATGTTCAAGAAAGAGGTATGCGGCGCCGATGCGGAAGGTGATCTCAACTGGTCGGAATACGGAATGAGACATAGCAAGTACGGCGAGGGCGACGCAGGCAGGGTCCACCTCCGCATCCAGGTCGAGGCAGTGAAGCAGGATTGATTTTCCGCCCTGCTGCTGATGGGCGCTGATATGGCCGCACGTTCACGCGAGTCGGTAGACGCCGTTTACCGCGCAGAGTCGCGCCGCGTCTTCGCCACCCTGATCCGCCTCCTGGGCGATTTTGACCTCGCCGAAGAGGCGTTGCACGATGCCTTCAGAGCGGCGCTCGAGCAGTGGCCGCGCGATGGCGTGCCGGACAATCCTCGCGCATGGCTGGTGTCGGCCGGCCGCTTCAAGGCGATCGACAGCATCCGCCGCCGCGCACGCTTCGATTCCCTCGAGGACCATGCCGACCAGATCGAAGCCATTGCCGACGAGTCCCCGGACACGGACGACGAGAGCCTGGAAGACGATCGTCTGCGCCTGATTTTCACCTGCTGCCACCCCGCGCTGCCGCCCGACGCGCAGGTGGCGCTCACGCTGCGTGAAGTCTGCGGGTTGACCACTGAAGAAATCGCCCACGCTTTTCTCACGCCCGCACCCACGCTGGCGCAGCGCATCGTGCGCGCGAAGTCGAAAATCCGCGACGCCCGCATTCCCTATCAGGTCCCGGAACGATCCGAATTGCAGAATCGGCTGGATTCCGTCCTGCGGGTCATCTATCTGGTGTTCAACGAGGGCTATTCGGCCTCGTCCGGAGAATCGCTCACCCGGCACGACCTGTCGGCGGAGGCGATCCGCCTGGGCCGACTCATGACGGAGCTGCTGCCGGAGTCCGAGGTGCTAGGGCTGCTGGGCCTGATGCTGCTGAACGAATCGCGGCGCGCGGCACGCACCTCGCCCTCCGGCGATCTGATCCTGCTCCAAGACCAGGACCGCTCGCTCTGGAACCGGGAGCAGATTACGGAAGGTGTGATCCTGGTGGAGCGGGCCCTGTCGTCGCGGCACTTCGGGCCTTATGCACTTCAGGCAGCAATCGCGGCAGTGCATGCCGAGGCGACGGATGCCGGCGCAACAGATTGGGGGCAGATCGTCGGCTTGTACGACCTGCTGCTTCGGATGGAACCCTCACCCGTGATCGAATTAAACCGCGCAGTGGCGCTGGCGATGCGCGACGGGCCGGAGGCCGGCCTCGCGGTCGTGGACGCGATCCTCGCGCGGGGCGAACTCGAGGACTATCGGCTCGCTCACGCGGCCCGCGCCGACCTGTGCCGGCGGTTGGGCCGAAGCGCGGAGGCGGAGGCCGCGTACCAGCGCGCACTCCAGCTCACCCATACGGGGCCCGAGCGGCGCTTTCTAGAGCGCAGGCTGGCGGAACTGAAAAATTGATCGGGCCGTTGTCGATTTGGCGCTCCGCCGATCGACTACTGCGCGAAGGCAGCCGGAAGCAGCGGCCGCCGGAACCGTAAACCCAACAATTATTCATGGAGTTATGCACATGCGATTCATGATCATAGTTAAGGCAACCGGGGATTCCGAGGCTGGCGCCATGCCGAGCGAAGAGCTGCTGACTGCAATGGGCAAGTACAACGAGGAACTGGCGAAGGCAGGCATCCTGCTCGCGGGCGAAGGGCTGCAACCGAGCTCGAAGGGCGCGCGCGTGCGGTTTTCCGGGCCGAAGCGAACCGTGGTCGACGGCCCC
>DASYUW010000034.1:0-5044 GCA_036000845.1 Burkholderiales bacterium
GCAGCGATGCCACCGGCAATGCCGTTCACAGCGAAGAACACCACCGTCTTGGCTTCCGCACGCCAGGCTTCCGCGCGCGCTTCCCACCGCTGCGTATCGACGCCGCGCTGCGTGAGAAGGCTGCGGCTGCCTACGAGCACGCGCTTACCATTGATATCCGCTTGCACGCCGAGCCCGTTGACCGCATCGAATGCGCTGGCAGGCCGCGGTGTCAGGCCGCGCCCCTTTGCACCCTCGACGATCGCGAGCCCTATCGGGTGCTCGGAAAGCTGTTCCACTCCTGCGACGAGCGCAAGCGCTTCGTTCTCCGCAAGTCCCTCGACCACAAAATCTGTAAGCGCTGGACGCCCCAGTGTCAGCGTCCCGGTCTTGTCCACCACCACGGTGTCGATGTCGCGCATGCGCTCGATCGCCTCGGCATTCCGGAACAGGATTCCCGCGCGCGCGCCTTGCCCCATGGCAACGGTCATGGAGATGGGCGTAGCGAGGCCGACGGCACAGGGGCAGGCGATGATCAACACGGCAACGGCGTTCAGAAACGCATACGCGAGTCTCGGCTCCGGACCGAAGAACCACCACGCGAGCGCCGTCACGATGGCGATGGCCACGACGATCTGGACGAAGTACGCAGCGATGATGTCGGCGAGCCGCTGGATCGGCGCACGCGTGCGTTGCGCCTCTCCCACCATGTGAACGATCCGTGCCAGCAGCGTGTCCGCGCCCACACGCTCCGCGCGGATCACCAATGACCCATTGCCGTTCACGGTTGCGCCGGTGACCTTGTCGCCGACAGCCTTGGCCACCGGCATGGGCTCGCCGGTGATCATGGATTCGTCCACACTGCTCGTACCCTCGAGTACCGTACCATCCACCGGCACCTTCTCGCCCGGCTTCACACGCAGCCGGTCGCCCACAGCGACGGTATCGAGCGGCAACTGTTCCTCGGTACCGTCGTCGCGCAGGCGCCAGGCGAGGTTGGGCGCAAGCTTGAGCAATTGCTGGATTGCCTGGCTGGTCTGGCCCATTGCACGTAGCTGCAGGAAGTCGCCGAGTATCACCAGCGTCACGATTACCGCAGCCGCCTCGAAATAGGTTCCTACCGCACCGTCGTGCTCGCGGAATTCCGGCGGGAACAGGTCAGGCAGGAAAACCGCAGCAAGGCTGAACAGGTACGCAAGCCCCACCCCCAGCCCGATCAGCGTGTACATGTTGAGCGCCCAATACGCGAGCGAAAGCCAGAACTTGCGCAAGATCGGCCAGCCGACCCAAAGCACGACTGGCGTGGCCAACACAAACTCGATCCACCCGCGTACCCGCGGCTGCAGACCGAATAGTTCATGGATGCCGACCATCGGCGACATGGCGAGCAAAAACAGCGGTGCGGAAAGAGCGATTCCGATCCACAATCGCCGCGCCAGGTCGCGTAGCTCGGTGTCGTCGGACCCCCCGGTACCGGCGACTGGTACCAGCGCCATGCCGCACTTCGGGCAACTGCCCGGTGCGTTGCGCACGATCTCCGGATGCATCGGGCAGGTATAGATAGCACCCGCCGGCACAGCAACGGCAGCGGCAGACTTATCACTGGCATTACCCTGGGATTCCGGAGTTGTTTGGGCGTGGTGACGAGCGTGTCCAGAGTGCTCGGCGCCACCGGCGCCAGGCGGCGCGCCAACGTACGCGGACGGGTTGGCGTTGAATTTCTTCTTGCAACCGGTGGAGCAGAAATAATGCGTTCGACCGTCGATCACACTGCTTCCTGCCGCGGTTCGTTCGTCGACCTGCATGCCACATACCGGATCGGTTGCCATCGTCTTACCTCGATTCCTCTATCGTTTCACCTGCGCACACGACGAGACGTTTGCGAAAAAACTCACTATTGCCCCCGGGATGTGCAGACTTGCCATCTTTACATGGTAATTACTTTCGTTTGCTGACGATGACTTTACTCACCATCCCTGCCTCGTAATGCCCTGGAATGTGGCACGCCACTTCCAGTGCGCCGGTCTTGGTGAATTGCCAGACCAGGCTTTTCGTTTCCCCTGGCTCGAGGGTGAGCGTATTCGCGTCCTCGTGCACCATATCGGGCATCTGCTTCATCATTTCGGCGTGCTGACGTTGCTCTTCCATGTCGCCGATCATGAACTCGTGCCGCAATTTGCCGGTGTTGGTGACGACGAACTTGATGGTCTCGCCTGCCTTGATCTGGATTTCGGGCTTGTCGTACTTGATGTCCAGCGCGGTGATCTTGATCGTGCGGCTGATTTTCTTGGGATTGCCGGGTCGCCCGGCCGCCGAGTCGCCGTGGCCGTGCGCGCCATCATGAGCGTGGTGAGATTCTTTCGCGGCGGTCGAGTCGTCGCCGTGTTTGTGTCCTTCAGTGGAGGGCGATATCTTCATGATGTGGTAACCGCCGCCCATTTTCATCAGCTCGAAGTCCACCTGAGCACCGGGCTTGACGTCTTTCAACATTGCCGGATCGTGCGCCTTGAAATCCATGGTCATCTTCGGCCATTTGAGGCTCTTGATCGGGTCATGCGTCAGCTTGACCGTTCCCGCTTGATTGTCGACAGAAACAACCTTGCCGCGTCCGACATGGGTTGCCGCCGCCGTCGCCTCCTTCTCGTGGTCTTCCGCGGCGATCGCCGGTTGCAGCACGGTCATGCTCAATGCAAGTGAAGCGGCAATAAAAACTGTTTTCATGTCGTTCTCCATAGTGTTGTCAAAGTCAAAAAATGCCATCTGCGTTGATGCGTGAGACGTCTGCGTAGCTCAATGATTCATCGCGAGTGGCCACTGTGTCCGGCCGGCTCGTCCGGCATTGCGGATAAACCGTCGTCCAGCTTCCAAGCCACGGTTCCGCGCGGATGGCGGTACCAGCCCGGGTCGCTGTAGTCGCCGGGTGTCTGGTCTTCACGGATCTTGATCACCGTGAACATGCCGCCCATTTCCAGCGGGCCGAAGGGCCCTTCGCCCATCATCATCGGCAGGGTGTTCTCCGGCAGCGGCATGCCCATTTCCACCATGTCGGTCATTTCCGCCATGCCGCGCTCGCCCATCGCCATGTAGCCGGGGACCAGGTCGCCAATCTTCCCGGCGATGTCGTCGTGCCGGACGCCCACCATGTTGGGCACCTCGTGCCCCATCGCATTCATGGTGTGGTGCGATTTATGGCAATGGATGGCCCAGTCGCCGGGCGCGTCCGCAATGAATTCGCCGACGCGGATGTTGCCCACCGGCACCAGCATGGTGGTTTCCCGGTAGCGCGCGGTCTGCGGAATCCAGCCGGCGTCGGTGCCGGTGACCTCGAAGGCAGTGCCGTGGATGTGAATCGGATGTTCGTGCATCGACAGGTTGGCGATACGGACGCGCACCCGTTCGCCCGACCGCGCCACCAGCGGATCGATGCCGGGGAACACGCGGCTGTTGAAGGTCCACATGTTGAAGTCGGTCATCACGGATGCGTCCGGCCGGGCGGTGCCGGGCTTGACGTCGAAGTTGTGCAGGATGATTCCGTAGTCGCGGTCGATGCGCGGGTTCTCCGGCGTCTTCGGATGCACGATGAAAAGCCCCATCATGCCCAGCGCCAACTGCACCATTTCGTCGGCGTGCGGGTGGTACATGAAGGTGCCATTCTGGCGCAGGGTGAACTCGTAGACGTAGGTCTCGCCCGGCTTGATGTGCGGCTGGTTGAGCCCGCCGACGCCGTCCATGCCGTTGGGCAGGAAGATGCCGTGCCAGTGGATAGTGGTGTGCTCGCGCAGTTTGTTGGTGACCAGGATGCGCACCCGGTCGCCCTCGACGCATTCGATGGTCGGCCCGGGCGTCTGGCCGTTGTATCCCCAGCAGTTCACCACCATCCCCGGCGCGAATTCGCGCTTTACCGGTTCGGCGCTGAGGTGAAATACCTTGACGCCGTTATCCATTTTCCAGGGCAGCGTGCTGCCGTTGAGCGTGACCACCGGGTTGTAATGACTGCCCGGCGGCGTGGGGACTGGCGGTTTGGTGGCTGCGGCCGATTTCTCGGCGGCGTTGGCGTTGCGGAAGGTCGCGGATACCGCTCCGCCGGCGAGCAGCACCGCGCCGCCTCTGAGGATGTCGCGACGAGTCATCATGATTGCTTGTCTCCATGTTGGTGAGAGTTGTCCGCAGGGGCGTCCCCGTCGTTTTCGGTCGGTGGCGCGGATGGTGGTTCGGCCGTGCCTGCGGCTGCTGGAGACCTGACCCACCCGCCGACCGCGCGTTCCAATTCGGTCCAGGCCAGCCAGAAGTCGCGGTTGGCAGCGATGTACTGGCGCCCGGTCTGGATCTGGCTCTGCGAGGCGAGCAGCAGGTCATAGACGCCCAGCAACATGCCGTTGTAGAACTTGAGCGTCTCGGTCACGATGGTCTGTTGCAGAGGCAGCAACGCTTTCTCGTAATGCCTCACCGACTGGTGAAGTGCGCTGAGACGGCCGCGGGTTTCACGCGCCTCCGAGCGAATGTCCACTGCCAGTGCGGCGACCCGCTCTTCCGCGCGTTTGCGTTCGGATTCCAGCCGCGCAATCCGCGCCTGCCCCTGGTTGAAGATCGGCAGCCCGAGCTCGATCTTCGGACCGTAGGATTTTTCCCCGTCCGCGTCACGCTTGAATTGCACACCGATTCCGAGCGGGCTGAGCCATCGGTACTGGCGGGCGAGGTTGAGCGCCTGGGTGACGCCCTCCGCTTCCTTCTTCGCGGCGGCAAGATCGAGACGGCGTTCGATGGCCTGCCGCTCGATGTCGTCCAGCGCCGGCAGTGCGGCCGGAATTTGCGGCAACCGATCGGGAACGGTCCAGCGCGTATTCGCACCCCACAGCCCCATGAGTCGATTGAGCTTCTCGCGATCGGCGTCGAGTTGTGCTTCTGCTTGTGCGACTTCCAGCAGCGTCTGCGCATAGAACGCCTGCTGCAGGCTTTGCTCGCGCTTGCTCACGTTGCCGGCGGCGTACTGGCGCTGCGCAAGTTCCGCGGCGGCTTCGGTTGCGATGACGACCTGGCGTGCCAGCACCAGTGCCTCGGCGTCGCC
>DASYUW010000035.1:0-11125 GCA_036000845.1 Burkholderiales bacterium
CATCCGCCATCTCCTGCGGTGTGGTGCGGCGGCCAATCGGAATGCGCGCAGTGCGCTCCGCCCGAAAACGGTCGATATCGTTGCGCCCCTCTAGCCGGCAGAAAATCTCCTCGGTCTGCAGTTGCAGAGGCGTGTCCATCATTCCGGGTGACAGGCTGTTAACCCGCACGCCATACTTCCCCAGCGCTGCCGCACCGGATCGCGTCAATGAGTCCACGGCTGCCTTGGTCGCGGCGTAGGCCGCGTAATTGGGCAGTGCCATGCGTGCTGCGGCCGAGGTGACGTTGATGATGCGCCCGCCGTCACGCTTGGCCATTTCGCGCCCGGCTGCAGCCATCGCCAGCGCAACCGCGCGCACGTTGACTTTGAGCGCGCGGTCCCAGGACTCCGCTGTCATATCGAGGAACCCCTCAGCGGGCGCGGCAGCCGCACAGTTGACCAGTACGTCAAGGCGTCCCGCGCGGCGTAAGGTTTCTGCAACCATCGAGGCGGCGCCGTCCGCGCTGGCGAGGTCTACCACCACCGGGAATGCCTCGCCGCCGCCCGCCACACATGACTCTGCCACGGCGGCCGCACCCGTTGCGTTGATATCGGCCACCGCGACCGTCCAGCCGCGTGCGGCCATCCTCTTGCAGACTGCTTCGCCTAGCCCCTGGGCACCACCGGTGACCAGTATCACGCTCGCCATGGAGCTATGTCGCTGCTTCCACCGCCCGCTTCGCCATCACTGTGACGAGATGCGCGCGATATTCCGCGCTGGCGTGCATGTCTGAATTGAGTCCAGCGGCGGCCACCTTGATGTTGGCAACCGCATCCGCAGAAAACCTCGACGCCAACGCCTTTTCCATCTCCGGCACGCGAAACACGCACGGTCCCGCACCGGTGACCGCTACGCGCACACCCTTTGCCGTTTCCGCAACGAACACACCGACGATTGCGTAGCGCGATGCCGGGTTTTTGAACTTCGCGTAACCCCCGCGCTTCGGCAGCGGGAAGGAGATCGAAGTGATGATTTCACCCGGCTGCAACACAGTCTCGTACATGCCGGTGAAGAAGTCGTCGGCAGGAATTTTTCGCCTGTTGGTATGGATGGTTGCACCCAAGGCGAGAACCCCGGCAGGATAATCCGCTGCCGGGTCGTTGTTAGCGACCGATCCGCCCAGTGTGCCCATGTTGCGCACCATGGGATCTCCTATGCTCGCGCCGAGATTCGCGAGCGCCGGGACGGCTTGCAGGACATCCTTCGAGGAAGCCACCTCGGCGTGAGTCGTCATGGCGCCGATGCTGATGGCACCGCCCTCCTTCCTGATGCCGCGGAGTTCGGCGACGCCGCGCAGATCGATGATGTCGGAAGGAGAGGCCAGGCGCAATTTCAATGCGGCGATCAGGGTCTGTCCGCCGGCCAGCAGCTTGGCGTCGCTCGCGGCGGCGAGCTTGGCCGCCGCATCCGCGACGCTGGTGGCTCTGTGATAGTTGAACTCGTACATGCTTGATCCTCTATCTGGTCGGCAATGCCGACGTTAAATCTCAACGCAAAGGCGCAAAGGACGCAGAGGTCGCAAAGGAAAACAAGATGTTGAAAGTAAATGCAACCGGGACATTCCTTTCGACTATTTGGTCTTTCCTTTCTTTGCGTCCTTTGCGTCTTTGCGTTGGGTGTTGACCTTCAGCCTTTCATTAAAGCGGCGCCGGCGAGCACCGCCTTGACGATGCCGTGATAGCCGGTGCAGCGGCACAGGTTGCCGTCCAGTTCGGCGCGGACCTGGGCCTCGCTCGGGTGCGGGTGGCGTCTGACCAGATCGATGGCGCTCATCACCATCCCCGGCGTGCAGTAGCCGCATTGCAGGCCGTGATGATCGCGGAACGCCGCCTGCATCGGGTGCATGGTGCCGTCGGGACGCGCTATGCCCTCGATGGTGACGATATCGGCACCGGCGGCCTGCGCGGCAAGCATGTTGCAACACTTCACCGCATTGCCGTTCATGTGTATGGTACAGGCGCCGCATTGCGCGGTGTCGCAGCCGATGTGCGTACCGGTCAGGCGCAACGTGTCGCGAATGAAGTCGACCAGCAGGACCCGCGGTTCCACTTCGGCGGCAACGGGCTTGCCGTTCACCGTCATTTTTATCTTGACGAGCATGAGGCTTCCTCTGTGGTTGGCCCTCGAAGGCCTCCCATGCTAGTCAAGGGGCGGCGCAGGATCAACTGGATTCGGGGTGGCCCGAACGGAGAAGGCCCGGGTGGCTTAGAATTCCGCAAACGGAGTCGTTCTTCGGACGGGCAACACAAGGAAAAGGATCAAGCGAATGGCAAAGTACGGTATCGGCCAGGCAATGGTGCGGCGCGAGGACCAGCGGCTGCTCTACGGCGCAGGGCAGTACATCGACGACCTGTCGCTTCCCAACGAGGTTTTTGTTGCGTTCGTACGCTCGCCGCACGCGCACGCCCGCATCGTCTCCATCGACGCGAAGGCCGCGCGGGCCATGCCCGGCGTGATGGCCGTGCTGACGGGAACGGACCTCAAGGCCGATGGCATCGGTCCGCTGCCGGACGGGCAGGGGCTGAAACGCGCCGACGGCAAACCGATGTGCGGCCCGCCGCACCACGCTCTTGCCGTGGACGCGGCACGTTTCGTGGGCGAGCCGGTGGCCGCGGTGATCGCGCAAAGCCGCTCGCGGGCGGAGGACGCCGCCGAACAGGTGCTGGTCGAGTACGAGGAATTGCCGGCGGTCGTGACGATCGAGGCGGCCACCGCGCCGGGTGCGCTGCAACTGTGGCCGGATGCGCCTGGCAACATCGCCGCGCAGAGCCAGTTCGGCAAGAAAGACGAATGCGACGCCGCCTTCAAAAAGGCCAAGCACGTCACCAGGCTTGCGCTTTACAACCAGCGGCTGGTGCCGGTGAGCATGGAACCGCGCGGCAGCATCGCGGAATTCGATGCCAGGACCGGTCGCATCACCCTGCGGACCAGTTGCCAGAACCCCGCCGGGCTGCAGCAGACGCTGGCGGAATCCTGTCTCAAGGTACCGATGGACAAGGTGCGCGTCCGCGTCGGCGATGTCGGAGGCGGTTTCGGCATGAAGACCCAGCTCTATCCCGAAGACGTGGTGTGCGCGTGGGCGGCGCGCAAGCTCGGCCGGCCGGTGCACTGGCGCGCCGGCCGCAGCGAGGAGTTTCTCGCCGGCAATCATGGGCGCGACCAGATCAACCGCGCGGAACTGGCTTTCGACGCCGACGGCAGGATCCTGGGCTTCCGCGTCGAGATCGTCGGCAACATCGGGGCGCATGCAAGCGGTCCGGGCGCGGTCATCGTAGTCGCGATCGGGCCGAAAGTGATCACCGGCGTCTATCACATCCCCGCGCTCGACCTGCGCGGCACGGCAGTGCTGACCAACACCAACGTCGTTGGCGCGTACCGCGGCGCCGGACGGCCGGAGGCGATCTATCTCATCGAACGGCTGATGGACCAGGCGGCCGCGGAAATGAAAATCGACCCCGCGGAACTGCGCCGGCGCAACTTCATTCAGCCCGGGGCCATGCCCTACACCACGCCGATGGGTGAAAAGTTCGACAGCGGCAACTTTCCGCACATGCTCGATCGCATTCTCGAGCATTCCGACTGGAAGGGCTACGACAAACGGCGCGAAGAGTCGCGCAAGCGCGGCAAACTTCGCGGCTGCGCCCTCTCGACCTTTCTGGAGTGGACCGGGGTCGTGCATGAGGAGACGGTGGACCTGCATGTGGAGGCCGACGGGCGGATCATGGTCTATACCGCGATGCAGGCGATGGGACAGGGCATCGAAACCAGCTACGTGCAGATTATTTCCGAGACGCTGGACGTCGACCCGGACCGGATCGTCATCGTTCAAGGCGACAGCGACATCGCCCAAGGGATAGGCAGCATGGGAAGCCGCTCGCTTTACATCGGCGGCTCGGCGATGTTCACCGCTTCAAAGGACGCCGTCGAGAAAGGCAAGGAACTCGCCGCCGATGCGCTCGAGGCGGCGGCAGCGGACATCACGTATGACGACGGCCGCTTCAAGGTGACCGGCACCGATGTCGGCATCGGCCTGTTCGAACTGGCCGCGAAGCAGCCCGAGAAGCGCATCGCGATCAAGACGCTGCAGAAAGTAGGCGGGCCGTCGTGGCCGAACAGTTGCCACGTCTGCGAAGTCGAAGTCGATCCGGAAACCGGCGTGACCGAAATCGTGCGCTATACCACCGTGGACGACGTGGGGCGGGTGATCAATCCGCTGATCGTCGCCGGCCAGGTGCACGGCGGAATCGCCCAGGCGGTCGGACAGGCGCTGTTGGAGAATACGCGTTACGACCCCGAGTCCGGCCAGCTCATCACCGGTTCGCTGCTCGATTACTGCCTGCCGCGCGCGGACGATCTGCCCAGCTTCGCCACTTTCACCGACGAGTCCACGCCGTGCAAGATCAACCCGCTCGGCGCAAAGGGTGTCGGTGAGCTCGGCACCGTCGGCGGCACGCCCACCGTGATGAATGCACTGATCGACGCGCTGCGCCCGCTGGGGGTGAAGCACATCGAAATGCCCGCCACGCCCGAGAAAGTGTGGCAGGCGATCCGCCAAGCCAAGGCTGCTTAATAGGTCAACACCCAACGCAGAGGCGCAGAGGACACAGAGTTCACAGAGGACTACAAGGCAAATACATGTAGATGTGAAAATGATCCGAGGATGCATACCGCGTGTCTTGCAGTTCTCTGCGTTCTCTAAGTTTTTCTCCGCGCCTCTGCGTTGGGTGGAGATTGAAGACGGAAACAAAAAGCCCCGGTCGAGCCGGGGCTTTTTTGCGTGAATCCGGGCGGTGGATTACTTGCGCAGCTTGGGCCAGAGTTCTGCGTGCAGGTCTGCCTGTTCCTTGCCGAGAGACATTACCCAGTAGAGGCAGCCGAGGATGAGGGTGAGCGGGCCGAGAAGCAGAATTGCGGTGGTCATGCTTTTATTTCTCCTGGTTGGTGAAGACGATGCGCCGCGGGTCGCGACAGGCTAAGCGGAGCTTTTGGCTCGGGCCTGAATAAGACCGGGAAGCACGGCGGCGGGCATCATACCCGATCCGCCGCTATCAATGCCAACTTCCAAAAATTTCCGAATTCTATATCGCCATTCATTGGCCTTTCCTCTGCGAACTCTGTGTTCTCCGTGCCTCTGTGTTGGGTTGAGACTTAGAGCTTGCGGTTCTTGGCGTTCCAGTGCTGCTCGAGGTTGGAAATCAGCGCAGGGCTGAAGTGGCAATAGGCCTGCTCGAGTGCGTACACGGCGAAGTAATTGCGGAACAGGTCCAACGGTTCCTGCGCAACGCGGAAGGCGCGCCGGTTCGACGCGACGCTCACCACGCCGGAACCGGTGAGATTTTCCACCACGCGCTCGATCGCGCCGTCCATGTCCGCGGGTGCGACCACTTCGTCGCAGATCATGCGGCCCTCGGGACTGTCGCAGTCGAGCCGGCGCTGGTTCAATATCGCCTGCCGCGCGATGCGGTCGCCGGTGAAGCGTGGCAGCCGCAGGTTGGCCGCGCCGGGGATGATGCCCTCCTTGCGTGCCGGCAGGCTCATGAACGCGTCCTGCGCCGCCAGCACGTAGTCCATGGTCAGCAGGTACTGGCAATGCCCGCCGATGGCGAATCCCTCGACCACCGCGATCCAAGGCATCTCGATGGTCTGACCGTTGACGTCATCCGGCATCATTTCGCGACGCGCCAGGCCGCGATAGAGCTTGTTGACGATTCCCAGGTCACGCTGCAGATACCAGATGAACGGCACCTTGCCGTAGTAAAGGTGCGTAAGGTTGATGCCGCTGCCAAGCACGCGCTTTTCCTGATACTTGCCACCCTGCACGTAATCGCCGCGCAGCACGCCGATCTGCGTGTGCGGATCGAGAATCGCCAGATCGACGGCGATCTCGGCGGCGTCGAGTGTGGTCGCGTCCTCGGCGTTCAGATGGCGGGGATTCTTCCCGATCACGTGGGAGGCGCGGCCCTTGCGGAAGACTTCGGCTGCACCGAGATCAATGCGCCCTTTCCTCTCCAGCTCCGCCAGCCGCTCGGCCGTCCCGGCGTGGGGGAGCAGCATCGCATGACAGAGGTGGCGTCCCGTGCCCGGATTCGCCAGCGTGGCCGAGACGAAGATGCCGTGGTCGATCTCCAGCCCCTCCTTGTCGCGCTGAAGGCACGCGGATTCGGCCGCGACCTGCGCGCGCGTGGGCGTCAGCCCCGGTACCAGCGCCGCGGCGTCATAGACGAGTTGCTCGACACGGATGAAGCGCGACCGGTTGTGCGTGAGCCGGTCGTAGATCGCCTCGACATGGGCGCGCAGGAATCGGGTGCGCGCCTCGCGCGCCACCTGTTTGATCCGCTCGGCTGCCTCCGCCTGCTGTGCGTCGCGCACCGGCTTTGCAGGCAGGCGCGCAAGCAAAGCGGTACTCGACTCCCAGAATCGCGAGTAGCGGGCGCAGTCGCCGGCGAAATCGCCGGTGTCGTGCGGTGCCGCCGCGTGCCACGCTGCAACCGCATCGTTGCCGATGCCGGCGCGCTGCAGGCTCTCGGACTCCTGAACGGGTGCTTCATTGACCGGTGCCGCCAAATCCTGCTCCTCTCGATTCCTTTCGGCTTTCAATGCCCCTCGACTCTCAATTCCTGGGCCGCTTGTCGATGACGCGCACCGCCTTGCCCTGCGAGCGCTGCACCGTGCCCGGTTCGACCACACGAACCCGGGTGGTCACTCCGATGTAGCCCTTGATCTGCCGCTCCATATCCTGCTCGATGGCGGTGATTGTCGCAACCGACAAGGGTGCCGCGGTCCCGGCCCGGCGTTCGACCAGGACGTCCAGATCGTCCAAGTGCCCGTCGCGACGCACTTCCAGCACATAGTGGGGCGCGAGATCAACCTGCTTCAACAGCAGTTCTTCGATTTGCGAGGGAAAAACATTGACGCCACGGATGATCAGCATGTCGTCGCTGCGCCCGGTGACGCGCGCCATCCGGCGCATGCTGCGCGCAGCGCCGGGCAGCAGACGGCTGAGGTCGCGGGTGCGGAAACGGATCACCGGCATGCCGATCTTGGTAAGCGAAGTGAGGACGAGTTCACCGGCCTGGCCATCGGGCAGCACCGCGCAGGTCTGCGTGTCGATGATCTCAGGGTAGAAGTGGTCTTCCCAGACGGTGAGCCCATCCCTGGTCTCAATGTATTCCGCGGCGACTCCCGGGCCGATCACCTCGGAAAGCCCGTAGTGGTCGAGCGCGGCCAGCCCGAGACGCCTTTCGATTTCGGTGCGCATGCTCTCAGTCCACGGTTCGGCCCCGAAGATCCCCACGCGCGCGGTGCAGTGCGCCGGGTCCAGACCCTGACGCTCGAACTCATCGGCGATCACCAGCGCGTACGACGGCGTGCACATCAGGATGTCGGGCTTGAAGTCGCGCATCAACTGCACCTGGCGCTCGGTCATGCCGCCGCTCACCGGGATCACGGTGGCGCCCAGTGCCTCGGCCCCGTAATGCGCACCCAGCCCGCCGGTGAACAGCCCGTAGCCGTAGGCAACGTGGATGATGTCGCTGGATTTGCCGCCTGCAGCCCGCAGCGAGCGCGCCATCACCGTCGCCCAGGTGTCGATGTCCTCCCTGGTGTAGCCGACCACGGTGGGCTTGCCCGTGGTGCCACTGGAGGCGTGAATGCGCACGATGTCGTCCATGGGCGCGGCGAACATCCCGAAAGGGTAGCTGGCACGCAGGTCGGCCTTGGTGGTGAACGGAAATTTTGCCAGATCCGCCAGATCCTTCAGATCGCCGGGGTGAACGCCGACGGCGTCGAAGGTCTTGCGGTAGTGCGGTACCTTCTCATACGCGTGCTGCAGACTCCAGCGCAGCCGCTGCAGCTGCAGCGCGCGCAGTTCATCGACGCCGGCTTTTTCGATGGGTTCGATCTGATCCTTTGCACCCATGTTCATATCCCTCCCGGGTCGAGTTTTCCTCGTAGTTTAGTCCTGCAGCAGCATGCGCACGTGCTGCGCGATCGCCATCGAGGCGGTGAGTCCTGGCGATTCGATGCCGTACAGATTCACCAGGCCGGGAATCCCGTGGTCGTTCGGCCCCTGGATCACGAAGTCGGCGGCGGGTGCCCTCTCGCCCGAGACCTTGGGGCGGATGCCGGTGTAACCGGGTTGCAGCTGACCGTCCTTCAACCCCGGGTAATACTTGCGGATGGCTTTGTAAAAAAGCGGTTCGCGCGAGTGGTCGAAGCTGTAGTCCACTTTGTCGACCCAGCTGACGTCCGGACCGAAGCGCACCTGCCCGCCGAGATCCACGGTGACATGCACGCCCAGGTGGGCGCTGGTCGCGACCGGATACACCAGGCGTCTGAACGGCGGTTTGCCCGAAAGCGTGTAGTAGTGGGCCTTGGCAAAGTACTGCGGTGGGATGCTTTGCGCCGGAATGCCTCGGATCGAGCGTGCGACGTCCTGGGCAAACAGGCCGGCCGAGTTCACGACCGCGTTGCAGGCGATGGTCATCGGCTCGTCGCCGCCGACATCGAGCACGATGCCGTCCGTGCCGACTTCACCGGACCGGACCGGGCTCTTGAACACTACGGCCGCGCCGTGATTCTGAGCGTCGCCCTGGTAGGCCAGCATCAGCGCATGGCTGTCCACGATTCCCGTGGACGGTGAAAGAAATCCGGCAACGCATTCGACGTTCGGTTCCAGTTCCCGCAATTGCGCGCGCGACAGCCAGCGCAAGTCGGTGACGCCGTTGGCTTCGGCTTTGGCAACGTAACCCTTGAGTGCCTCGATCTCGTCGTCGCCCGCCGCTACCACGATCTTGCCGATGTTCCTGTGTGGCACGCCGCGCTCCCTGCAATAGGCGTAGAGCAACTGTTTCCCGGCGGTGCAGAAACGTGCCTTGAAAGAGCCTTTGCCGTAGTACAACCCGGCGTGGATCACCTCGGAGTTGCGCGAGCTGGTGTGCGTGCCGATCGCGTCGGCGGCTTCGATCACGATTACTTCGCGTCCGTGGAGCGCGAGTTCACGTGCAACGGCTAGCCCGACGATCCCGGCGCCGATCACCGCGCAGTCAACGCGTTCAGTCATGTTTGCAACGGGCGTGGATATACTGGAACGGCAATGTTAACCGATCGCACTTGTGCAACCTCATGGCCGACTTCTGGAATACCGACTGGCTGACCCGCAGCGATATGTTCGCGCCGCTGCGCTCGGTGGCCGCCGGCCTGCCCGCGATCGGCTGGCCGGACCTCGATCTGCTCAACGCGCTGGCCGAGGACCACGGCCGGCGCATCGTCAACGCGCAGGGTATGCGCGTGCGCTTCGTTCCCCAGGTGCCGAAGTCGAAGTCATTCGAAACCGCGTTCGAGCCGCGCACCTATCTCAGGGGCGAGGTCCAGGTGCGGGCCTTCGACTGGCACGACTTGTTCAATGCGCTGGTGTGGATGACGTTTCCGACCACCAAGGCTGCGATCAACGCCCGCCACTACGAGTCCATGGTTGCCACCGGAAGGGGTAACCGCCCGCCGCAGCGCGATGCGCTGACCCTGTTCGACGAAGATGGCGTGGCGGTCGTTTCCACCGACTCGGAGTTGCTCGAACTGGTGCGCGGCTTTCGCTGGAAGGAATTGTTCTGGCATCGGCGCGACGCGGTGAAGGCACGAATGCGCTTCCGTGTGTTCGGCCACGCGCTCTTCTCCAAGGCGCTGCAGCCCTTCGTCGGCCTGACCGGAAAAGCCGTGCTGCTGCAGGTGCCCGGCGCATTCCTTGAACTGGCTCAGTCGGCGCAACTGGCGGAACTGGATCGCCTGCTGGCGATACATATCTGGAACCGCGAACGGTTTCGCCACGGCAAAGAGTTATCTCCGCTGCCGGTGCTGGGTGTGCCGGGCTGGTGGAGCGGGAACGAGCGGGAGGGGTGCTACGACGATACCGCGTACTTCCGGCCGGGACGCCGTCAGACTATGGTGTCTTCCAGATAGGACACCACGCGGTTGCGGCCTTTCTGCTTGGCGCGATACATGGCTTTGTCGGCTTTTTCGAGTATCACGTCGAGGTTGCCGCCGTCCTCGGGGTAGCTCGCCACTCCCAGACTGACCGTTACATTGGTGTCGCCCTCGCGCACGCTGAAACGCGATAACTCGACCGCCTTGCGGATGCGCTCGGCCATTTCCAGCGCGCCCTTGTTGTTGGTCTCCGGCAGCAGCAGGATGAATTCGTCGCCGCCGAAGCGCGCCATGACGTCCGACCCGCGCAACTGTTCGCGAACGCAGCGCACCAGGTGCTGCAGCAGCCGATTGCCGGCTTCGTGGCCATGCGCGTCGTTGACCTGCTTGAGATTGTCCGAGTCGATCATCACTACTGCCAAGGCGTGCCCATAACGCACCGCCTGCTTGAAGGATCGCTGCAGCATCGCCGAGAAGGCGCGCATGTTGTACAAACCGGTGAGTTCGTCGGTGTCCGAAACTTGCTTGATCTTGTCTACCGCGTAACGGATGTCGGCGGTAAGCATGGTGGTGATGTAGGCCACCAGGATCACAGGCGTGGACATCGCCAGGATCTCGCCCCAGTAGCGCAGCGTGACCAGCGTCTTGGATCCGGGATCGTAGGCAAAGAACATGAAGCAGCCGATGATCGCAGCGACTTCGATGGCGGTCACCAGCTTACCGAAGATCAGCGCGCTGGCGATGATCGGCAACAAGTAGAGATTGAGCAGCGGACTGTGGATATTGCCCGTGTACAGGACCACCCAGGTTATGAAGACGATCATCACCCAGGTCTCGAACAGCAGCTTGGGCCGCGACTCCTCCTTGTAGAACTGGACGTAATGCAGGCCGAGGATGAACGCGGCAAAGAAAAACAGTGCCATGTTCAGCGCGATGCCGCCCTCTTCCGGCGGTGCGCCGGCGAGCAGGTACACCAGGACCAGCGCGAGCAGCAGCCATTCGATTTCGGCTATCGTCCGCGAAAAACCTTTGAGCTCGTCCTGTTCGATCGTGAGACCGAGGTTGGTTCTTGTTAGCATGAGGTCGGGTCGAGGATTATGGACGCCCACAGGGGCCGGAAAACTGCGGTAAGACTAAACGGTTTCGGCGGCGAGTTCCATAGTTGGT
>DASYUW010000036.1:0-8391 GCA_036000845.1 Burkholderiales bacterium
GGCAATCGCGCCCGCAACGTGCTCGGCGGGCCGCTCGCCGATTGCTGCAACGATCCGGTGACCGGTTTCTTCCGCGACGGCTGCTGCAATACCGGCCCGGAAGATCACGGGGCGCACGTCGTATGCGTTCAGGTCACAAAGGAATTCCTGGAATTCTCGGTCGCACGCGGTAATGACCTCAGCACGCCGATGCCGGACTTCGGCTTTCCGGGGCTAAAACCCGGCGACCGCTGGTGCCTGTGCGCGACACGCTGGCGCGAAGCGCTCCGTGCCGGAATGACGCCGTCGGTGGTCCTCACGGCAACCCACGAGCGAGCGCTCGATTACGCGACTCTCGAAGACCTGAAGAAATACGCGCTCGACTTGCAATAACAATAGGTTCGAGGGCCGAGGTACGAGGGCCGAGTAAACGCGATCGAACAAAAGCCACCAAAAACATCGATAAGCATCCGCCTTATTTTCCACTGAACCTTTCCTTCCCGGACCTCGGCCCTGCTTTCAGGAATGATTTTCCGCCGTCTCGTCCCCCGCGACCTCCCCAGCCTTCTCGAACTGCAGGAAGCCAATCTTCTCGGGAATCTGCCGACGGAACAGCATAAGGACGGATTCCTGTCCGCGCGCTTTGCCGCGGAGCAGTTCGCGCAGATGAACCGCGAGGCGGCGGTTGTGGTCGCGGAGGACCACGGGAACATCGTCGGCTACGCCTGCTCGGCAGGCGTGAATTTCAGCCGCCAGTTCCCGATACTCGACGCCATGATCGCCACCTTCAGGCGGCTCACTTACCTGGGTACGACCTTGATCGACGCGCGCGTATGCATTTACGGGCCGGTGTGCGTCGATCGCGCCTGGCGCGGACGTGGCGTGCTGCGCGGACTGATTACCCGGATGAAGGAGGAACTGGCCGGGCAGTTCGATGTGGCCGCAGCTTTCATTTCCAAAACCAATACACGATCTCTCGCCGCGCACGTGGACGGCTTGGGCATGACCGTCCTCGGCGACTACGCGTTCGGGGCTGGTCGCTACTGGATCGTCGCCTTCGGCATCCCGCCGGCCGATCCGGCTTGCGGAGTCGGGCCTCGGCAATACCGATAGACAGCATCCTTAGCGCCGACCGCTGCCCAGAAACTCACGCAATACTTCGACAACCAGTTCGTGGTCTTCGACTTGCGGCAAGCCCGAGACGGTCACGGTTCCCACCACGCCGACATTTCGGATAATGATCGGGAACGCGCCGCCGTGCGCCGCATACTGGCCGCGATCCAGCCGCGACGACTCCTCGAACGTAGTGCCCTTGGCGCGGAACTGCGTGCCGACGTAGAGCGAGCTGTGCCCATAGCGATTGACTACGTTGTTCTTTCGCTTGATCCAGTCGTCGTTGTCCGCAGACGTGCCTGGAAGCGCGCAGTGAAACAACTGTTGGCCGTTACGGCAGACGTCGACGGTCACTGAACAGCTGCGCGCCCGGGCCGCTTCGACGAGTTTCAGCCCGAGTGCCACCGCGGTATCGTTGGTGAACTCGGCGAACTGCAGCTCGGATTCCTGCTGCAGAAGCAACTGCAGCTGTTGTTGGTTATCCATTCGACCCGCACCTTAATTGCATTGGTCTCTGATTCGCCGCTTCACGCCGACGGCGGTCCGGACGACTGGCGCACTACCAGTCGCGGTTCAAGAATATGCCGCCTCGGCGGCGCCGCCGGATCGGCGAGCCGCTTGAGCAGCATGTCGGCCGCCACGGCGCCTTGCTCGCCCGGCCGCACGTCGATGGTGGTAAGCGGCGGGTTGGAATGCGCGGTCGCCGCAACGCCGTCGAACCCGGTGATCGCGAAATCCCGGCCGACCACCAACCCGTGCTCGCCCAGTTCGCCCAAAGTGCCGAACGCCACTATGTCGTTGTAGCAGACTGCTGCGGTCGGCCGGAGCGGCATTGCCAGCACCTGCCGGATGCCCTCGCGGCCGCCTTCGCGGGTGGGAGGAATGTCGATGATCCATTCGGGCACGGCCGCGATGCCGTTTTCCATCATTGCCCGCTCATATCCCGTGCGCCGCTGCTCGTAAACCGGTCCGCCGCCGATTCGGCCCAGGAACGCAATCCGGCGATGCCCCTGCCCGATCAGGTGGCGGGTCGCCTCGAAAGTGCCGCTCTCGTGATTGGCGCCGACGAAGTCGTAGCTGCCGGCCGCCGGTTCCCGTACCACGATCACCAGCGGGATGCCGGCGTGATGGGTCCGCTCCAGCAGCCCTGCCGGCGTATCGAATGCCGGACATAGTATGAGTCCCGCGGCGTGGTACTCCTGCATAGAAGTGAGCACTCTCTTCTGAACATCCAGCCGCTCGTCGGTGTGGGCCATGAGGCTGATGTAGCCGGCATCGAACAGACGGCGCTCCATACCGACCAACATCTCGGCAAAAAATGGGTTGCCGAGATCGTTGATGACGATGCCAACCACGTTCGACGACTTGCGTCGCAGGTCGGCTGCCCGCCGGTTGTATACATAGCCGAGCGCGACAACACTCTGTCGCACCCGCTCGGCGGTTTCGGGGGCAATCAGCGGACTGCCCTGTAAAACCAGGGAAACTGTCGACTTGGAAACACCCGCCGCGTGTGCGACATCAGTAATGGTGATCGACGCGCGCTTGGCTTTGGTTTGGGGCTGGGTCATGAATTCTGCCAACAAGGATTCCGCAAATATTATTGACAAGATTCTCGTGGGACGCCATATTATATCTGAATTGGAACGTTCCAATTTCTCAATTGGAACGATCTAAAACTCATAAAATACGGTAACTCGCGGTTTTTGCGAGGATCTCCGGCAAAATGGGGGAGCCCATGGCAAGGCAGCAAATTGGCTGGGGATTAGTTGGTGCCAGCACCATCGCCAGGGAATGGATGATTGATGCGATTCGCGCCCAACCCGGCAACAACGTTGTCGCGGTGATGAGTAGTGATCCGGCTCGCGCGCGCGACTACGCCCAAGCGAACGGGATCCCTGCGACCTACACGTCGTTGGCCGCCCTGCTGGCCGACCCGAAAGTGGAGGCCGTCTATATCAGTACCACAAACGAACTGCACAAGGCGCAGGCCTTGGACTGCGCTGCCGCCGGGAAGCACGTGCTGTGCGAAAAGCCTCTGGCGCTCACGCTTGCCGATGCCGGGAAAATGGTCGCCGCATGTACGAAAGCCGGGGTGGTAATGGGCACCAACCATCACCTGCGCAACGCTGCGACGCATCGCAAGATCCGGGAGCTGATCCGATCCGGCGCCATCGGCACGCCGCTTTTCGCCCGGGTTTTCCACGCCGTCTATCTGCCTCCCCACCTGCAGGGCTGGCGGCTCAGCAATCCGTCTGCAGGTGCCGGAGTCATCCTCGACATTACCGTGCACGACGCCGATACCCTGCGCTTCGTCCTCGATGCCGAGCCCGTAGAGGCAGTCGCCGTCTCTCAACAGGCGGGCATGGCAGAAGGGGGGCTCGAAGACGGGGTAATGGCGGTGTTGCGTTTCGACAACAACGTGCTGGCGCAGCTCCACGACGCTTTCACCTTGAAGTTCGCCGGCACCGGCCTGGAAGTGCACGGCACCGAGGGATCAATTATCGGCCGCAACGTCATGACTCAGCGCCCGGTCGGCGAAGTGACGCTGCGCAATGGCGGCGGCGAGACCACCTTCACACTGGAACATGAAAATCTGTACGTCCGGGTGTTGCGCGCCTTCGTCGCAGCGGTGAATGGCGATGGCCAGCCTTCTGCCACCGGTGAGGACGGTGTGCGTTCGCTCGCCACTGCGCTGGCGGTGCTCGAATCGTGTAATTCCGGCCGCCGCATCCCGGTTCGATACCAGTAACTCTCACGGTTTACATGAACAAACTGATTTCCGCCGGACAGGCCGCGCAGCTGATTCGCGACGGCGACGTCGTTACCGTCAGCTCATCGAGCGGCCTCGGCTGTCCAGACAAGGTGCTGGAAGCGCTCGGCGCGCGCTTTGCGGCCGAGGGCCATCCGCGCGATCTGACCACGCTGCATCCGATCGCGGCCGGAGACATGTACGGCATCCGCGGCATCGACCACATCGCGCGCCCCGGGATGCTGAAAAAAATACTTGCCGGCTCGTATCCCAGCGGCCCGTCTTCGCTGCCGATGCCTGAGATCTGGCATCTGATCACCGAAAACCGTATCGCGGCCTGGAATCTGCCGAGCGGGGTGATGTTCGACATGCATCGCGACGCAGCGGCAAAGCGTCCGGGTGTGCTCACCAAGGTCGGCTTGGATACATTCGTCGATCCGGACCGTCAGGGCGGCGCGATGAACGCACGCGCTCAGGCCGAGCCATTCGTGAAGAAGGTGTCGTTTGCCGAAGAGGAATGGCTGTTCTACCCGGCGATCGCGCCGCGGGTGGCAATCCTTCGCGCCACCACCGCGGACGAACGCGGCAATCTTTCCTTCGAGCATGAAGGCGCACTGCTCGGTGCTCTTGATCAGGCGCTCGCGGCGCGCAACAACCGCGGCATCGTCATCGCACAGGTCAAGCGCATGGTGCGGGCCGGCTCCATCAAGCCGCACCATGTGCACGTGCCCGGTTCTCTGGTGGATTTCGTCGTCGTCGACCCCGAGCAGAAGCAGACCACGCAAACTGACTACGATGCGGCGATCAGCGGCGAAATCGTCCGCCCCGACGACACCTTCGAACTGACCGCCTGGGGACTGGAAAAAGTCATCGCCCGCCGCGCCGCGCTCGAGCTCGCGCAAGGCGAGACCGCGGTGCTCGGCTTCGGCATCTCGGCAAACGTGCCGCGCATCCTGCTGGAAGAAGGCCTGCACGGGAGCGTCACCTGGGCGATCGAACAGGGGGCGGTCGGCGGTGTGCCGCTGCTCGGTTTCGCGTTCGGCTGCGCCGCGAACGCAGACGCAATCGTCGCTTCCCCCAACCAGTTCACTTACTTCCAGGGCGGCGGCTTCGATGTCGCGCTGCTGTCCTTCCTGCAGATCAACCGGGAAGGCAGCGTCAACGTGTCCAGACTCGGCGCCAAGCCCTATCTCACCGCCGGCTGCGGGGGTTTTGTCGATATCACCACGCACGCAGGCAAGCTGGTGTTCTCCGGGTTCTTTACAGCGGGCGCGAAGCTGCAGACCGGCGACGGCCGCCTCACCATCCTGCAGGAAGGCAAGTCGCGAAAGTTCGTGGACAGCATCGAGCACGTCACTTTCAGCGCTCCAATGGGCGTCAAGCGCGGCCAGCAGGTCGTCTATGTCACCGAGCGCTGCGTGATCGATCTCACGCCAGACGGACTGGTGGTGCGCGAGATCGCGCCGGGCGTGGACCTGCAGCGCGATGTGCTCGGGCAGGCGGAGTTTGCGCTCATGGTTGCGCCGGATTTGAAACTCATGGACGGGCAGCTGTTCTGCGAGGCGCCGCTCGGATTACGTTTGCCGGAGAAAGTGCATGCCTGATCGCCAACTGGTGCGGCTGGCGATCGACGGCGCCGTGGCGACCGTCACGCTCGATCGCCCGGATAAGCTCAACGCGCTGACCCCGGAGATGCTCGAAGAGCTGTCCCGTATCGCCGCGCGGCTGGATGCCGACAAGCGGCTTCGCTGCGCGATTCTCACCGGCGCCGGCGAGAAGGCATTCTGTGTAGGTGCCGACGTGCGCGCCTGGTCGGCCTTAGAGCCGCTCGACATGTGGCGCACCTGGGTTAAGCGCGGCCACCAGGTGTTCGATCAGTGGGCGCGGCTGCGCCTGCCGGTGATCGCCGCAATCAACGGTCACGCGCTGGGCGGCGGGCTCGAGCTGGCCGCCGCCGCGGACATCCGCGTGGCGCGCAGCGCTGCAGGGTTCGGTCTGCCGGAAGCCGGCATTGCCACCTGCCCCGGCTGGTCGGGCACGCAGCGACTGGTTTCGCTGATCGGCGCCGCGCGGGTGAAATTTCTCGCGCTCACCGGACGCCGCATCGACGCAGAAGAGGCTTATCGCATCGGCCTAATCGCCGAACCGGCAACCGGCAATACACTCGAGCGGGCCAACGAGATCGCCGCGGAGATCTGCCGCCTTGCGCCGGTGTCGGTGCAGCTCACCAAGCAGCTGATCGACGCGGGAAGCGGCGAAGGCCTCGCGGCCACGCTGGAAGCCATGGCCGGCGCGCTTGCTGCGACCACCGACGACGGACGTGAAGGCAAGGCCAGTTTCAAGGAAAAACGCGCACCGCAGTACACGGGCAATTGACATGGATACGTTGGAAATCATCACCGGCGGACGCGCCGCCGATCTGCCCAACCAGCCTTTCCAGGGCCGCATGCTGATCGGCGACACCTGGGTCGAGGCGGCAGACGGCGCACGCATCACCCGCGACAGCCCTGCCCACGGCGTGCCGGTGGCAAGCTATCCGGCGGCAAAGCAAACCGATGCCGGCCGTGCGATTGAAGCCGCGCGCAACGCTTTCGACGAGGGACCGTGGCCGCGCATGAAAGGCGCGGAGCGTGCAGCGGTCTTGCGCCGCGTTGCCGACGAAATCACGTGCCGCGCCGAGGAGCTGGCGCGATGGGAAGTACTGGAATCGGGCAAGCCGATCTCGCAGGCGCGCGGAGAAATGGCAGCGACCGCCGAATTGTGGCATTACGCCGCGGCGCTGGCATGTGGCCTGCACGGCGACAGCTACAACACACTGGGCGAGGACATGCTTGGGGTCACGCTGCGCGAGCCGGTCGGCGTGGTAGCGTTGATCACACCGTGGAATTTCCCGCTGCTGATCGTCAGTCAGAAGCTGCCGTTCGCGCTCGCCGCCGGCTGCACGGCGGTGGTCAAGCCGAGCGAACTCACTTCCACGACCACGCTTATCTTGGGCGAAATCCTGCAGAAGGCCGGCGTGCCGGAGGGCGCAGTCAACATCATCACTGGCACCGGGGCCGAAGCCGGCGCGCCGATTGTGTCGCACCCGGCAGTGGACATGGTGTCGTTCACCGGTTCAACGCGGGTGGGCAAGATGACCGCCATGGCCGCGGCCGGCACGCTGAAGAAAATCGCGCTCGAACTCGGCGGCAAGAACCCGCAGATCGTGTTTCCCGACTGCGACTGGGAGGCGGCGCTAGACGCCGTGGTGTTCGGCGTCTATTTCAACGCCGGCGAATGCTGTAACAGCGGCAGCCGGGTACTGGTGCATGCCGATATCGCCGCGCGATTTACCGAGGCAGTTGTCGAGCGCGCGCGCAAAGTCCCGGTCGGCGAACCGCTCAACCCCCGCACCAAAGTCGGTGCCATCATCAACCACGCCCAGCTCGACAAGATCCTGGGCTACATCCGCGAAGCCCGCAGCGCCGGCGCCACGGTCCACCTTGGCGGCGAGCGCATCGACGGCGGCGCCGGGCTTTTCGTCCAGCCAACCGTAATCGGCAAGGTGCATCGCAACATGAATATTGCACGCGAAGAGGTTTTCGGGCCGGTGCTATCCGTGCTTACATTTCAAAATGCCGCTGAGGCAATTGAGATCGCCAACGCCACGCTTTACGGACTGTCGGCCGCGGTCTGGAGCCGCGACATTGACACCTGCCTTACTTGCGCGCGCGGCATCAAGGCGGGCACGATTTGGGTCAACACGTTCATGGACGGCTACCCGGAGCTGCCCTTCGGTGGCTATCGCGACAGCGGCATCGGCCGCGAACTGGGCCGCGCGGCACTGGAGGATTACACCGAGACCAAGACGGTGCAGTTGCACATCGGACCGCGTACCGGATGGTGGCTGCCGAGGTGACCTGCGATACTGCAGCGGTTTACGATCTGCAATACGGCAAATGTCCGGCCGCAATCGGACATTCACAACTGACAGCAGGAGGAGAAAATGCATAAGAAACTAATCGCCGCGCTTGTCGCAGGCGGATTCGGTCTCACCGGCCCTTCGTTCGCGGCCGACAATTCGGTGGAAGTCTTGCACTGGTGGACCTCAGGGGGCGAAGCGGCCGCCCTGAACGTGCTCAAGGGCAACCTCGAGAAACAAGGCATCAAATGGAATGACATGCCGGTGGCCGGCGGCGGCGGCGAGCAGGCGATGACCGCGCTGCGCGCCCGCGTGACCTCCGGCAATCCGCCGACTGCGGTCCAGATGCTGGGCTTCGACATTCTCGACTGGGCCAAGCAGGGCGTGGTTGCCGACCTGAACGACGTCGCCGCCAAGGAGGGCTGGGACAAGACCGTTCCCGCGGCTTTGCAGAAGTTTTCCAAGTACAACGGCAAGTGGATCGCCTCGCCGGTCAACGTCCACTCCACCAACTGGGTGTGGGCAAATAAGGAAGTCTTGAATAAAGCCGGCGTGACCGGCGAACCCAAGAACTGGGACGAGTTCATCGCCGCCGCCCAGAAGGTACAGAAGGCCGGCTTCATCGCCATCGCTCACGGCGGGCAGCCCT
>DASYUW010000037.1:0-4384 GCA_036000845.1 Burkholderiales bacterium
CGCCAGGAGATCACGCCCAAGAACATCCTGATGATCGGGCCCACCGGCGTGGGCAAGACCGAGATCGCGCGGCGGCTGGCCAAGCTCGCGGAGGCGCCCTTCATCAAAGTGGAGGCCACCAAGTTCACGGAGGTCGGCTACGTCGGCAAGGATGTGGATTCGATCATCCGCGATCTGGTGGAGACCGCGATCAAGCAGACGCGCGAGCAGGAGACTGGCAAGGTGCGCCACCGTGCGGAAGACCAGGCCGAGGAGCGCATCCTCGACGCACTGCTGCCACCGGCGCGGGAGATCGGTTTCCAGGCCGAACAGGAAGACCGCGACAGCGCGACCAGACAGAAATTCCGCAAGAAGCTCCGCGAACGCGAGCTCGACGACAAGGAGATCGAGATCGAAGTCGCGGCGATGCACACCCAGATGGAAATCCTGGCGCCGCCCGGAATGGAGGACCTGACGTCGCAGATTCAGAGCATGTTCCAGAATCTCGGCGGAACGCGGCGCAAGACCCGCAAGCTCAAGATCCGCGAGGCGATGCAGTTGCTGACCGAGGAAGAGGCGGCCAAGCTGGTCAACGACGATGAACTCAAGCTCAAGGCCCTTACCAACGTGGAGCAGAACGGAATCGTTTTTCTCGACGAGATCGACAAGATTACCAGCCGCCAGGAGACCTCCGGCGCGGAGGTATCGCGCCATGGCGTGCAGCGCGACCTGCTGCCGCTGGTGGAGGGCACCACGGTTTCGACCAAGTACGGCATGATCAAGACCGACCACATCCTGTTCATCGGCAGCGGTGCATTTCATCTGTCCCGGCCGTCCGATCTGATCCCGGAACTGCAGGGCCGCTTTCCGATCCGCGTCGAACTCGGCAGTCTTTCGGTGGAAGACTTCGAGAAGATCCTGACCGCGACCGACGCCTGCCTCACGCAACAATACCAGGCGTTGCTCGAAACCGAAGGCGTCCAGCTCGAATTCCGGCAGGAGGGCATTCGCCGGCTGGCCGAGATCGCCTGGCAGGTGAACGAAAAGACGGAAAACATCGGCGCACGGCGGCTCTACACCGTGATGGAGAAATTGCTCGAGGACGTGTCGTTCGAAGCCGACCGTCATCAGGGGCAGAAGATCGTCATCGACGCCGCCCGCGTGGACGCGCGGCTGAAGGATCTGGCGCAGAGCGAAGATCTGGCGCGATACGTGCTCTAGGGATTCACGTGTTCCAGGGATACGTGTTCCAGGGAATTGCGCCGCCGGGCGCACCGATCCGGTGCCGGCCCGCCGTTTCCCCAAAACGCAGCTTTTCCTCATAATCCCGCAGACTGATTGCTGACGCGGTTCAACCATGCCACAGGGCACGACGTTCACCCTCGAAGTCAACGCCAAGCTGCCGCGCCGCCTCGCCCGGCTGGAGGAACTCGCCAACAACCTCTGGTACAGCTGGGACCGGCAGACGCGGTTGCTGTTCTCGCGCCTCGACACCCTGCTCTGGGATGAAGTCGGTCACAATCCCAAGGCTTTTCTGAAACGGGTCGACGAGCAGAAACTGGTGGACGCCGCCGACGACCCGGTGTTCCTCGGCAATTACAACCGCGTGCTCTCGGAGTTCGATACCTACCACGGCGAGCCTTTGCGCAGGGGCGGCTCCGAATGGCTGCGCCAGAGCGATCTGGTCGCGTACTTCTGCGCCGAATTCGGATTCCACGAGAGCCTGCCGATCTATTCCGGGGGACTGGGCATTCTCGCCGGGGACCATTGCAAGTCGGCAAGCGACATGCGTCTGCCCTTCATCGGCGTGGGCCTGCTCTATCGCCAGGGCTACTTTCACCAGACTATCGACACCGAAGGCAACCAGCACGCGCTTTACTCCGATTCCGATTTCGAGGACCTGCCGGTGTCGCCGGTGTTGCGCGATGACGGCGCCGAGGTAAGGGTCAAGGTCGATCTGCCGGGGCGCGCCGTGCAGGTAAAAGTCTGGCAGACAAAGGTGGGACACGTGACGCTGTACCTGCTCGATACCGACCTCGACGAAAACTCAGGCGACGATCGCGACATCACTCACCGCCTCTACGGCGGGGACCTGACCGCGCGCATCGAGCAGGAAATCGTTCTCGGCGTCGGCGGCGTGCGCGCGCTCGTGGAACTGGGACTGAAACCGACCGCCTGGCACATCAACGAGGGCCACCCGGCATTCCTGGTGCTCGAGCGGGTGCGCATTCTGGTCGGCCAGGGACTGACTTCCGACGCCGCGCTCGAAGCGGTCGCCGCAAACACGGTGTTCACGACCCACACGCCGGTACCCGCGGGCCATGACTACTTCAGCGCGGACATGATGCGCGACCATTTCGCCTGGCTGCGCAAGGAACTGGGCATGAGCGAGGAAGACCTGCTCGCGCTCGGCCGCGTTGACGGCAGCCAGGAGTTCAACATGACCGCGCTGGCGATCCGCGGTTCGCGTTTCCAGAACGGCGTCAGCCGCATTCACGGCGAGGTCTCCGCGCGCATCTGCGCGCCGCTGTGGCCGGAAGTGGCGGCGGAGGAGAATCCGCTTTCGTACGTTACCAACGGCGTGCATGTACCCACGTTCCTGGCCCCGGAGTGGACCGACCAGTTCGACAAGTTTCTCGGCTTCGACTGGTCGCACCATGCCAACAATGAGGTGTTCTGGCAGCGCATCGACGACATGCCGGATCATCTGTTCTGGAGCGTGCGCCAGTCCCTGAAAGCGCAGATGCTGCACCTGGTGCGCTACCGGGTGTCGCGCCAGCACTTCCGCAACCGCGGTTCCGAGGCCCACCTCGACCGCCTGCTGCGCTACGCCGATCCGGTCAATCCGAATGTGCTCACCATCGGCTTCGCGCGCCGCTTTGCTACGTATAAGCGCGCGGCGCTGCTGTTCGAGGACCTCGACTGGCTGCGCCAGATACTCGGCGACGAAAAACGCCCGGTCCTGTTCATCTTTGCCGGCAAGGCGCATCCGGCGGACGTGCCCGGCCAGGACATCATCCGCCGGCTCACGCAGATGGCGCGCCTGCCGGACTTCGAGGGCAAGATCCTGCTGATCGAGGACTACGACCTGCGGCTGGCGCGGCGCCTGGTTTCCGGGGTGGATGTGTGGCTGAACAATCCGGTGTATCCGCTGGAGGCGAGCGGCACTTCCGGCATGAAGGCGGGCATCAACGGCGTGCTCAACCTCTCGGTGCTCGACGGCTGGTGGGACGAGGGTTACGACGGCAAGAACGGCTGGGCGATCAAGCCGGTGTCGGAGAGCCTGGACGAGGCGCGCCGCAATTTCGAGGAAAGCCGGACCCTCTACGAGTTGCTGCAGGACCAGGTGATTCCGCTGTACTACCGGCGCGGTGACATGGGTTATTCGACCGAGTGGCTGCGCATGTCGAAACGCTCCATCGCCGCGCTTCTGCCGCGCTTTTCGTCCACGCGCATGGTGAGCGAGTACCTGGCGAAATTCTATCTTCCCGCCACGCGCCAGGGCCGGCGCTACGCCGAATCGAACTTCGAGGCGGCGCGCCGGCTTGCGGAGTGGAAGACGCATGTGCGCAGTTCCTGGCGCAAGGTCGGCATGCGCCGCCTGGACGCGCCGAAGAAACGCATCGCCTTCGGCGACAACGTGCGTTTCGAAGTCGGTGTCGACCTCGACGGTCTGAAGCCGGAGGACGTGAGAGTCGAACTTCTGATCGCCAAACAGATGAGCCGCGACAACGAAGCGCAGGCGACCTGCTACCAGTTCCAGTCCGAGGGGGTGCGCACCGATAAGGGCGAACATCGCTTCGTGCTGGAACTGAGCCCCGAACACTGCGGCAAGCTGGGATACCGCATTCGCATGTATCCGCATCACGAACTGCTGACCCATCCCTTCGAGATGGGCATGATGCGCTGGCTCTAGTGTCCTGTTCCGCTGATTCGCGGCTGAAAACCCGACGAGAATCGGCGCCATTCGGTGTTACGAGTCCTTGCCGTGCGTGTCGGAGCGCGGAAGAGGGGTCCCTCTGGGGATCTGACCGCGGAGACACGCGTCAGGCCGGTGGTCGACACGCTACTGGCCGGTTGCACGGTCGCATCCCCGCAAGCGGGGCGGCTGTCGAGGCGGAGCAGGGGCCCCAACTTCAGTTGGGGATGCGATCTGAGATCAGACGCAAAAGGGATCGCGCCGCCGCCCTCGATTGCCTCCGAGGTCAGATCCCCGAACAGAAAACGTTCGGGGCCCCTCTTCCGCTCTCCGGCGATCCCTGCTCCACGTTGCACCGGCCCCCGCCCCTGTCAAGGACTCGCGCCTTGCCTGACGCCGATTTCGCGGGTTTTCCGATCGACGATGGATTGCTGTCAAATAGATCGTTGGACTGGCTTCCAAGGATCGCGAGTTATCCCACGAATC
>DASYUW010000038.1:0-20335 GCA_036000845.1 Burkholderiales bacterium
AATTCCACATTTCCGATGTCTGCGCCGAAATGATGTGCGGCAACCCTTGCCCGCCGAACTGCGGGTCGCAGTTCAGTCCGGTCCAGCCGCCTTCGGAGAATTGCCGGAAAGCTTCCTTGAAGCCCGGCGCGGCGGTGACGACATCGTCGTTGAGCCTCGCGCCGGTCCGGTCGCCGACCTTGTTGAGCGGATCAAGCACGCCGGCCGCGAACTTGCCGGCTTCCTCCAGCACCGCGTCGACCAGGTCCGGGGTGACCTCCTCGCATCCGGGCAACGCCGAAATCTGGTCCAGACCGACCAGCTCGTTGATGACGAACTTCATGTCGCGGATCGGCGCAGCATATGTCGACATGTTCTACTCCTGATACATCTGAAACGTTTAAACCTACCACCAAGACACCAAGGCACCAAGAAAAACGAAGTGTGAGGAACGGGAAGTCAAGTAACCCCACCAATTCTGAGTTGCAGGATTTCGGGTGTTCTTGGTGGTGAAAGATTTTTTTTGAGTTCGGTCAGCCTAAAGCCGATGTCAACTCGGGCACGGCCTGGAACAGGTCGGCGACCAGCCCGTAGTCGGCCACCTGGAAGATCGGCGCTTCGGCGTCCTTATTGATCGCCACGATCACCTTGCTGTCCTTCATTCCCGCGAGGTGCTGGATGGCACCGGAGATACCGACCGCTATGTAGAGTTCCGGCGCGACGATCTTGCCGGTCTGGCCGACCTGGTAGTCGTTGGGCACGAAACCCGAGTCCACTGCCGCACGGGAGGCGCCGACCGCCGCGCCGAGCTTGTCCGCCAGGGTTTCCAGAATCCTGAAATTCTCGCCGCTGCCCATGCCGCGGCCGCCGGAGACGATCACGCGTGCTGCGGTCAACTCCGGCCGCGCCGACTTGGTGAGTTCCTGACCCACCAGCCTGGCAAGACCGGTGTCGGCCACCGCCGGCAGGTTCTCGACGGCGGCCGAGCCGCCGCTCGCGCCGGCGGCGTCGAAACCGGTCGAGCGTACGGTGATCACCTGGATCGGATCGCCGGACTGGACGGTCGCAAGCGCGTTGCCCGCGTAAATCGGCCGCACGAAAGTATTGGGCGTCTCGACCTTGACGATGTCGGAAACCTGCGCCACGTCGAGCAACGCCGCAACGCGCGGCATCACATTCTTGCCGAAACTGGTGGCCGGACCCAGCACGTGGCTGTAAGCCTTCGCGATCGAAACGATCAGCGCCGCAAGATTCTCCGCCAACGGATGCGCGTACTGCACCGCATCTGCAACCAGCACTTTTTTTACTCCGAGAATCTGCGTTGCGGACTTAACGGCCCCTGCACAGTTGTGTCCGGCGACCAGGACGTCGATTTCGCCGCCGAGCTTCTGCGCAGCGGTGATGGTATTGAGCACCGCTGGCTTCAACGCGGCGTTGTCATGTTCGGCTACGACGAGAGTACGCATCAGATGACCTTCGCTTCATTCTTCAGCTTTTGCACCAGTTCCGGCACGCTCTTCACCATCTGGCCGGCGCTGCGCTTCGGCGGTTCCTGCACCTTGAGCGTCTTCAGCCGCGGCGCAACGTCCACGCCCAGCGCATCCGGGGTCAGGGTATCGAACGGCTTCTTCTTCGCTTTCATGATATTCGGCAGTGTCACGTAGCGCGGCTCATTTAGCCGCAGATCGGTGGTCACCACAGCCGGAAGGTTGATGGATAGCGTTTCCAAGCCGCCGTCTACTTCACGGGTGATTTCCAGGGTGTTGCCGCTCACCTTCACTTTCGAGGCGAAAGTGGCCTGCGACCAGTTAAGCAGCGCCGCCAGCATCTGCCCGGTCTGGTTGGAGTCGTCGTCGATCGCCTGCTTGCCCATGATGACCAACCTGGGTTGCTCCCTGGCGACGATCGCCTTGAGGATCTTGGCCACGGCCAGCGGCTGCGTTTCGACGACGGTTTCCACCAGAATCGCGCGGTCGGCGCCGATCGCAAGTGCAGTACGCAGCGTTTCCTGGCATTGGACGGAGCCCACGGAAATCGCGATGATCTCGGTAGCGACCCCCGCCTCCTTCAGCCGCACCGCTTCTTCGACGGCAATCTCATCGAAGGGATTCATCGACATTTTCACGTTGGCGATCTCCACGCCGGTGCCGTCGGCCTTCACCCGCACCTTTACGTTGTAGTCCACTACCCGCTTTACCGGGACCAGTACCTTCATTTCACGGACCCATGTCTGTTGGAAAGGGATGAGATTCTACCGCAGCAACGTCAAAAACTTTCACCGCCAAACACTTTCACCGCAAAGACGCAAAGGACGCAGAGAAAGACAGGAGCAAAGCCTATGACTGGATCGAAAGGCGGAAACACTCCTGATCAGAAATGTCGGGCGTTCCGGGTTTGAACCGGACAGTATTCTGCTTTTATTTCTTTGCGTCCTTTGCGTCTTTGCGGTGAAAAGGGGTTAAACGATTTTCGCTTGTTCACGCAGAACGTTTTTCTGGATCTTGCCGGTGGAGGTCTTGGGCAGCGGGCCGAACACCACCTTGCGCGGGCATTTGAAGCGCGCCAGCCGCTCGCGGCAGAAATCTATGATGTCCTGCTCGGTGACCGCCGGCGCGCCGCTCTTGAGTGTCACGAATGCGCACGGTGTCTCCCCCCATTTTTCATCCGGCCTCGCCACCACCGCCGCTTCCAGAACATGCGGGTGCCGGTAGAGCACATCCTCCACTTCGATGGTGGAAATGTTCTCTCCGCCGGAGATGATGATGTCCTTGGACCGGTCCTTGATCCTGGCGTAGCCGTCGGGATACATCACCGCCAGATCACCGGTGTGGAACCAGCCGTCCTTGAACGCCTCCTCGGTGGCCTTCGGGTTCTTGAGGTAGCCCTTCATGGTGATGTTGCCGCGAAAGAAAATTTCGCCCATGGTCTGTCCGTCGCGCGGTACCGGCTTCAGCGTCTTGGGATCGAGTACGTCCATTGCCTCCTGCAAGATGTAACGCACGCCCTGCCGGCCGTTCAGCTCGGCGCGCTGGTCCGGCGGCAGATCGTCCCACTCCGGATGCTTGGCGCAAACCGATGCCGGTCCGTACACCTCGGTCAATCCATAGACATGAGTAAGGTCCACGCCCATTCGCTCCATGCCTTCGATGACCGCCTGCGGCGGCGCGGCGCCCGCCACCATCGCCGAAACCTTGTGATCGATTCCGGCGCGCAGTTCGGCCGGCGCATTGATCAGCATGTTATGTACCACCGGCGCGCCACAGAAGTGCGTGACCTTGTGGCGCCGGATCAGGTCGAAAATCGGCGCGGCTTCGACCCGCCGCAAGCACACGCTGGTGCCGGCCAGCGCCGCCAATGTCCACGGGAAACACCAGCCGTTGCAATGGAACATTGGCAGCGTCCACAGGTACACCGGGAAGTGCGGTATCGCCCAAGTGACGATGTTGCTGATCGCATTGAGATAGGCGCCGCGGTGATGCGTCACGACGCCCTTGGGATTTCCAGTCGTGCCGGAGGTGTACGACAGCGCGATCGCATTCCACTCATCGTCCGGAAGCCTCCAGTCGAAGGCGGGATCGCCGCCCGCAATGAAGGTCTCGTATTCGGCCTCGCCCAGCAGATCGCCGTCTGCGCCGAGGGTATCGTCGATGTCTATGACCAGCGGCTTGCGTTCGATCTGGCTCAGCGCTCTGGCAATGGTGGCGGAATACTCGCGGTCGGTTATCAGCACCCTGGCCTCGCCGTGAGTGAGCATGAACGCGATTGCCTCTGCTTCCAGGCGCGTGTTGAGCGTATTCAGAACCGCACCCGTCATCGGCACGCCGTAGTGAGCCTCGAACATCGCCGGCACGTTGGGCGCCATGACGGCAACGGTGTCTCCGACGCCGATGCCGCTCCGGGCAAGCGCCGAAGCCAACCTGCGGCAGCGTTGGTAGGTTTGCGCCCAGGTCAGGCGCCGCTCGCCGTGGATTACCGCGGCGCGCTGCGGATAGACTTCCGCCGCCCGCGCCAGAAATGACAGCGGTGACAGGGCAACATGGTTGGCCGGATTTCGATCCAGGCCAGTGCGGTAAGGATTGGCGTGACTCAAGGCTGCTCCGGAAATCCGCAAAATTTAGAGCGCCGGGGTTTGCAGCCGCGTCCACTTGGGGCGGTCCGGCGGGACCACCCAATAATAAAGGATTAGGCCGAATCCACGTGCCGGGGAAGTGCCGGCAAAACCTCGAAAACCGTGGAAGATTGTTCGCAAAGAGCTTGACGCAAGTGAATTAATTTATTCCCGACGCTTGCCGGATCGGCATTGAATGGTGATAAGATTATCGTCCCCGAAAGCATGTGCCCGCCAAGGAAGTCCGTTTGCAGCCGACAACGCAGGTGATGTCCGATGATGCCTGAGCGCGCCAACCGCACGTTCATTTGCAGCGTCCTGTTCCTGGACATCGCCGAGTACTCGAAGAAGCCGGTGTCGGAGCAGATACAGCTCAAGGATCAGTTCAACGCGCTGATCGCCGAGGCGATTCGCGACATCGCGCCGAACGACCGCATTATTCTGGATACCGGCGATGGGGTTGCGATCAATTTCCTCGGCGACCCCGAAGATGCGTTGTTCGTGGCGATGAGCCTGCGCGAGTCGTTTTCCCCCAGGCCCAACGAACCGCCAAGGCTTCCGGCCCGCATCGGCATCAACCTCGGACCGGTCCGGCTGGTCCGGGATCTCAACGGGCAGCCCAACATCATCGGCGATGGCATCAACGTGGCGCAACGCGTCATGGGATTCGCGCTGCCGGGGCAGATTCTGGTGTCGCGCTCTTATTTCGAGATGGTGTCGCACATTTCCGAGGGCTACGCCAAGCTGTTCCGAAACGAAGGTTCGCGCACCGACAAGCACGTGCGCGAGCACGAGATCTACAGCGTCGGCTACACCATTACCGATGACACGGCCATACGCTCGCCGGCCGAGCGCGCCCAGGTTTCATCCCATGAAGGCAAGCGCCAGCATGCCACTGCAACCATAGCAACGGGGACCGGCGGCTGGCTTGCCATCATCGAGCCCTGGCTGAACAACAGGACCATCGCTTACGGCACCGCGACCCTGTCGGTCGGCGCGTTCGCGTTGGCGGTACTACTCAACTTTCTCGGTCAAAGCGACCTGCCGGCGGCTCCGGTGAAACATGAGGTCCAGACCGCCGCTAATGCCGAGGAACCTGCCATTTTTGGATTTCCCAGGTCGGCGGAGAAGAAACCGGCTGCCGGCGTGAAGCCTGCTGTCAAGGAAGAAGGTCAAGAGAAAAAATCCTCGGGATTGGCATTCCTGTCCGGTGACGACGAGCCCAAGGAAGCCGCCAAGTCGGCCGGCACCGGCGTCATTGCGCTGGCGATCGCGCCATGGGGGGAAGTCTACGTGGACGGTGACCGCGTCGGAGTCAGTCCGCCGGTGAACGAGGTGGAAGTCGCGCCGGGCAAACGCAAGGTCGAAATCCGCAACGGCAGTTTCCCGGTTTACACTCAGGTAGTCGAGGTGAAAGCAGATCAAAAAGTGCGCATCAAGCACAAGTTCAACTAACAACACCAAACCATGCCCACAATCCGACTAGTCCTGATCCTGATCCTGACCGCGAATCTTGCAGCCGGCTGCGCGACCAGTTCGTTCCGGGACTTTTTCCTTACCAGGACGGCCGGCAGCAGCTACCTCGAGGAAGGCATCCGCAACTACGAGGAGGGAAACTACCGGACGTCCGCCCGGCGGTTCCAGTACGCGCTGGAAGAAGGCCTGAGCCGCCCTGACCGCGTCGAGGCGCACAAATATCTCGCGTTCATCGCCTGCGTGTCGGGCCAACAACTCACCTGCCGCGAGGAGTTCAGCATCGCACTGGAGCTCGATTCGTCGTTCGAACTCGACCCCGCGGAAGCTGGACACCCGATCTGGGGGCCGGTATACAAAAGCGTGAAGGCAAAACATAAAGTGATGGACGTCGCCCGATGACTCCGAATAGTTCGATCGCGACGCTGGGTCGCTACGAAATCCTGGCCGAACTCGGCCAGGGTGCGATGGGCGTGGTCTACAAGGCACGCGACCCGATGCTCGATCGCGTGGTCGCGATCAAGACGGTGAACCTGACCCTGCCGAAGGATGAGCTGGTGGAATACGAAGCGCGCTTCTACCAGGAGGCTAAGGCCGCGGGCAGTCTGTCCCACCGCAACATCGTCACCATCTACGACATCGGCCGCAGCGAACGCATCGCCTATATGGCGATGGAGTTTCTCGAAGGCGATGAATTGCGCATGCTGTTGCAGGCGCGCGCGCCGATTCCACTTTCACGCGCGTTGGACATCGGTGCCCAGGTCGCCGAAGGACTGCAGTACGCGCATGAGCGCCAGATAATTCATCGCGACATCAAGCCGGCCAACATCATGGTGTTGCAGGACGGACTGGTGAAAATCACCGACTTCGGCATCGCGCGCATGCGCACTAACGAGGTGAAGACCATGACCGGCATGATCCTTGGTTCCCCCAAGTACATGTCGCCGGAACAGGTTTCCGGAAAGCGCGCTGATACCCGTTCGGACATCTTTTCCCTCGGGGTGGTGATCTACGAGATGCTCACCGGCACTTCGCCGTTCGTCGCCGACAATATCCACGGCGTGATGTATCAGACCATGAACTTCAATCCGCCGGCGCCGAAAACGCTCAATCCCGACCTTCCGGATGTGCTGAATTTCATCATCGCCAAAGCCCTGGCGAAGAATCTCGACGACCGTTACCAGAAGGCCAAGGATCTTGCCCACGATCTGCGCGAGGCCATGGCGACGCTGACCGGAGCATCCGCGGCACCGGAAGTGGTCGCGGGTCCGGTGGAGGGCGGACCTTTCGTACTGCCCGAGTCTCCGCTCACCCGCCAAAAGGACAGGGCAGCGCGCATCCTCGGCGCGGCAGGCATAAAACAAAATCAACAGTCCGACGAAGAGCAGGCCGACCATTCCGCCTCGGAGACCACGCAGCCGGCGCTGGGATTGTCGAAGGCGTTCGATTCCTTCGATGCCACCATGCGGCTCGCGGCGCTCACCGGTATGGAAAAAGAACTGGACGAGTTCTCCGAAACACAGAAAATCGCACGGCTCAAGGCGCTGTCACAGGCCAAGCGCGCGGCCGCGCCGGCGACGTCCCCGCTGTCGACAAGCACGACCTGGCAGCAGTCCGGCAGCCTGATTCGATCGGTGGGCAGCGGCGGCCAGTCCGCCGGCGCGAACCTCAAGCTGGTGTGGATAGGCAGCGCGCTGCTCGCGCTTGCGGCCGCAGCGCTGTTCCTGCTGCACTGAGGTAGTTCGAGTTATTGAGTGATTAGGTGATTAAGGAATTGGGTGATCGAGTGATTGAGTGATTGAGCGATTGGGTAATTGATCGAGTTTAAAGGTCTGATCACTGAATCACTTAATCACTGAATCACTGAATCACCGAATTACTTCCTCACCCCTTTACCGGTCACCGAACTCTCGCCACCGCTTCTTCGACCCGCTCCACCGTCACCACTTCGATTCCTTCGATCGCCGTCCTCGGCGCGTTCGCCTTGGGGATGATTGCGGTCCTGAATCCAAGCTTGGCGGCTTCACGCAACCGCTCCTGGCCGCGCTGTACCGGCCGCACTTCCCCGGCTAAGCCGATCTCTCCGAAGGCGACCAGCTTTTCCGGAAGCGGCTTGCTCCGCAGCGACGACACGATTGCCAGCAGCACCGGCAAGTCGGCCGCCGGCTCATCGATTTTTACCCCGCCCACGGCGTTGACGAACACGTCCTGGTCGAAAGCAGCAATGCCCGCGTGCCGGTGTAACACCGCGAGCAGCATCGCCAGCCGGTTCTGCTCCAGTCCAACGCTCAGGCGCCGCGGGTTCGGCGCGTGCGCTTCGTCCACCAGCGCCTGCACCTCCACCAGCAGCGGTCGCGTGCCTTCCTGAGTCACCATCACGCAGGAACCCGCCACCTGGGCACCGTGCTGGGACAGGAATAGCGCCGAGGGATTGGACACCCCGCGCAGGCCTCGATCGGTCATGGCGAACACCCCCAGTTCATTGACCGCGCCAAATCGGTTCTTGGTCGCCCGCACCAGTCGAAAAGCCGAATGCGTGTCGCCCTCGAAGTACAGCACCGCATCCACCATGTGCTCCAGCACGCGCGGCCCGGCGAGCGCCCCTTCCTTGGTGACATGCCCAACAAGCAACAGTGTGGCGCCGGAAGTCTTGGCAAAACGGGTCAGTTGCGCGGCGCATTCGCGCACCTGCGCGACACTGCCCGGCGCCGACTGCAGCGCTTCGGAATAAATGGTCTGGATCGAGTCGATTACTGCCACATCCGGCTTCTGTGCCGCCAGCACCGATAACACTTTTTCCAGCTGGATTTCGGCCAGTAGATTGAGCGACTCGGCACCGACCGCAAGGCGCTTGGCGCGCAGCGCAATCTGCTGGACGGACTCTTCGCCGCTGACGTACACCGCATTGCACGAGCCGCCCATGAGCGATAACGCCTGCAGCAGCAACGTGGACTTGCCGATCCCTGGATCGCCGCCCAGCAGCACCACCGCGCCGCGCACCAGGCCGCCGCCCAGAACGCGGTCCAGTTCGCCGATCCCTGTTGGCAGGCGCGGCTCCTCCTGCGCCTCGATCTCAGCAAGTTTTTGCAGCTTGCTCGGCTGCGTCACTGCCTGGTAGCGCGACGAGGTTTTTTCCGCGATGGTTTCCAGCAGCGTGTTCCAGGCGTTGCAATGCGGGCATTGCCCCTGCCACTTGAGCGTTTGCCCGCCGCACTCGGTACAGGTGTAAACCGTCTTTGCCTTGGCCATCGCGTCAGTCTCCGCCGCTCTCCTCGACCGGCACGCGCCGCGCCAGTGCACACAGCAACTCGTAACTCACCGTCCCGGCGGCTGCCGCCACTTCCTCCACCGGCAGCCCCGATCCCCACAGCGTCACCGGGCATCCGATTCCCGCCCGCGGAACAGCCCTGAGGTCCACGCACAGCATATCCATCGAAACCCGCCCGACCATCGGCACCCGCACGCCGTCGACCAGCACCGGGGTACCGTTGTAGGCATGACGTGGATACCCGTCTGCGTAACCACAGGCGACCACGCCGATGCGCATTTCCCGTTCGGCGGTGAACAGGCTGCCGTAGCCCACCGTGTCTCCGCGCTTCAGGTTCTGGATGCCGATGATTTCGCTGGTGAGCGACATCGCCGGCCTTAGGCCGATCTGCGCCGCAGTGCGGTCCTCGAGCGGACTGGCGCCGTAGAGCATGATGCCCGGGCGCACCCAGTCGCCGCGTGCCTCAGGGAAGCGCAACAGCGCCGCCGAATTGGCGAGCGAACGCGCATAGCCCGGGCACGCCACATGGCGCTCGAATTCCCGCAACTGCCATTCGATTCCACGAACACCTTCGGCGTCCGAAAAGTGGGTCGCCAGAACCACTTTTCCGACGCACGGGAGCCCTTTCAATTGTTCGAGCACGCGACCGGCCCCGGCGGCCGGAAAGCCGAGTCGGTTCATGCCGGTATTGATTTTAACGAACACCTCCAGCCTGCGGTCGCCGCGCTGTTGCCCAAGCAGCGCGATCTGCTCGTCGTTGTGAATCACCACGGATAATCCATGATGCAGGATCACCGGCAGCTCGTCGGCACGGAAAAAACCTTCCAGCAGCAGGATGCGCTGACGATAACCCGCGTCGCGCAACCGCACTGCGTCATCGAGTTCCAGCAGCGCAAATCCATCGGCGTCGGCAAGAGCGCGCGCAACACGCAGCAAACCGTGCCCATACGCGTTAGCCTTGACCACCGCCATCACTTTGGCCGCGCCGGCGAGGCGCCGGGCGATGGCGAAGTTGTTCTTCAGCGCAGCGAGATCGAACGAGGCCTGGATCGGGCGGGCCATGGAATTTGTTGTTGTGAAGGCAGGAAAAGAGGTCGGACTGCCGCTATTCTATGCGCTTCGCCGTCGGGAACGAACAAATCGAGCCGGTGTCCAGCTTCACCGGATTGCATGCACTTCTATGGTATAAAGCCGCCGGCCTGCCACTACCGGTTACGCTCCGACAGAACCCTGGAAACAGCGCACCCTGCCTTCCCGACCTCATGAATCGCGGGTTCTACACTATTCTGGCCGCCCAGTTTTTCTCCGCGCTCGCAGACAACGCGCTGTTGTTTGCTGCGATCGCACTGCTCACGTCGCTGCATGCACCGGCGTGGCACACGCCGGTGCTGCAGCAGTTTTTCGTGTTTGCCTATATCGTGCTGGCTCCCTTCGTCGGCCCTTTCGCAGATTCGCTCCCGAAGGGCCGTGTCATGTTTGTGGCCAATGCGGTCAAGCTTGCAGGCTGCGTGGCCATGCTGCTGGGCATGCATCCGTTGTTCGCCTATGGCATCGTGGGAGTGGGTGCGGCGATGTACTCGCCGGCAAAATACGGCATCCTCACCGAGTATCTTCCACATCAGAGACTGGTGTTTGCCAACGGCTGGATGGAGGGACTGACCGTTGCCGCCATCATCCTCGGCGCAATCCTTGGTGGCATCATGCTCGGCCCGGAGTTCGCCGACTACATGCTCACGCACGGAGAACTCCCGGGAGTGGATTTGTGGATAGACACCGCGCCCGAAGTCGCCATCGTTTGCATCCTGACTCTCTATTTCGTCGCAGCGATCATCAACCTCTACATTCCCAAGGTCGCGATCGATCACCGGCTGCCCAAGCGCAATCCGCTGTTCATCCTGCAGGACTTCTGGCACAGCTTCCGCCTCTTGTGGCGCGATCCGCTCGGCCAGGTGTCGCTGGCGGTGACCACGCTGTTCTGGGGCGCGGGGGCAACGTTGCGGCTGATCGTGCTCACCTGGGCCGCGCTGGCCCTGAAATTCGACCTCGAGAGAGCTACCCAGCTTACTGCGGTTGTCGCCGCCGGAATCGCGCTAGGATCGATACTCGCTGCGAGATACGTCAGCCTGCAACGCGCGGTACGGGTGCTGCCGGTGGGAATCGCAATGGGCCTGGTGGTGGTATCGATGATATTCGTCGCCGACTGGCGGGTCGCGATCGGGCTGTTGATGCTGGTCGGCGCCATGGGGGGCTATTTCGTCGTGCCGATGAACGCGCTGTTACAGCACCGGGGTCATCTGCTGATGGGCGCAGGGCACTCGATCGCGGTGCAAAATTTCAACGAAAATCTTTCAATCCTGATGCTGCTCGGCGTGTATGCACTGATGATCAAGGTCGAGCTGTCGATGAATTCGATCATCGTGGCGTTCGGTTTGTTTATCGCGGCAACCATGGCCTCGATAACCATCAAGCACTGGCACGATCAGGACCAAGGATGAAGGAGGAAGGATGAAGGTCCGGTGCTGGGCAGGACGATGTTACTCGTGGTAAGTGGATCGTAACTTTTTGTTCCTGAATTTCCTTGCGCCCTCTCTTTTCAACTTTGCGTTCTCTGCGTCGACGCTCTTGATGCCGGCCCCGGCCGGCTGGTTCCTTCTCTACACTCACAGTACCACCGGCCGGTCGGGCAACTCGTTCGGCCCGGGGGCCTGCCGGGGAAATTGGGTTTCCAGGCAGCCCGACACACGTGCAATTCCAGCGAGCACACCCGCCTCGAACCGGCCCTCGCGAAATGCTGCTTCCATATCGCGGCAGACCTCTTCCCAGACGCGGCCGCCGACTCTTTCATGAATGCCGCGGTCGGCGACGATCTCGACGTCATGATCGGCGAGCAACAGGTAAATCAGCACGCCGTTGTTGTGTTCAGTATCCCAGACTCGCAACGCCGCAAAAACTTCGATGGCGCGCTCGCGCGCCGATTCGCCGCGCAGCAAGGCATGCAGATCGAGCGCGTTCTCCACGGCGAAACGGATTTGCCCAAAGTGGCGCGACTCCGCCTCGCCGATGGCATGCTCGATTCGCAATAGTGCTCTTCGTGGCAATACCTGGCCGGCCCGCCACTGCGGCATCGTGAGGTGACGCAACAGGCGCACGAGTTTCATTTCACCAGCGCCCCGAAGCGCCGCCACCACCAAACCCGCCGCCACCGCCACTGAAACCACCACCACCGAAGCCACCCCTGCCGAAGCCGCTACTTCGCACCCCGCCACCCCATCCACCGCGATGACCGCCGCCGGCCAGCGTAAAAATAAAGCCGACGATGCCCACCAGCACCGCGACCATCATCGGCGCGACGATCAGCCAGGCTAGCAAGCCGGTACCGACTCCGACGATCGCCGCGGCGGGCAGCCGCCCGAACAGCGCTCGCAACAAGCTGCCGACCGCGATCACGATCGCCATGAACAAGACGAAATAGGCCTCGGTCGAGCGCAGGTCACTGCCACGACCGGCTTCCGGCTTCGGCTCGGGCAGCGGCTCGCCGTCGATGACCCGCATGAGGCGATCCAGTCCCCCGCGCAAGCCGCCAAAGAAATCACCGTCGCGAAATTTGGGGATGAATTCTTCCTCGATCAGGCGTTTGGCAACAGCGTCCGGCACCGCGCCTTCCAACCCATAACCCACCTCGATTCGCATGGCCTGGTCGCTCCTGGCGACGACGGCGACGATGCCGTCGTCTAAGCCCTTGCGTCCGATCTTCCATGCTTCCGCAACACGGATGGCGAACGATTCGATCGGCTCGGGAAACGTCGTCCCCGTGATCAGTACCGCGATCTGGCTGCCCTTGCGTTTTTCGAACGCTTCCAGGCTCGCTTCGAGTTCGTGCTTCTGTTCGGCGGTCAGCGCGCCGTTCAGGTCCACCACGCGACCCGTCAGTAGCGGAATCGGCGCGTCTTCCGCCGCGGCACAGAAGGCAAGCAGCAGCGCGGCCGCCGCGGCGGCGCGCATGAGCGGCATCATTTCGTCACTTGTTCTGCGCGGGCTCGGGCTTGGAGAAATCCACGGTCGGGGGCTTGGCGATCGACTGTTCGTTTTCGACCGTGAATGTCGGCTTGACCTTGTGGCCGAACAGCATCGCCGTCAGGTTGCTGGGGAAGGTACGCACGGTGACGTTATAGTCCTGCACCGCTCGAATGTAACGTTGGCGCGCCACGGCAATACGGTTTTCGGTACCTTCGAGCTGTGCCTGGAGGTCGCGGAAATTGGCGTCGGATTTAAGTTGCGGATAGTTCTCGACCACCAGCAACAGCCGCGACAGCGCCGAGGTCATCTCTCCCTGCGCCGTGATGAACCTTGAGAAAGCCTCCGGATCGTTGACCAGTTCCGGGGTGGCCTGGATGCTGCCGACCCGCGCCCGGGCATTGGTCACGCCGAGCAGGACGTCCTTCTCCTGTGCGGCAAAACCCTTTACGGTATTCACCAGATTCGGCACCAGATCGGCGCGGCGCTGGTACTGGTTGAGCACTTCCGCCCACGCCGCCTTGATCTGCTCGTCCCGGGTTTGCAGCGTGTTGTAGCCACAGCCGGCGAGGCCGAATGAAATGACCAGCGGGAACAGCAGGGTAAGGATGCGTTTCATCGAATTCTCCCGGTAGCGGAGACGGCGATCAATTGGGGGTGCTGGCGCGCTGTTTCAATGCCTTCATGGTGTCCACCGCGAAACACAGGTCTTCCCAGGCCTTTGCCTTGTCGGTGAGGTTGCGCAGCAGGTAGGCCGGATGGTAGGTCACGATCATGGGTGTGCCGCGACAGGCATGCGCGCGGCCGCGCATGCTGGCAATCGTCGCTTCCGTGCCCAGGAGGTTCTGTGCCGCGACCTTACCGAGCGCGATGATCAGCCGCGGCTTGATGAGCCCGATCTGGCGGGCGAGGTAGGGCTCGCAGGCGTTGGCCTCGACGGGCTCGGGGGTACGATTGCCCGGAGGCCGGCACTTGACGACGTTGGCGATGTAGACGTTGTCGCCGCGCTTCAATCCGATCGCGGCGAGCATGTTGTCCAGTAGCTTGCCGGCCTGGCCGACGAAGGGCTCCCCGCGCGCATCTTCTTCGGCGCCGGGACCTTCACCGACGAACAGCCATTCGGCGCGCTCGTCGCCCACTCCGAACACTGCCTGGTGCCGCTGCTTGTGTAGAACGCACGAGGTGCAGACGGCAACCGCAGACTTGAGCTGCTGCCAGTCCATCGCCCCGATCTGCGCGCCGCGGTCATCCGCGGGGAGCGGTGGCGCCGTTGGCAGCGGCGGTAGATCCTGGATTACGGCGCTTTGAACTGCGTGCGTTTCCTGTGCGGCAATTGCCGCGCGTCTGCGCACCCACAAAGGCGTGAGCCCGAGTTCGGTGAGGACCAGCGCCCGGCGGCTCACAACATCAGCCCCATCAGGATCGCATCCTCGCGCCCGCCGGCGCCCGGATAATAGCCGCGGCGAACGCAGATGTCGCAAAAGCCGAAGTCCGCGTACAACCGCCGCGCCGATGCATTGGACGGCCGCACTTCCAGAAACATCTGTTGTGCGTCGCTGTCACGGCCGATGCGCACGAAATGCTCCAGCAGCGAGCGCCCCAGCCCGCGTCCCTGCCACTCCGGCGCGATGCTCAGGTTGAGCAGATGCGCCTCCCTGACGCCGATCATGAGCACGCCGTAGCCGGCCAGTACCCCGCCGCAATCGATCACCCAACAGCTGTAACCGACCCGCATCGAGTCGTCGAAATTGCCCCGCGTCCACGGATGCGCATAGATGACCGGTTCGATTTCCATGATCCGATCGAGATCGGCGGCGCGCATCGAGCGCAGTTTCGGCAGGTTGTCGAGCTGGGCACTCATGGTTGTTCGTGCATTTTACGGGCGATCTTGTCGCGCACATAGAGAGGCACCGCCTGTTCTGCCGGAACGCCGTGGCCGCCGGCAAGAACCGGCAACGCCAGCTTCGCGACTTCCCGAGCGTGAGGAAAGGCCTGCGATTGCACCCGTGCAAGCTGGCCGCGATAACGCAGCGCCAAGGCGTCGCTGTATACCGCGAAGCCGCTTCCGCAACCCACCCAGTCCCCGCCCTCGAGTGCCGGCGCCATGTCGGCCTTGCACACGTTGGGCGTTACCGTTTCGCTCCATCCCGCGCCGTTGCGCTCGTAGGCAGCGTGGTAAATCTCTCCCATGCGTGCATCGAGACAGGTCACCACCCTCGGCGCACCAGTAGCCTCCGCCAGCGCGAGCAGTGTCCCGACCGGCACGACCGGAAGCCCAGCGCCGAACGCCAGCCCCTGCGCGACTCCGCAGGCGATGCGTAGGCCGGTGAACGACCCCGGCCCGGCACCGAATGCGATGCCGTGCAGATGCGCCAGCTCGAGATTCGACGCGCCCAACAGCGCGTCAATCATCGCCAAGATCAGTTCGGAGTGCTTCTGGCCGGCGAGTTCTTCGCGGAAAGTGACCCTTCCGTCATGCAGCAGCGCGACCGAACAGTAGTCCGTCGAAGTGTCGAGGGCCAGGATGTTCAAGATAGGGTCCATCCGCGCTCAAGGAGTGCAAAATCGAGCCAGCCACGCGGATTCTAGCCGAACCGAATCGCCATAACTTAGTTGTTATAATCGCAGCCTGTCAGCCGCGGCGGGCTTACGACCGTTAGGGGCGGCGGGCGGCGACCGCGCCGTCAAAAAACAAAAGACCCATCCGGAGGATCCGTCATGAATCGCTTCCTGCGCAGCGTCGCTGCAGCATCCGCACTTTTTTCATTCGCACTCCTCGGCAGTCCGTTCGCCTCGGCGCAAGCTCCGCTGCGAATCGGCATCATTACCTTCCTGTCCGGACCGGCTGCCGGTCCCTTCGGCGTACCGGCCAAGAACGCCTCGGATCTGCTGGTGGACGCCCTCAACAATGGCGGGCAGATTCCGGGCTATGAAAAGAAGGGCTTCGGCGGACGCCCGATCGAAGTAGTGTACGTCGACGAAGCCGGTGGCCCGACCAAGGTGGTGACCGAATACCGTAACCTGGTCGAGCGCCAGAACGTGGACCTGGTGATCGGAGTGATCTCCTCCGGCGACTGCCTGGCGGTGGCGCCGGTTGCCGAAGAGATGAAGAAACTCACCGTCTTGTTCGACTGCGCCACCAACCGCATCTTCGAGGAGGGCAGTTACAGGTACGTGTTTCGCACCACGACCATGGCGACCCAGGAAAACGTCGCGGCGGCCCGCTACATTGCTGAAAACTTCCCCAACCTCAAGACCTTCTCCGGGGTCAATCCGAATTACGCCTGGGGCCAGGACGCATGGTCAGACTTCACCGAGGCGATGAAGATCATCAAGCCGCAAGCGCAGATCGGCACCATCGTCTGGCCCAAGCTCGGTGCAGGTCAGTACGGCACCGAGATCTCCGCGGTGCTGGGCAGCGGTGGCGAGATCGTGCACAACGGGCTATGGGGCGGCGACCTCGAGGCTTACATTCTTCAGGCCGCGCCGCGCGGCCTGCTGGCAAAGATACCCAACATCATCATGACGGGCGAGACGGTGATCGAGCGCATGGGTGCGCAACTTCCCGATGGCACTATCCTCGGCGCGCGCGGCCCCAACGGCCCGTTCGCCCCGCCCACCTCGCTCAACAAGTGGTTCCAGAAGGCGTTCAAGGACCGCTTCGACGTCGCGCCGGTTTACGCGTCCTACCACATGGCCACCGCGTTCCTGGGTGCGAAGGCCGCATTCGAAAAAGCACAGGCCGCCAACAAGGTGCAAGACCCGACTGTCGATCAGGTCATCGGCGCGTTCGAGTACATGAAGTTCGAGTCGGTCGCCGGCACGGTGGACATGTCGCTCGGCAAGGGACACCAGGCGGTACAGCACGTGCCCTACGGCACCGTGAAGAAGGTGGACGGGAAGATCACGCTCACCAACATCAAGTACTATCCGCCCGAGCACATCAGCCCGCCCGACGGAATGAAGAGTATCGACTGGATCCGCTCCGGTTTCAAACGTTAGAAACTGTCACCTCACCCCCCGCCCTCTCCACTGACGTGGAGAGGGAGCCCTAAGAACATATGTTGACGCTTCGCAGGTTGCGATTTGAACACCCTCTCCGCCCGCCCGCGGGGGGAGAGGGCCGGGGTGAGGTGGGTGTCCTCTGTGGCTGCGTGCTCTAGATGAAAGAATTCAACATAGCGCTGATCCCGGGCGACGGCATAGGCAAGGAAGTCGTCCCCGAAGGCACACGCGTTCTCGACGCCGCGGCGCAAGTGCACGGCGGACTCAGGTTCAGTTACCGCACCTTCCCGTGGAGCTGCGAGTACTACCAGAAGCACGGGCGGATGATGCCCGCGGACGGACTGGACCAGTTGCGCCCCTTCGATTCCATTTTTCTCGGTGCCGTCGGGTTTCCCGGCGTGCCGGACCATGTTTCGCTGTGGGAACTGATCGCGCCGATACGCCGCGGTTTCCAGCAGTACGCCTGTGTGCGGCCGGTAAAGCTGCTGCCCGGAGTGAAAACGCCGCTTGCCGACCGCGGTCCGCAGGACATCGACTTCGTGGTGGTTCGCGAAAACAACGAGGGCGAGTACTCGAACATGGGCGGCCGCATCTACTCCGGTACGCCCAACGAAGTGGTCAGCCAGATCAACATCTTCACCCGCATGGGCACCGAGCGCATCATCCGCTATGCCTTCGAGCTCGCGCGCAGGATCGGCAAGAAGAAAGTCACCTCGGCCACCAAGTCCAACGGCATCAATTTCAGCATGCCGTTCTGGGACGAGGTGTTCTGGCAAATCGCCAAATGCTACCCCGAGATCGAAAGCGAGCAGATGCACATCGACGCGCTGTCCGCGCGCTTCGTCACGCATCCGCAACGCTTCGGCGTGGTGGTCGGCAGCAATCTATTCGGTGACATTCTCACCGACCTGGGCGCGGCCATCGCCGGCAGCATCGGCATTGCGGCTTCCGCCAATATCAATCCCGAAAGGCAGTATCCTTCCATGTTCGAGCCGGTGCACGGCTCGGCGCCGGATATTGCCGGCAAGGGCATTGCCAACCCGCTCGGGCAGATCTGGAGCGGGGCGATGATGCTGGAGCACTTGGGCCAGACGGAACTTGCAACTCGAATCGTGTCCGCCATGTCCGCGGTAATGCAGTCCGGGCTGCGTACGCCGGACCTGAACGGCAACGCAAATACCAGGCAGGTGACCGACGCCGTAGTCGCAGGCATTCTCAAGGCAGGCTGAACCGGTTCGAAATCGAACCGGCAGCCCCCAAGAACGGGCTGCCACAAAACTCGGGGGAGGAACCATGAGCAAGAGTACCGAAATGACGGTCGCGCCAGGCCGCCGCAAACTGATCAGGCAGACCGCTACGCTGACTGTCGCTGCTGTTGCGGCGCAGTTCGGCTTCCCGGCAATCCTGCGCGCCCAATCTGACGCGATCCGTGTCGGACACATCACCCCGCGGACCGGTTTTCTCGGCCAGGTGGGCGAGTACGGCTACAAGGGCGCCATGCTGGCGGTCGAAGAAGCCAATGCGGCGGGCGGCATACTCGGGCGCAAGGTTGAGATGATCGCCGAAGACAGTGTCAATCCCGCCACTGCCGTGACCAAGGCGAACAAGCTGGTCGAGCGCGACCAGGTGATCTGCCTGATCGGCGAGATCAGTTCGGCTTCGGGACTCGCGATCGGCGAACAGGCGCAGCGCTACAAAATCCCATTCTTCAACACCGGCTGCAATTCAGATGCGCTGCGAGGCGCCAACTGCAAACGCTACATGTTCCACATCGAGGGCTGCAATACCATGTACACCAAGACCATCGGCACGTGGCAAATGCAGAAGAACCTGATCAAAGGCGCGCGCTGGTGTTTTCTGACCGCGGACTACGCCTTCGGTCACGATCTCTACAAGGTTTCCTCGCGCTTCCTGGAGCAGAACGGCGGCATCATCCTCAACAATGATTTCGTGCCGACCAACACCGCGGACTACAGCGCCTACATTCTCAAGATCCGCCAGTTCAAACCCGATTTCGTCTACCTCAATCTGGCCGGCGTGGACCAGACCACGTTCCTGAAACAGTACAAGGAGTATGGCCTGCCCTATCAGCTTGCCGGCGGCGTGATGGACACCGCGCCGTTCTGGGCCACCGGCCTGGATGCGCTGTCCGGCCATTGGCAGAGCCTGTGGTATCACGGCCTGAACATTCCCTCGTCCCGGGCCTTTACCGAACGGTTCGTGAAGAAGTATGGACAACCGCCGGAGAATCAGGCCTGGGGCGATTACATCGGCGTGCGCATCATGCTGCAGACCGTTGCGGATACCAAGAGCACCGAGGCTCCCAGGATCGTCCAGCATCTGGAGAAAGGCGCCGAGTTCGATCTGCTCAAAGCGCGCAAGGGCAAGTTCCGCGACTGGGACCACCAGTTGCTGCAGGAGATGTACGTAGTCAATGTGAAGGACAAGTCGAAGTCCAAGGATCAGTGGGACATCTTCGACGTCGTCGAGACCGTTCCGGGCCCCAAGGAGTCGCTGGAGCTGATTCAGCCCACACAGCAGGAAAATCCCTGCAGCTTGCCGGCGGCGTGAACCGCTGCTGATTTCGTTTCAGTCGTGCTTCTTCTCGAGCAGATCGCCAACGGCCTGCTGGTCGGGTCGTACTATATCGTCCTGTCGCTGGGACTTTCGCTGATCTTCAGTCTCGGCGGCGTCGTTAACCTCGCCCACGGCGCGTTCTATGCGGTGGGCGCGTATCTCGCCTACGAAATCGAAAGAAGAACGGGCTTTTTCGGCGCGATGGTGCTCTCCCCGGTGGGCGTGGCGCTGATCGGCATCCTGATCGAGCGCTTTGCCTTGCGGCGGCTCTACAGCAGGGATCCTATGCTGGGCCTGTTGTTCACTTTCGGCCTGGCGCTGACCGCCGAGCAGAGTCTGCGCATGATCTGGGGCACCACCGGCCTGCCGTTCTCGCTGCCGGAGCAGCTTCGCGGCCAGCTGATTCTCGGCGATTTCATCTATTCCTTTTACCGCCTGTTCGTGCTCGCGGTGGCGATCACTGCCGTGACCGGTTGCTGGCTGTTGCTCAACAAGACTGCATTCGGAATGGTGGTGCGCGCCGGGGTTCGTGATCCGGAAATGGTGCGCGCGCTGGGCATCTCGCTGCGGCCGATCCTGACCGCAGTGTTCGCGCTGGGGGTGGCGCTCGCCGGCCTGGCAGGCGTGCTTTCGGCCCCGCTTGCAGGCGTGCAACCCGCGATGGGCACCGAAATCCTCACCGCAACTTTCGTCGTGGTGGTGATCGGCGGATTGGGCAGTTTCTGGGGCGTGGTCGTTGCCGGCCTGCTGGTCGGGGCCGTGCGCGGCATCACCGTGTATTACTACCCGCCCGCGGCGGAAGCCTCGATGTACCTGCTGATGGTGCTGATCCTGCTTTTCCGCCCGCGCGGATTGATGGGTGAGAAATTCGAGAAGTTCGAATGAAGCCGGGCAATTTCCTCGGACATCCG
>DASYUW010000039.1:0-5907 GCA_036000845.1 Burkholderiales bacterium
ATCGACGTGGCTATCGCACGGTTCGAGGAACTGCAGTCACTGCGCAACGAACTTGCGAGCGCGCAATTGCAGCTTGCCGACCGCAAACACATCGAGCGTGCAAAGGGAATCCTGATGAAACAGAAAGCGCTTTCCGAGGAAGCGGCCTATCGTCTTCTGCGCAAGATGGCGATGGACGAGAACATCAAACTTGTGGAGGTGGCCGAGCAGGTGATTCGCGCCGCGAAGTTGCTCCTTTGACAGCGTGCGGAGCGAGGCGTTTTGCAAATGCCCTGGCATTTCAAGCATGACTTCATTTGGTGCGCCGCGGCATCTTTGCGCACATGAAAAGGGCGGGTAGCCGCTCTTTTCGATTTCTGGCGTGGATTTCATCATGGCCGGTTTCGTTCACAAAAACAGCTGGTTGATGCAAGTCAGTGATTTTGGCACGCAGTTTGCATAGAGTCAGACCGGGAAGTTAACGCGGCGCCCAACGGCGGGCTGACCGCGAAGTGTTTTACGGCGTTGGACTGAAGGCGGTCCGATGCTGCGGATGAAGGCGTCCATTGCGCGCGAAGTATTTCTGCGCGTACTGACGCCTTTTTTTATGCGGTGAAATTTTAGGAGCGCAAATGAAGCGGGACACTGACGCACGGCATGCAGTCGTGGCAGCTGCCGGGAAGAAATCTACGCGTCGTCAATTCATCAGGCACTCGGGAATCCTGACCGCGTCGGCACTGATGGGACTCGTACCCCCGGGAGTCCGCCAGGGAGCATGGGCGGCAGGTTCCGACGCTCCGGAAAAAACCGAACTGAAGGTGGGATTCATTCCGCTGACCGACTGTGCTTCCGTGGTCATTGCCGCGACCGAAGGCTTCGACAGGAAGTACGGCATCAAAATCACGCCGACCAAGGAAGCGTCCTGGGCGGCGGTGCGCGACAAGCTGATGAACGGTGAGATCGATGCGGCACACGTGTTGTATGGCCTGATTTACGGCGTGCATCTCGGCGTCGGCGGCCAGAAGAAGAACATGGCTGTGTTGATGACGCTCAACAATAACGGCCAGGCCATCACGCTGTCCAACCAACTCAGGGAAAAAGGCGTTAGCGACGGTGCCAAGCTGAAAGCGCTGGTTGACTCCGAAAAGCGCGACTACACGTTCGCTCAGACGTTCCCCACCGGCACTCACGCGATGTGGCTTTACTACTGGCTCGCCGCGAACGGGATCAATCCATTTGCCGACGTCAAGACCATCGTCGTGCCACCGCCGCAGATGGTGGCGAACATGCGCGTTGGAAATATGGACGGCTACTGCGTCGGAGAGCCATGGAACGCGCGCGCCATTTTCGACAAGATCGGCTTCACCGCCGCCAGCACCCAGGACATCTGGAAGGACCACCCGGAAAAGGTGCTCGGCACCACCGCGGAGTTCGCACAGAAATACCCGAACACCGCTCGAGCATTGATCATGGCGGTGCTGGACGCCGCGAAGTTCATCGACACCATGTCCAACCGGCGGAAAGTCGCGGAGATCGTCGCCGACAAGTCCTACGTCAATACCGCGGTGGATGTGATCGACGGCCGTCTGCATGGCAAGTACGACAACGGGCTGGGCAAGACCTGGGACGATCCCAATTACATGAAGTTCTACAACGACGGCGCCGTTCCCTTTCCGTATCTCTCCGACGGCATGTGGTTCATGACCCAGCACAAGCGCTGGGGTCTGCTCAAGGAAGACCCGGACTACCTCGCGGTGGCGCAGAAAGTGAACCAGGTCGAGCTTTACAAGCAGGCCGCAACCCAGGTGAAAGTGCCGGTTCCGAAGGAGTCAATACGCTCCTCCAAGCTTATCGACGGCGTGGTGTGGGACGGCAATAATCCGAAAGCCTATGCCGCCGGATTCAAAATCATGGCCTGATTTGCATTCCGACAGGCCATGAACTCGCCCGTAATCGCAACAGCCATGTTGGATGTCCCGCAACCGTCGGTAGGCGAAACCCCGGTCAAGCCGGCGCAGGAAATCACCATCGCTGCCAAAGTAGAGGCCGCCGCCGGTAAAGCCGTCAGCGGGCCCATTGCAGCGCGGCTGAACCCTCGACTTAGACCGCGGCTCACCCCCCCGCTGCAGGGTGCGTTGATACAGATCCTGCTGCCGCTGTTGGGATTGGCGGCGTTTATCGGGGTCTGGTCGCTGATTGCGCAGGCCAGTCCCAACCTGCCCGGCCCGGCGAGAACCTGGGACTCCGCGATGGAGTTGTTTTCCAGGCCCTTTTATCGCAACGGTCCAAACGACCAGGGCATTGGCTGGAACATTCTTAACTCGCTGCAGCGGGTAGGCGTCGGTTTCGGCCTCGCCGCGCTGATCGGCATTCCGCTCGGCTTCCTGATCGGCCGCTTCAAATGGTTGAACGACATGACCGCGCCGATCGTCAGCCTGTTGCGGCCCGTATCGCCGCTTGCGTGGCTGCCGATCGGGCTACTGGTATTCAAGGCTGCCAACCCGGCCGCCATCTGGGTGATCTTCATTTCCAGTATCTGGCCGATGATCATCAACACCGCGGTCGGTGTCCGCCAGGTGCCGCAGGACTATCTGAACGTGGCGAAGGTGCTCAGCCTTTCCGAATGGAAAGTTTTCACCCGCATTCTGTTCCCGGCGGTCTTGCCGTTCATGCTCACCGGGGTGCGCCTGTCGATTGGCACGGCCTGGCTCGTGATCGTCGCCGCGGAAATGCTCACCGGTGGTGTGGGCATCGGCTTCTGGGTATGGGATGAATGGAACAATCTCAACGTCGAGCACATCATCATCGCGATTTTCGTTGTGGGCATCGTGGGCTTGCTGCTGGAACAGACGTTGATGCTGATCGCGCGGCGCTTCGAGTACCGTTGAGGGAAATATGAGAGTGAGTCCCTTGATGAAATACGTGCAGCTGGAAAACGTCGGCATGACGTTCTCCACCCGAAACGGCAGGTTTCCTGCGCTCAGCGGCATCAACCTTGCAGTCGAGCGCGGCGAGTTCGTCTCCATCATCGGCCATTCCGGCTGCGGAAAATCCACCCTGCTCAATCTGGTGGCGGGGCTGCTCGAAACCAGAGAAGGAGTGCTCCTGTGTGCCGGTCGCGAGATTTCCGGACCCGGACCGGACCGCGCCATGGTTTTCCAGAATCACTCGCTGCTGCCCTGGCTTACCTGTTTCGGCAATGTTTACCTCGCCGTCGAACGCGTATTCGGGAACAGGGAGGGCAAAGCGCAGCTCAAGGAGCGCGCCCGTGCCGCTCTTGCGCTGGTGCACCTTTCCGACGCGGTGGACAAGCATCCGCATGAAATATCCGGCGGCATGAAGCAGCGGGTGGGCATCGCGCGCGCGCTGTCCATGCAGCCGAAGGTTCTGCTTCTGGACGAGCCCTTCGGTGCTCTCGATGCGCTCACCCGCGCGCATCTGCAGGACGAGCTGATGCGCATCGTCGCCGAAACCGGCAGCACCGTGATGATGGTCACGCATGACGTGGACGAAGCGGTGTTGCTTTCCGATCGCATCGTCATGATGACCAATGGGCCCTCCGCCACCATCGGCGAGATCGTCCGTGTCGAACTGCCGCGTCCACGCGATCGACTGAAGCTCGCCGATGCGCCGGCGTATGTGGAGTACCGGCGCCAGGTGCTGGAGTTTCTCTACCAGAAACAGATGCGTCCGGCTGCATGAGCATGCAGCGCGAAACCAGATCTGCATGTCCATACTGCGGTGTCGGTTGCGGGGTGGTCATCGAAAGCGATGGCAGCGGCATCACCGGCGTGCGTGGCGATCCAGAGCATCCCGCCAACTTCGGACGCCTGTGCACCAAGGGCTCGACGCTGCACTTGACCATGGATTCCGATGCACGGGCGTGGTATCCGGAGCTTCGCCGCACACGCCACGAACCGCGCCGGCGGGTGACGTGGAACGATGGGCTGGATTTTGCCGCGGATAAATTCGCACGTGCAATCCGCGAGCACGGACCGGACAGCGTCGCCTTCTATGTTTCCGGCCAATTGCTCACCGAGGACTACTACGTCTTCAACAAGCTTGCCAAGGGACTGATCGGCACCAACAACATCGATACCAATTCGCGGTTGTGCATGTCTTCAGCCGTGTCCGGATACAAGCTGACACTCGGCGCGGATGCGCCGCCGGCGTGCTACCAGGATATCGAATACGCCGACTGTCTGTTCATCGCCGGGTCGAATACGGCTTACGCGCATCCGATCGTGTTTCGCCGCATCGAGGATGCACGTGCAAAGAATCCGGAATTGAAGCTGATCGTCGTCGACCCGCGCCTGACCGACACTGCCGCAGCGGCGGACTTGCATTTGCCGATTCTCCCGGGCACCGACGTAGCGTTATTCAATGGCATGCTGCAGGTGATGCTGTGGGAGGGGTTGTGTGACCTGGATTTCATCCGCACCCACACGACGGGTTTCGACGCTGTCAGGGACGCCGTCGCCGAGTACACGCCCAAGGCGGTGGCGCAGATCTGTGGCGTACCCGCCGAAGACATCGTCCGTGCAGCGCGCTGGTTTGCCGGGGCGGGCGCAGCGCTCTCGCTTTACTGCCAGGGACTCAACCAGTCGGTTCAGGGCACGGACAAGAATGCCGCGCTCATCAATCTGCATCTCGCGACCGGCCACATAGGCAGGCCCGGCGCCGGACCGTTGTCGCTCACCGGGCAACCGAACGCGATGGGGGGGCGTGAGGTCGGCGGCATGGCGACACTACTCTCGGCTCACCGCAGCCTCGCCAACTCCGCCGACCGTGAAGAGGTCGCGCGCCTGTGGGGCGTCGATTCAGTACCTGCCGCACCGGGCCGAACCGCAGTGGAAATGTTCGAGGCGATTCGCGCCGGCAAGATCAAAGCAGTGTGGATCGCGTGCACGAATCCGGTGCAGTCCATGCCCGACCAGGCACAAGTGGCCAAAGCACTCGAACGCGCCGAATGCGTTGTCGTGCAGGAGGCGTTTCGCAATACCGACACCACCCCGTTTGCAGACGTACTGCTGCCGGCCAGTGCATGGAGTGAGAAGGAAGGAACGACGACCAACTCCGAGCGGCGCATCACCCTTTCCCGTGCCGCTGCAACCCCGCCCGGGCAGGCGCGTCACGACTGGCAAATCGCGGTGGACTTCGCCTTGCGACTTGGGGAGCGCCTTGGTCGCGACGCCAGGCGGCTGTTTCCGTACCGCGCTCCGGCGGAAATCTTCAACGAGCATCGCGAAACCACCCGCGGCCGTGACCTCGATATTACTGGATTGAGTTACGGGCTCCTGGAAGCCTCGGGCCCGCAACAGTGGCCTTGTCCGGAGGGCGCGGAGCGGGGCAAAGCGCGCTTGTACGAAGACGGCGTATTCGCGACACCGGACGGCCGCGCGCGCTTTGCCGTGACGCGGTATCGGCCGGTGGCCGAGCCGACCGACGCCCGCTATCCGCTGCACCTCAATACCGGACGGCTGCGCGATCAGTGGCACGGCATGGGCCGCACCGGGCTGGTCGGGCGCCTGTTCAATCACGTCGAAGAACCGCTGCTGGCGATGAACACGGAGGACATGGAACGGCGGGGATTCGCTGACGGAGATCTTCTGCGGGTCAGGAGCCGTCGGGGCGAGATCGTCGTACGTGTGCAAGCTTCCGATGAAATGCGCTCGTCGCAAGTCTTCATGCCGATGCACTGGGGCGGCCGGTTCATGAACGGTGGCGGCGCCAATGCGCTGACCATGCCGGCGTTCGACCCCGTATCAAAGCAACCCGAGTTCAAACACGCCGCCGTGCAGGTGGAAAAGCTCGACTACCGATGGCAGCTGGTGGCGATGCGAAGCGGCGCCGTGCTGCGCTACCTCGACGCCGTGCGGCCGCTGCTGGTGCGCTTTCCTTACGCGACCTGCGGGCTGTATGGACGCG
>DASYUW010000040.1:0-8611 GCA_036000845.1 Burkholderiales bacterium
GCGCCAGGCTGGCAGCCAATCCATTGCCCACCGGATCCCCCATGCCCATGCTGACCACCGGAACGGTCTTGGTTGCGCGCGCGGCGGCCACGACCGCAGGCGTTCCACCGGCAACAAGTATGTCCGCGCCTCGCCCGATCAGGTCCGCCATGATCCCGGGGAGCCGATCGCTACGTCCTTCCACCCAGCGGCGTTCAACGATCAGGTTTCGACCTTCAATCCAACCCAATTCGCGCATGCGCTGCCAGAACACCGGTACGGCTCCAATGTCAGTCTCCTGCGATTCCGGACTGACAAAACCTATTCTTACAACCTTGCTTGCCGGATCGGCGCCGGGCGCTGGAGAGCCAACCAGTGCAACCACTAAGGAGACGGCGACAAGAAAAAATGTTCGAATCACCGAATCACCTCATCCGCCCTCAGCAGGATCGACTGCGGGATCGTAATCCCGAGTGCTTTGGCGGTTTTGAGGTTCACGAGCAACTTGATGTTCGACATCTGCTCTACGGGCAACTCCGACGCCTTGGCACCCTTTAACAAACGATCGACATAGTACCCGGCCCGCTCGAAGCTCGCGGTCCCAAACGAGCCATAGGAAAGCAGAGCACCAGCCTCCGCCAAGTTGCTCATATCGGTGATGATCGGCAAGTTCATTTCGAGTCCGAGCGCTGCAACGCGCTCGCGATGGACGTATAGCAGAGGAGTCCACACCACCAGAATCGCGCTGGCCCTCATGCGCTTGGCAGTGTCGAAGGCCGGCGCAATGTCGCGAAGGCTGCGAACCTCGATGGGCTGGGACTGGAGACCCAGTTGCGGAGCGACGCGCTGCACCTCCTCAAGCTGGCGCTTGCCAAAGACCGGATCCCAAAGCACTGCAATGCGCGCGGCATTGGGCAGTGTCTCCTTGAGAAGTTCCAGATGCTTCGATATCAGCGCCGCGTTTACGGTAAACACTCCAGTAACGTTGCCGCCTGGGCGCCGATAACTCTCGATCCATCCGATAGCAGCAGGATCGTCTGTGTAGCCGGCCATGACCACCGGGATCGTGCTGGTCGCCTGTGTCACGGCGCGCAACGCCGGCTCATTCGCGAGGACGATGACATCGACCTTGAGCCGAACCAGTTCTTCCGCCAGCGCCGGCACGCGGTCCAGCTGACCCAGCGCAGTGCGCGCCTCGAGCCGGATGTTTCGCCCGTCCTCGTAGCCAAGTTGCCGCAACCCGGTGCGCAGGGCCTCTACGACGGGATCGGTAACCGGAGAATGCGTGATGAGCATGCCCACTACCGGGGTGCGATGTGACTGCTGCGCCCCGACAACGACCGGCCAGACCAGGGCGAACGCGAGCACTAACAGAGCGCCTCGCCGTTTCATCGGATCACCTCATCCGCGCGCAATAGGATCGACTGCGGGATCGTGATGCCGAGAGCTTTGGCTGATTTGAGGTTGACGACGAGCTGCACCTTTGTGGGCCGTTCCACGGGAAGCTCCGCTGGTTTGGCCCCGCCGAGGATTTTGGCCACGAGGACAGCACCACGCTCGCTCACCAAAACTATGTCGGGACCGTAAGCCAGCGTGCCGCCCACTTCGGCGAACAAACGGAAAATCGATGTCGCCAGTAGCTGGTTCTTCAACGCCAGCTTGGCGAGCCGCTCGCTCTGAAAGTACAACATGGGCGAGGGCAGGACGATGAGCGCCCGGGGGCGACCGCGAATCGATGCAAAGGCGCGGTCGATGTCCTCCGGCTTTCGAACCTCGATAACCTGGGGCCGAACGCCGAACGACACTGCAGCGCTTTCGACTGCGTGCAGATGGGCAACGCCGGGGCTGGGGTCCCACAGAACGACAACGGTGGACAGTCCGGGGACCGTGGTCTTCAATAATTCGACCCATTTACCCGCAAGTTCCGGCGCGTCGAGAAAGACCCCGGTGAGGTTCCCACCGGGCCGGGCGTAACTCTCGATGTAGCCTGCCTCAACCGGGTCGGTCGTCAAATCCCACCCGACGATCGGGATGGTGCGGGTCGCCGCGAAGGCGGCACGGGTCGCCGGCGCGTTGGTCGCCCAAATCACATCAACCTTCAGCCGAACGATCTCAGCGGCGGCTGCGGCAAACTGCGGCGGGTCGCCAGAGGATTTGCGGAATTCGAACGAAACGTTTTTGCCGTCGATCCAACCCCGGTCGGCGAGCGTCCGCTGGAATGGCTCCCACCACTGTCTTGCGTGGTCGCTCGTAATGTCCACGTCACCAGTGAGAATTCCGACGCGTGGTAGCTTCGCCTGCGCCCAGCACTCGCCCGACCACGCTCCTGCGGTAAGCACGGCTACGGCAAGCAGCAACGCGTACCTAGATAGGCGCATCACGTCCTCCTTTCGAGCGCAGATCGAAACACGGTCACGACCATGCGCATTACGTTACAGGAGCAATCTCCAGCCGTCCCCCAACGCGCGCCCGTTCTGCCTGAATCTTGCTGATCATGTCCTTTGCCGCCGCGTCGCAATAAGGCACGCGGCTCAAATCCAGTACGGTGCAAGCGGTCGGATCGCTGTGCAGATGCTTGGCGAGCCGATCGAGTGATGCGTAGAACAAATTGCCGGTAACGGCGATGCGTTCTTCATCGCCGTCGCGCGAAATGGCCAGATTCACTTTGGATACGCTGGTAACGAAGAAGCCAAGGGAGGCCAATACCGCAACAAAAATGCCAACATCGAGGCCGAGAAATACCACAGTCAGCAGCGTACTCAGGAACACGGCGCCTTCGACGCCGTGCAGCAAATGTCGAAACACATTGCTTTGAATCATGCCGACACCCACGAGGGCCATGACACCGGCGATGACCGGCATGGGCAGAAAGGTGAGGAAGGGTCCCAGCACCCAAGCGATGAATACCACGGCACAAGCCGCGATCATGCCCGCGAGTGGCGTGTGCGCGCCCATCTCCACAGCCACGCTGGTGCGATTGAAACTGCCGGACCCCGCGAACGTGGAGAAAAACGGGCTCAATGCGTTGGAGATGCCTTGCGCGAAGATTTCTTTGTGCAGATCCAGATTGCCGGCTACGGTCGCCTTAAGGTCACGAGCGATTACCAGAGATTGTGCAAGACCGAGCACCGCGATGGCGAGCGCATTGGGCACCACTTGCTCCATGAAGAGCCAGTGCTGCGGCCCCAATCGCGGCACATTCAGCGGCAGAGCTTGCATGGTGACGTGGCCCAACAGTTCCAGCTGTGATTGAACCGCTCCGAGCAGCGCATAGATCATCCCTCCAGCCAGGCTCCCGATCAATACCGCGCCGATTATGTAGCTGCGCGGCCAGCGTCTCTTCAGCAGTAGACCGGCTGCGATGGTGATACCGCTGATCGTGGCCGCGTACGGGTTGACAAGGTCTTGCCATGAAGCGAGAGCGACGTAGAACTTTTCGTAGAAGAAATTCACTGACAGCGGTGACAGGCCGAGTGCCCCTTCCACCGCGGAGGTAATCAGCAAGACGCCAACACCCACCTTGATGCCCGCGATCGCCGCCGGACTGAAGTAGCGGAACATTGCCGCACCACGCAGCAACCAGATGCAGAGTTGGATCAGCCCCACCATCAGACTCAGCGTCAACACGAATTCCGTGTAAAGCGGGCTGCCGCGGCCGGCGAACGGCAGCACCGTCACGCCGAGGAGAATCGCCACCGCCGTGTTCGGGCCGCCCATCATCGGCGAGTTGCCGAACATACTCGCCAGGAAACCCACGAAGACGGCACAGTACAGCCCGTGCTCGGGCGCGACGCCGGCAAGGTAGGCGAACGTGATGGCCTGCGGGATAACCAGCAGAGCCCCGACCAATCCCGCAACCACTTCACGGTGCGTATCGACTGAGCGCCCCCACGAAAAATCGGGTAGCGCTTCGCGTATCAAGCTCATCACACCCTCGACGACGCCCGAGCAGTCACGGGCTCGCTTTCCCGGTTATCTTGGAAAGACGATGGTAAATCCTCTCCGCCAGTTTCTTCAGACGTCCGTCGCGCGGGTCGAACGGACGGTGCTGGAGATTGAGAAACGCGGCGACATCGAGCGCCTCCTGGTGATTGAGACTGCGCTCTTTGCCCATCGGCATATTGGCCCAGATGAATCCGGCGAGTCGCTGGACATTGTTGAGTCCGGCGCCGGCGTTGTAGGAGTTCAGCCCCCACACCGGCGGGATCGGGCCGCTGCCTTCTCCGTTGGCGCCGTGGCAGACGGCGCACTCGCGCTTGTACACCACCTGGCCGCGCGGCGGGTTCGGATCCGCGCCGGTGTCCGGCAAGGTGGGCACGCCCCAGCCCTTCGGCGGACGGCCGATCACTTCGCCCTCGGAAAGGTAATTGACGTATGCCGCCACGGCCTGAACCTCGGCGGATTCCTCCGGCGGCATGATGCCGTTCAGGCTGTACAGAAAGCAGTCGCGGATGCGCAGTCCGATGCCGTTGCGTACGCCGTTTTTCGAGCGCCACTTCGGATACACACCGGCGACGTTCAGAGGAAACCCGTCCGGCTGCGTTCCGCCTTTCAAATGGCAACTGGTACAGCTCAATCCGTTGCCGGCGTAACGCGCTGCATACCGGTTGGTTTCCATCACGATGTTGTAGCCGAACACGATGTTGCTCTCGTAGTCATCGAGCACCGCGCGCGCCTTCAACTCCTCTATCGTGGGACGCGCGAGTGCCGCAGGCGAACAACCGAGCAGGACAAGGATGCCAAGGATGGCGAGAGATTCTCTGTTCATGGCTATGTGTCCCGTGCAGCGCCTTTCGGCCGCGGGCGAGCCGCCGCCATCAGAAGCGCCCAGCGCGGGGGTTCCCGCGCCGGGCGCGATACTTGTCGATGCAAGCTTAGCCGGCGAAGAGGTACGTGCAGCCGCGCGCGACCGCGCCCTGGCACGCCACGAGACCCGAAGGAGCGTGGGCGACATTGGGCAGCACGGCTGAATTCCAGTCGGCCTTTACGTCCTCGTGCTTCATGCCCATCGGCTTGGCGAGCAACCCGGTGTAGAAGTGGATCGCCATGTCGCAGGCTATCACCCTCACACCGCGGTCTATCAGCTTTTGCATCGCCATGTCCGGAAGGAGCGGGTCGTACATTTTCAAGTAGTAGGGATTGCGCACGGCCGGCTTGCCGGTCTCCGGATCGTCGATCTTGAAGAATTCGCCGAGCTTGTATTTCCTCCAGGCGACATCGTCGAGCGCGACCGGGATTGCATTGTGGCGAAGCACTATCGCTGCGCCCGCATCGCTCTCCGGCCCGCCGTATGCCTGGGGGGCGGTCAAGAGCCACACCCAAGCCCATGCGAACGCGAAGCCGCCGTTCGGTTCGCGCATGTCAAGTAGGAGCCGATGTTTGCCGGGGATACTATCGAGCCAACGGGTAAAATCGGTGGACGGGCCCTGTGCCGCGGCGGCTGTAGCGACGGGTAAGGCAGCGCCCATTCCAAAAGCCGCCATGGCTGCGGCCAGCCCCATGAAATCACGGCGATCAACTTGTAGATTCGTGTCTTCCATATCAACCTCCTCATTTGTGGCGTTGTTGGAACCGAGCCTAGCTGGTTGGGTCTTATCCGCGCTGTCATACAGGCATCGCACAATAGTGCGGAACTGAGATTCTACTCCCGCGAGTTCAAATTCGACGTGCAACACCGACACATCTACGCCGACTAACGCAATGGCGGCACCCCACACCGTGTCCTGCGCTATCAAAATCTGCACAGAAAAAACTGCGCACGCTGCCCCTGTCCTGCTCACCGGATCACCTCATCGGCGCGCAGCAGGACCGACTGCGGGATCGTTATGCTAAGGCTCTTCGCCGTCTTCAAATTGACCACCAATGTCAATTTCGACAGTCGCTCGACTGGCAACTCTGCTGCGTCGGCGCCCTTGAGCAGTCGGTCGACGAAATACGCCCCGCGCTCCCAGTTGTACGCGCCATCAGAGCCGTAAGCCAACAGGCAGCCGCTGTGCGCCAAGAGCTGCATGTCGCTGATCGTTGGGAGCCCTGCTTTTAGTGCAATCGTTGCGATCCGGGTTCGGTTTATCCAGAACACCGGAGAGAAGTTCATGATGACTGCGCCGGCCTTTCGCGCTTGGGCGGACTTGAACGCCCGGTCCAGATCGTCGGCATCCTTTACTTCGATCAGGTCGAGCCGAATGCTTAGTGCGCGGGCCGCGCCCTGCAGCTCGTCGAGCTGGCGCTTACTAAACGCATCCCACAGGACCGCGGCTCGTGACAGGTTCGGCAACGTCTCCTTCAAGATCTCGAGGCGTTTGGCGCTCAGTGCCGCATTGACGTTGAAGACCCCGGTAATATTGCCGCCGGGGCGGCGGTAGCTTTCGATCACACCCAAAGCGACGGGGTCGTCGATGAATCCAATCATGACGATGGGAGTCGCGCGTGTTATCTGCCTCGACGCCTGCAATGCCACCTCATTGACAACCACGAGAACGTCAACCGGAAGCCGAACCAGTTCCTCGGCCAGCGCTGAGACCCGATCGAGCCGACCGAGCGCGGTGCGCACCTCGAGCTTGACGTTCTTGCCGTCCTCGTACTGATATTTGCGCATCGCCGCGCGGAAGAAGTCGACAACCACATCGTCAGCCGGCGGGTGCGTGATGAGCAGCCCCACGACCGGCACTCGCCCCTGTTGCTGCGCGGCACCCCGTACCGGCCAGATGAGCATCGAGGCAAGCGCAGCGAGCGCATCGCGTCGATTCATCGGATCACCTCGTCCGCGCGCAATAGGATCGACTCGGGAATCGTGAGCCCGAGCGCTTTGGCAGTCTTGAGATTGACCGTCAACTTGAATATGGCTGCTTCCTCGACCGGCAGATCGCTGGGCGTGGCGCCGCGCAAGAGACGGTCGATGAAATAAGCAGTGCGCCCCGCCACTTCCGTGCGATCCGGGGCATAGGACATCAATGCCCCGGCCATGACAAACTCGCGCGCTTGCGTCATGGTCGGCAATCGAGCCTCGGTGGCGAGCGAAGCGAGCCTGATGCGATAGTCGAAAATCATCGGCGAGAACAACAACATCGCCGCCTGCGCGTTCTTCGCGGCGAGTTTCATCGCGTCCTCGAATTCCTTCGGACCCTTCAGTTCAACGAGCCGAAGCTGCAATCCGAGCTGCTTCCCGGCGGCCTCCAGTCCGTCAGTGGCACGGCCGGCGGGATCGTGAAGAACGGCGACTCGCGAGAGTCCGGGCACCGTTTCCTTGAGCAACTCCAGGCGCTTGCCGCCCAACTCGACCTGGCGCGAAAAGATTCCAGTGACGTTGCCACCCGGCCGGTTCATGCTATCTATCAACCCGGATGCAACAGGATCGTGATCGTACGCGACTACGATGATCGGAATCGTGTTGGTCGCTTGTTTCGCGGCCCGCAGAGAAGCCTCGTTCACAGCGATGAGCACCTTGATTTTCATCCGCACCAGCTCGTTTGCGAGTTGCGGTAGCCGTTCTACGCGACGATCGGCGAACCGCTGCTCGATCCGGATGTTCTGGCCTTCCGTGTATCCCATTGCGCGTAATTCCGCACGAATCGCCTCCATCGCGGGATCGTGCTGCGCGGCAGAAGAGGCTCTGAGCACTCCGACTATGGGAACAGTCCTTGTCTCCTGTGCGGGTGCAATGCCCGACAACACCGCCAGGAACAGTGCCATCGCCAGCATGCGAAGGCGATCAGTCATCGAATCACCTCATCTGCGCGCAGCAGGATCGACTGCGGGATCGTGATGCCTAAAGCCTTGGCGGTTTTCAGATTGACCGTCAGTTTAAAGGTGGTCGCCTGTTCGACCGGGAGGTCACTAGGCTTCGCGCCTTTTAGCAACCGATCTACGAAATAGGCAGCCCGCCCATAGTAGTCGGCAATCATAGGGCCGTAGGAGAGGAACCCGCCGGCTACGACCCATGCTTCCTCCTGGTTCATCGTAGGAAGCCCTGCCTCCAGCGCCCGCGCCGCGATCTGGGCGCGCTCCCGGTAGAACACTGGAGAGAACAGCACGACGACCGCGTCTGCCTTCTTTTTCCTGGCGACCCCGAAAGCTGCCTTGAAATCGTAGGCCGCCCGCAATTTGATGCTCTGAAGCTCAACGCCGAGTGAGGGGGCTGCCTGCTGAAGCGCGTCGAGCTGCCGTTGACTGTAAGAATCCCAGAACACGGCCACACGCGAGGCCTTTGGCAGCGCCTCCTTGAGCAGCTCCAGGCGTTTGCTGACCAACTCGGTTTGCAGAGAGAAAACTCCGGTTATGTTGCCGCCGGGCCGGCTGAGGCTGGAAACCAGTCCGGAGGCTACCGGATCATGGTCCGACAAGACCGCCACGATAGGAGTAGTCCCAGCGGCCTGCCGTGCAGCCCGAGCAGCGGGCTCCGTTCCTGCCACGATGACTTTCACCTTGAGTTCCGCAAGCTCCTGCGCCAGACGCAGCAATCGGTCCGCCTGGCCCTGAGCAGATCGGAACTCGATCCTGATGTTCTGGCCTTCGATGTATCCCAGATTGCGGAGACCCTTGCGGAGGGCTAGGGCGGGCCCGTCGTTAGGACCAACGGTCACCATCAGGACACCCACAACCGGAATCTGGTTCGGCTGCTGCGCCCACGCGGCAG
>DASYUW010000041.1:0-2025 GCA_036000845.1 Burkholderiales bacterium
GAGATAGCCCATGTTGGTGCCGCCGTATTCCTCCTCGACGGTGACGCCGAGCAAGCCGAGGCCGCCGAGCTTGCACCACAGGTCCATCGGGAATTCGTTGTTGTGGTCGATCTCGGCCGCGCGCGGGGCGATCTCCCTGGAAGCGAAGTTCTGCACGGTGTCGCGCAGCATGTCGATGTCTTCGCCGAGGCCGAAGTTGAGCGTCGGGTAGCTCTTGAGAAAGGTTTCGGGTTTCATTGGTCGGGCCTCCCGTGCATCGTCATCAGGGTCTGGAGCAATGTGGCGCACCGAGTTTCGCGGCCGTTCTTCACCACGCCGGCGTCCACCTGCGCCACGACCAGCGTGCGGCCGGCCTTGAGCACCCTGCCGCGCGCGATCAGCAGTTCGCCATCGCCCGGCGCCAGCAGATTCATCTTGTACTCCACTGTGAGAACGCTCGCGTCCCGCGGCATCAGGGTAAACGCTGCGTAACCCCCCGCCGAATCTGCGATGGTACCGATGATGCCGCCATGGTAGTAGCCGTGCTGCTGCGATAGTTCGGGCTTGAAGGGCAAATGGATTTCGCACTCGCCGGGCGCGAGTCGCACCAACTGCGCGCCGATCAGCGTCATGATTTTCTGGCGATCGAAACTCGCCTGCACCCGATCGGGGTAGGCGGGATCCCTCGGTTCAAACCCGCTCAAGCGTGCTCTCCATGTCCGGCAGACTGTAATTGACGTTTACGTTAACGTCAATCTCTGGTCAGGATGTTACGTAAAAATCTTTTCATCTCAGGTCGTTAACTCCAAGAGCCGGTACGTCGGCCAGTCCGGAGATGTCCCGTCCCGAACAGTCGCCTCGCGGCAAGCCCGTAGCAATTTTGTGCGCAACAATTCCGTATAATCAGGGCTTTGCGTTGATCTCCGGTTTGTCGGCAGCACGCCGTCCCGGCTTTTTGCCTTGCCCGGCCAGAAAATCCCGGCACTGTTTCTCGAATGCAGCGATTTCGCCCAATACTGCCTCGATGTCCTCCCGCTGCTGCTCGAGGATGGCGCGCCGCCGTTCCAGCACTTCGAGGAAACGCTCGACCTGGACCTGCTCGTCCTTGGCGGCGTCGTACAGGTCGATCAGCTCGCGGATTTCGGACAGCGAGAGCCCGAGGCGCTTGCCGCGCAGGGTAAGCTTGAGGCGGACCTTGTCGCGTTGGCCGTAAACCCGGTTGCGTCCGGCGCGCTCCGGCGCGAGCAGGCCTTGGTCTTCGTAGAAGCGGATCGCCCGCGTCGTGAGACCGAATTCCCGGGCAAGTTCGGTAATGGTGTAGGTAGAGTCGGCCATGTGCGCCGCAGTTTACGTAAACGTAAAGTAGAATCCAACTATATCGCGGCACACCTCCGCGCCAACACTTCCGCAGAATCCACACATGCAGACACCCGCTCGCGCGGCGCGACTTGAAGCGCTGGCACAGCTTGCCTTCCCTTTCCCAGAACCGCCCGCCGGAGGAACCGTGCGCGAGATCGCATCCGGCGTGTTCTGGCTGCGCATGCCGCTGCCGTTCGCGCTCGATCACATCAACCTCTGGCTCCTGCGCGACGGCAAGGGTTGGACAGCGGTGGACTGCGGGATCGCCGCCGACGCCGCCCGCATTCACTGGGAGCAGATCTTCCGCGACGTAGTCGGCAGTGCAGGGCTCACGCGGGTGCTGGTTACACACTTTCATCCGGACCATTTCGGCAACGCCGGTTGGTTGACGCAGCGATTCGACGCGCCGCTGTGGATGAGCGAGTCCGAGTACCTCAATGCCCATGCCCAGTACCAGACCCAGGCGGGCTTCGGACCGGATGCCACCGCGCGACTGTTCGCCGAACACGGGCTCGACCCCGAGCGCGTCGCTGCGATCAAGGGCCGGGGCAACGCCTACCGCAAGATCGTTTCCGAACCGCCCACCCGGTTCGTGCGCCTGATGGATGGCGACGAGATCGGCATCGGCGGCAACACCTGGCGCGTCATCGTCGGCTGGGGACACGCCCCAGAACACGCGGCGCTGTA
>DASYUW010000042.1:0-16695 GCA_036000845.1 Burkholderiales bacterium
GATCGGCAAGCGCGTGATCGTGCTCGGCGGCGGCAACACCGCGATGGATTGCTGCCGCACCTCGCGGCGCCTCGGCGGCGAGGACGTCAAGGTGATCGTGCGCAGCGGTTTCGAGGAGATGAAGGCCTCGCCCTGGGAAAAGGAAGACGCGATGCACGAGGGCATACCGATCCTCAACTATCTCGTGCCGAAGACTTTCGAGCACAGGAACGGCAGGCTCACCGGCATGACCTTCGAAAAGGTGAAAGCGGTCTACGACGACATTGGCCGGCGCCAACTTGTGCCCACCGGCGAGCCGGTCCAGCACTTCGAGTGCGATGACGTGCTGATCGCAGTCGGCCAGGCCAATGCGTTTCCGTGGATCGAGCGCGACGCCGGCATCGAGTTCGACCGCTCGGGAATGCCTGTGGTGGACATGGTCACCATGCAGTCCACGCATTCCAGGGTTTTCTTCGGCGGCGATGCCGCGTTCGGGCCTAAGAACATCATCTGGGCGGTGGCCCACGGCCACGACGCGGCGATCTCGATCGACAAGGCCTGCAACGGCGAGGACATCCGCGTTCGCCCGGCGCCGACGCTGAACCTGGTCAGCCAGAAGATGGGCATCCACGAGTGGAGTTACGACAACGACATCTCCACCCAGTTACGCCACCGGGTACCGCTCAAGGATCAGACCATCGCGCTGAAAAACATCAAGGTCGAAGTCGAGCTGGGCTTCGACCAGAAGATGGCCTACGCCGAGGCGCAGCGCTGCCTCAATTGCGACGTGCAGACGGTGTTCACCGCGCCGCAGTGCATCGAATGCGACGCCTGCGTGGACATCTGCCCGATGGACTGCATTACCTTCACCGCCAACGGCGAAGAGCAGGAACTGCGCGGGCGGTTGAACGCGCCGGCCAGGAACCTGTCCCAGGATTTGTATGCCTCCGACCTGCTCAAGACCGGCCGCATCATGGTCAAGGACGAGGACGTCTGCCTGCACTGCGGTCTGTGCGCCGAACGCTGCCCGACCGGGGCCTGGGACATGCGCAAATTCCTCCTGAACATGACAAACGCGGGGCCGGGATGTCGCAGCCCAAGATAAACGACTTCGTCGTCAAGTTCGCGAACATCAACGGCTCCGGTTCGGCGTCGGCCAACCAGTTGTTCGCCAAATCCATCCTGCGCATGGGCGTGCCGGTGAGCCCGCGCAATATCTTTCCCTCCAACATCCAGGGGCTGCCCACCTGGTACGAAGTGCGGGTGTCCGAAGCGGGCTACCTCGGCGCCCGCGGCGGGGTGGACCTGATGGTGGCGATGAACCCGCAGACCTGGGACAAGGACGTGGCCAGCATCGATCCCGGCGGATACCTGCTGTACGACTCGACCAAGCCGCTGCCGAAATCCAAATTCCGCGAAGATATCCATGTGGTCGGCGTGCCGCTCACCGAGATCTGCAATCGCGAGTTCTCCGATCCCCGCCAGCGTCAGTTGTTCCGTAACATCATCTATGTCGGGGCGCTGTCGGCGCTGCTCGACATCGAAATGAGCGAGCTGGAAAAGCGGATCGGCGAGCAGTTCGAGGGCAAGGACAAGCTGATCGCGCCGAACATCAGGGCGCTGCACCTGGGTCGCGAGTACGCGACCGTGAATTTCGAATGTCCGATCGGCCTGCGCGTGCGCCGCGCGTCCGCGGTAGGCGAGCGCATCTTCGTGGACGGCAACACGGCCGCCGCGCTGGGCTGCGTCTACGGTGGTGCGACGGTGGCAGCCTGGTATCCGATCACGCCGTCGTCGAGCCTGGCCGAAGCCTTTTCCCGACACTGCCGCAAGTATCGCGCCGATCCCGCGACCGGCAAGAACCGCTACGCAGTCATCCAGGCCGAGGACGAACTCGCGGCCATCGGCATTGTCATCGGCGCAAGCTGGAACGGCGCGCGCGCGTTCACCTGTACCTCGGGGCCCGGAATTTCGCTGATGCAGGAGTTCATCGGGCTGGCGTATTTTGCCGAGATACCGGCGGTGATCTTCGACGTGCAGCGCGGCGGCCCTTCCACGGGTATGCCCACGCGCACCCAGCAGGCGGACGTGCTCACCTGTGCCTACGCCTCCCACGGCGACACCCGGCACGTGCTGCTTTTTCCCGAGGATCCGCACGAATCCTTCGAGTTCGCCGCGTCGGCATTCGACCTCGCGGATCGCTTGCAGACCCCGGTCTTCGTTATGCTCGACCTGGATATCGGCATGAACGAACGGCTCACCGAGCCGCTGGCGTGGGATCGGGCGCGCAGTTACGACCGTGGCAAGATAATGAGCCATCAGGAGCTCGAATCGGGGAAGGAGTTCGGCCGCTATCTCGATAGTGACGGCGACGGCATTGCCTATCGCACCTATCCCGGCACCCATCCGACACGCGGCGCCTTCTTCACCCGCGGCACCACCAAGGACCGTTACGCCAAATACAGCGAAGCCGGGTCGGATTACGTGGACAACATGCAGCGGCTGCTGCGCAAGTTCGAGACCGCAAGGGGCCTGTTGCCGCAACCGGTCGCACGGCCGGCTCTGCAGCAGACCCGGCTCGGCGTGATCTACTACGGCTCGACCAGCCCGGCGATGGAAGAAGCGCTCGATGCGCTCGAGCAGCAGGGGCTGCATTTCGATGCGCTGCGCATCCGCGCCTTTCCCTTCCACGAACAGGTCGCCGATTTCATCGCCGAGCACGATCAGGTGTTCGTGGTCGAGCAGAACCGCGATGCGCAGATGCGCATGCTGATCGTCAACGAGTGCGGGGTGGATCCGGCCCGGCTGACGCCGGTGCTGCAGTATGACGGCACGCCGATCACCGCCCGCTTCATCATCAAGGAAATGGCGGAAGACGTTGCCGCGCTCAAAGTCACGCCGATGCGGAAGGTGGTCCCATGACCTATATTGCCAAGCCCAGGCTTCATCACCCCCAGCTTCCGCTCAACAAGCTCGGCTACACTCGGCGCGACTACGAGGGCGCGATCTCGACGTTGTGCGCCGGTTGCGGACACGACTCGATCAGCGCGGCGGTCGTGCAGGCCTGCTTCGAGCTGGACCTGCCGCCGCACCGGATCGCCAAGCTCTCGGGAATCGGCTGCTCGTCGAAGACGCCGACCTACTTTCTAGGCAGTTCGCACGGCTTCAACAGCGTGCACGGGCGCATGCCCTCGGTGCTGACCGGCGCCAACCTCGCCAACCGCGACCTCATCTACCTCGGCGTTTCCGGCGACGGCGATTCGGCGTCGATCGGGCTCGGCCAGTTCGCCCACAGCCTGCGCCGCGGCGTGAACATGGTGTACATCGTCGAGAACAACGGCGTGTACGGACTGACCAAGGGCCAGTTCTCCGCCACCTCGGACCGGGGCTCGAAGAGCAAGAAAGGGGCACTGAATACCGACGCCGCGATCGACTTGGTGATGCTGGCGATGGAACTGGGCGCTACTTACGTGGCGCGCGGCTTCTCCGGCGACAAGGCGCAACTGGTGCCTCTGATCAAGGGCGCGATCGTGCACCGCGGCGCGGCGTTCATCGACTGCATCTCTCCGTGCGTGGCGTTCAACAACCATGCAGGCTCGACCAAGAGTTTCGATTACGTTCGCGAGCACAACGAGGCGGTCAACCGGCTCGATGTCATGATGCCGCGCGAACCGATCACCGCGAACTATGCGCCAGGCGAAGTCGAGGAGGTCACGCAGCACGACGGTTCGGTGCTGCGGTTGCGCAAACTCCACGCCGAGTACGACGTCCACGACCGCATTGCCGCGATGAACTACCTGCAGGAGCGCAAGGCGGCCGGCGAGATCGTGACCGGGGTGCTGCACGTGGACCCCGATCCTGAAGACCTGCATGCGCACCTGGACACCGTTGAAACGCCATTCAACAGATTGGCCGAAGCCGAGCTCTGCCCCGGTGTCGAAGCGCTGGAGAAGTTCAACGCTCAACATCGGTGAAGGGCGAATGAGTGAAGGGTGAAGGGAAACCTTCCGGTTCAAGAACAAGTCCAGCCTCTCGCCTCTCGCCTCTCGCCTCTCGCCTCTCGCCTCCGCATCTTCCGCCATCGTTTCATTGGACTCCCTTTCCCATGAGCAGCTCGCAGCGTTTGATCGTGACGGCTTTGTCATTGTCCGCGGTCTCGCCGATCGTCAACTGTGCGAGCGGATGAAGTCGCTCGCGCAGCGGCACCTTGCGCAGGATGTCCAGCCGGTCGAGTACGAAGCCCAGACGAAGTATCCCGGTTCACCGGCATCACTAGACGCGCCGGGCGGCAGGACGGTGCGGCGGCTGCTGCAAGCTTACGCCCGCGATCCGCTGTTCGGAGATTGGGCAACTTCGCGCGCGATTGGGGATCGGCTCAGACCGTTGCTGGGTCCGCAGGTGGAGCTGTCGCAGGCGCATCACAATTGCGTGATGACCAAGAATCCCGCCTTCAGCAGCGCGACTTTCTGGCATCAGGACATTCGTTACTGGTCGTTCCAAAAACCGGAACTGATATCGGCGTGGCTGGCTCTCGGGCAGGAACACGAGGAAAACGGTTGTCTGCTGCTGGTGCCGGGTTCGCACCGGATCGAGTTTCGCCGCGAGCAGTTCGACGACGCGCTCTTTCTGCGCGAAGATCTCGAGGAGAACCGCAACATCCTCCAGGAACGGATGCCCGCGGAACTAGACGAGGGAGACGTGCTGTTCTTTCACTGCCGCCTGCTGCATGCCGCCGGCAGGAACCGCACCGGCCTCACCAAGTTCGCCGCGGTGTTCACCTACCACAGCGCCGGCAATCGTCCGCTTCCCGACACGCGGTCGGCGTCGCTGCCCGAGATCCGGCTAAGGGCGTAGCAGCGCGGATTCACTCGATTTCGTCCAGCGAGCGCGGCCAGCTTTTCTTGAGCAGCCGCGACAGTGCGCGGTCGGCGAGGATCCTGCCGCCGGTCTGGCAGCGGGCGCAGTAGTTGGTCTCGTTATCGGCGTAGACGATGCGCTGCACCGGCGAGCCACACACCCGACAGGGCTGGCCGTAACGGCCGTGCACCGCCATGCCTTCGCGGAAGGCGGTGACTTTTTCCGGAAACCCGCCGCCGGCTTCCTTTCTCAGCCGATCGGTCCATTCGTTTAGAACCGAACGAGTCGCCTCGAACAGGCGTGTAACCTCCTCGTCGCTCAGTGTCCCGGTCAAGGCGATCGGGGAGAGTGTGGCACGGTGCAGGATTTCATCGGAATACGCGTTGCCGATGCCGCTGAAGATGTGCGGGTCGGTGAGCGCGCGCTTGAGGGTGTGGTTTTCCGCTTTGAGCCGTTGCGAGAAGGCCGCCTGCTCCGACTCCAGCACTTCCATTCCGCCGGCATGCAGTGAGTTCACCGCTGCTTCGCCTTGAACGAGATGAATCGAAGCGCGGCGTTTGGTGCCGGCTTCGGTGAATACCAGCGTCCCGCAGTCGAAATCGAACGCGGCGAGCGCAATCTTGCCGGGAAGCTTGGCCTTGCCTTCAATCCAGCGCAGCCTGCCTGCAACCATGAGATGCAGCACCAGGAAGAGATCACCCTCCAGTGCGATGACGATGCGCTTGCCCAGCCGGCGCAGGCCCAGGACCCTCCTGCCTTCGGCTGATGAGATCGGCGGGATTGCAGTGCGCAAAACGAACGGCTTCAGGAGCCGGATGCGCTGCAGGGTTCCGCCTCGAATCCTGGATTCGAGGTTCTCGATGTAGACGACGATGTCGGGAAGTTCGGGCATCGGGCAAACTCTTTAATTCTCAGAGGTAGTTCCCCATATGTGCGCAGGGTCTTCTGGCACGGGAGCGCTGTCAATCGCGACGTGCCGGGAACGCTGCGCGGGCCGGCTGCATCCAATGTAGTGAGAACAACGAAGGAGCCTGGCCATGCCGGTGAGTGCCGCAGTCCAACAAGCCCTGTCGAGCGACGTTCCCGACGCGGAGTTCGCGCGGCGGATTGCGTCCGGCGATCACCTCGCCTTCGAAGTGCTGATGCGCAAGCACAACCGGATGCTTTACCGTACCGCGCGCGCGATCCTCAGGGATGATGCCGATGCCGAGGATGCGCTGCAACTTGCCTATCTGAGTGCGTATCGGTCGATCGGCGGCTTCCGCGGCGAGTCCCGGCTATCGACGTGGCTCACGCGCATCGTCGTGAACGAGGCGATGATGCGCGTGCGCCGCCGCGGCCGCGAGGCGATGGTCGTACCGCTCGAATCTGTTTCAGACGAAGAAGGCAACATCATGACTTCCGAAGGGATTGCCGTCGCAGGGGAGCGGCCCGAGCTTGCCGCCATGCGCAGCCAGATGCGCACACTGATTGAACGCAAGATCGACGCATTGCCCGAAGCCTTCCGCACCGTATTCGTTCTGCGTGCGCTCGAAGAACTGTCCGTCGAGGATACTGCAGCCTCCCTGCGTATCCCCGAAGCTACCGTGCGCACGCGTTTTTTTCGGGCCCGCAGCCTGCTGCGGGAATCGCTGGCACGTGAAATGGATTCAGCCGTCGAGGAAGCTTTCGCATTCGCGGGCGATCGCTGCGATCGCATCGTGAACGGCGTGCTCGACAGGCTGCGAACGCCCGATACCACCTGACCGCCGGCAACGGCGGTCGCCCACCGCGCCGGCGGGATCACGCCGGTTCCCTGCAATGACTGTTCATCTCGAAGGAGAGGCCCATGTCTTTTCTGCTGTTTGCCCGCAACAACCGTTTGAACCCCTCGCGTCGCGCCTTCCTGGGCGATTCCGGCCTGCTGCTGTCGGCGTCCGCGGTCGCGCTTCTGGCAGGCTGTGAAACCCTGGCTGCCGGGCAGAAGAATTCCAGCGGCAGCGGAGCCAGTGACGTGACGATTCTTATCACCGCGCTCGGCGCGGAGCAGGAAGCGGTCGCGGCCTATCAACTCGGCGCCGACAGCGGCCTGCTCGAACCCGGTGTAAAAGCGGTCGCGCTGAAGTTCCAGGGCCACCACAAGGCGCACGCCGACCTGATCGCGGCGACTGTCTCCAAACTTGGTGGTCGTCCGCCCGAGCCGAAATCGAAATACGACTTTCCGGCCGATAAGCTCAAGAACCAGACCGACGTGTTGCGTTTTGCCGCACAGTTGGAGCAGGGCGCCGTGAGTGCCTATCTCGGTGCGGTGCCATTGTTCGACAATCGCGATCTGTCACGGGCCGCCGCCAGCATCCTCGGTGACGAGGCCATGCACTGGGCGGTGCTGCGCAGCGTGCTCGGCGAAGACCCGGTGCCGGCGGCCTTTGTCGGGTGACACGGCGCGGCCAGTTCGGGTGAGCGGATCATGCGGTAGACTGCGGCATTCACTGCTGCCTTGCAGGAGACCGCATGCCGGTAATGGAATGGGACGACAACCTGGTGCTCGACCGGGGAGCCATGGACGACACCCACCGCGAATTCATCGGGCTGTTGAATCGTCTGGCCGATGCGCCGGATGACGAGATGCTGGCGGTGCTCGACGAATTCATCGTGCACACCGAAGCGCACTTTGCCCAGGAGCAGCGGTGGATGGAGCAAATGTCTTTTCCGCCGACCGAATGTCACGTGAAAGAGCACGACGGCGTTCTGGAAATAGCGCATGAAGTGCGCAAGCGCGCGGCCGCAGGCGAAACCGGCTTCGGCCGCGTGTTGGCCCAGGCTGTGGCGCAGTGGTTCGCCAATCACGCGGCCAGCATGGATAACGTGCTGGCGCTGTATATGAAAGAAAAAGGGTCCGAACCGAACACCCAGCTCTCCCCGGCCCCTCCCTGACCACCAAAAGGACGGCGCACTCGCTGCGCGCGGACAGATATAGTGACCATTTTTGGTGGTCATGTGGGCAGTGAGGACTAAATGCGAACGGGCGATCGCATAATCGCCCGTTTTCTTTTCAGTACTCCCTCGAGCAGTGCGAATGAACACGAAGAAGGTGGGTTCAGACGCAAACGAAGAGACGGCTAGGGAGCGGTGAGCAGTTTCAGCACGTTCTCCGGAGGCCGTCCGATGACTGCCGTTTCGCCCTTCACTACAATCGGACGTTCGATCAGGATCGGGTTCTTCGTTAGCGCATCCAGCCATTGTTCGTCGGTCAATACCTTGCCGACAAATTTCTGTTTGTAAATTTCTTCGCCCTTGCGCACGATCTGTTCCGGCTTTATGCCGAGTTTCTTCACAATCGAATGCAACTCCCCTTTGGTCGGAGGAGTTTTCAGGTACTCGATGATGTGCGGTTGAACGCCTTTTTCTTCCAGGAGCGCCAGCGCGCTGCGGCTCTTGCCGCAACGCGGATTGTGATAGATGGTAATGCTTGATTTCGGCACAGTGCGTTCCGCTCTTCGTAGTGAGCACCCTCTCCTCTCCGCCTTCAGGGGGAGAGGGCGGGGGGAGAGGTGGCCAGTGCCTTGGTCACGAGTTCGGTGGTGTCCTTCGACAGTCCCGCCTTATCGCGGATGCGCTCGAGAGCCGCTTTGGCGTGCTTCTGGTGGATCGGATCGAATTTCCGCCAGCGATCGAACGAGCGGGCCAGCCGCGCGGCGACTTGTGGATTGAGCGGGTCGAGCGCGATCACCTGATCGGCGGCGAACGCATAGCCGGACCCGTCGGCGGCGTGGAAACGCACGTGGTTGCCCTGGCAGAAGCTGCCGATCACGGCGCGCACCTTGTTGGGATTCTTCAAGCTGAACGCCGGATGCGACATCAGGCGCTTCACCGCGGCGAGCGTATCGGGCAGCCGGGACGTGGCCTGTACCGCGAACCACTTGTCCATGACCAGCGATTCGTCCTTCCATTTCGCGCAAAACTTTTCCAGCGCCTCGGTTCGCTCCGGACAGTCGGTATTGGCCAGGGCCGTCAGCGCCGCCATCGAGTCGGTCATGTTGTCCGCGGAATCGAACTGCCTGACGCACAGCATCCGCACCGCGGCATCGTCCAGTTCCATCAGATACGACAGGCACAGATTGCGCAGGCCGCGTTGCCCCGCCGACTTTGCGTCAGGGTTGTAGGGGTCGGGCGCCCTAAAGGCCTGGTAGGTGGCAAGCAGTTCGCCTTTGAGCGCCGCGGCCAGGTGTTTGCGCAGCGCCACGCGCACGCCGTGGATCGCATCGGCATCCACCTCTTCCATCTGCTCGGCGACATAGCCCTCGGAGGGCAGGCCGAGCGCTTCGGCGGCGAACGCCGGGTCCTGCGCCGCGTCCGCGAGCACGCGCGAGAACGCCTTGATGAAGGACTCCGGAAACGCCGGCGCATGGCCCGCGCGATGCGACGCAATGCCTCGCAGAAGCAAATTGAGCGCGAGTCGCTGTCCCGCCTCCCAGCGGTTGAAGGCATCGGAATCGTGCGCCATCAGGTGGGTGAGATCGGCGTCGCTGTATTCGAAGCACAGGTTTACCGGCGCCGAAAAGCCGCGCAGCAATGATGGCACCGGTTGACGGGCCACGTTGAAGAACACGAATTCTTCCTCGGCGCGTTTGACGGACAACACGCGCGTGGTGCCGGCAGCCCGTTTCTCCCCTTCCAGTTGCAAGGCAACATCTTTGCCATCCGGCCCGACCAGGCCAACCGCCAGCGGGATGTGAAACGGCAGCTTTTCTTCCTCCCCCGGGGTCGGCGGGCAGGACTGCTTCACGGTCAGCGTGTAACGCCCGGAGGCTGCATCGTGGTTCCCGCGCACCTCCAGCATCGGCGTGCCGGCCTGGTCATACCAGCGCTTGAACTGGGTGAGGTCCACGCCCGAGGCATCCTGCATGGCCTGGACGAATTCCTCGGTTCGCACCGCCTGGCCGTCGTGGCGCTGAAAGTACAGATCCATGCCCTTGCGGAAATTCGCGGCTCCGATCAGCGTGTGGATCATACGCACCACTTCCGCGCCCTTCTCGTACACGGTGGCGGTGTAGAAGTTGCTGATCTCCATGTACGACGCGGGCCGCACGGGGTGCGCCATCGGACCGGCATCTTCGGGAAACTGCGCACCGCGTAGCCCACGCACTTCCTGGATACGCTGCACCGGACGCGAGTAGGTATCGGCGCCATACTCCTGGTCGCGGAATACGGTGAGGCCTTCCTTGAGGCTCAACTGGAACCAGTCGCGGCAGGTCACCCGGTTACCCGTCCAGTTGTGGAAGTACTCGTGCGCCACCACCCGGTCGAGGAACATGAAGTCGTTGTCGGTGGCGGTATCGGCGCGGGCCAGCACGTACTTGGTGTTGAAGATGTTGAGGCCCTTGTTCTCCATCGCGCCCATGTTGAAGTCGCCGACCGCAACGATCATGTACTGGTCGAGATCGAGTTCCAGGCCGAACACTTCTTCATCCCACTTCATGGCGCGCTTCAGCGCGGCCATCGCAAACTTGCACTGGTCGAGCTTGCCCGGCTCGACGAAAACAAAAAGCTTCACCTTGCGCCCGGACCTGGTGACGAAACTGTCCTCGAGCCTGTCGAGCCTTGCCGCCACCATCGCGAACAGATACGAGGGCTTCGGGAACGGGTCCACCCATTTCGCCCAATGTCGTTGATCTTTCCGTTGAACTTTTCCACCCGCTTGGCCGCTTGCGGGGGAGGGGGCCGGAGTGAGGGGGTCCTCATCACCCTGCGCGACCAGGTTGCCGTTGGACAGCAGCCATGGGTATTCCGCCCGGTCCGCATGGATGGTGGTGGTGTAGCGCGCCATCACGTCCGGCCGGTCGGGGAAGAAGGTGACGCGGCGGAAACCTTCCGCTTCGCACTGGCTGAAGAAGCCGTCCTTGGAGGCGAATAGACCCATCAATTTTGAGTTCTGCGTGGGCACGATGCGCACCACGGTTTCCAGAGTGAACCGGTCCGGCACGCCGGGGATTGTCAGGCGCTCCGCATCCAGCGTGTATGCGGAGCTGTCGAGCGGCCTGCCGTCCAGCGCGACCGACAGCAGATCCAGCTCGTCGCCGTCGAGTTCGAGCGGCCCCTTCGATCCAGCGGCCTGCGGATTGCGCGAAACTGCGAGCGTGGCCTTCACCAGCGCGTCGTCGTCGCGAATGTCCACGTCCAGATCCACGGTGGAAATCAGGAACGCCGGCGGCGTGTAGTCCTTCAGATGGATGGTCTTCGGCGTGGGGGTAAGCATGTTGATCGCGAGATTCGGCGCAAGGTCGTTCATGGAAATGCAAGGATGAAGGATGAAGGATGAAGATCGGAAGAGCAAGGATGAGGCGAAAATGACCAGCAGAAATGCATCATGACATCGCAAACGGCCGATGTCATGACGGTACTTAACCACGGGGATGGCATAAACCAAACGGTCTTTACTTCATCCTTATGCCTCCGGCATAACCTTGATCCGGGCTTCGCACGGCTAAAGGTTAGCCTACGCCGTAACAAGCCCTCGGGGCGTGTTGTCGCCTTCATCCTTCCGCCTTCATCCTTGGTCTCAATGGTCCCAGTCGCGATCGTGCTTCGGACGCCTGTACGGTTTCCTTTTCCACACCTGCACATCGCGGTCGTCGATGTAGGTGATGCGGGTCACCGAAGGACGGACCATATGCGATTGCGGCACGATGTAGGTATTTGAGCCGCCGTTGTCGGTAATGCCGACGCCGATGCGCACGCTGGGACCCGGATCATAGGGCAGGATCACGGTTGCGTTGCGGCCGTTGTAGCGGTACGTTACTTGGTAGCCGCTGATCGTCTTGCGGTAATTGTCCACCACAGTGCAGCGCTGCACGGGCCGGGTGACCGGGGAGGAGTAGCTATAGCGGTTGTCGAGGCGGTCACCGACCAGTGCGCCGATTGCGGCGGCAGTGGCGGCAGCAGCGATCCTGCCGTTGCCCTTGCCGACCTGGGCGCCGAGCAATCCGCCGGTGATGCCGCCGATGATGGCGCCGCCGTTGGAACGACCGGATTCCTCGTAGTAGGTCACCGACTCGGTCCAGCATTGCTGCCGCGGTTCGTTAACCGTCTCGTATATCGGGACGGCAGCGACCACTTCGGCGGTGTCGGTGTAGTCGTAGGCATAGCTCGGGGCGGCGCATGCAGCCAGGAGCAGGGGAACAGCGATTCTCTTGTCCACGTCAACCCTCCTTTTTTGCAGAAGACACGCCTCCACAAACGGCCGGAGCCGGCGGACGTTTACCACGTGACAATTCGTTACGCAGCCGGGGGCGCCCTCAGATGAGAGCGACCACGACGCGCCTTAGCGCCCCGGAGTGTCCCGCTACTTCCAGAAATCGTAGCCGAAGGTCAACGTGACCCCAGCGCTTCCAACAAGGACGATCTGCACGTTTGCCCGCTGGTATTGGTAACCGATGGCGGGGAGGACTACCAGGCCGAGGCCATTGAAGTTCACGGGTATCTTGTTCTCGTACGGATCCCTGTAACCGTACAACGGACCACCCGTCAGCTTGGCGTAAAAGCCCTGGTTTTCAGAGTGCAGGAACCAGCGCTTGCCGGCGTAAATGTACGTGCTGGGCTGATTAAAGGAATTCCTGAAGTATGCCGCGCCAACTTCCCAGCGCGAGGCCGATTCCCACTCCACGCCAACAAGCCAGGGCCATTCGTTGTGATCCGTACTGTTGTTCCAATGCACGACGTAGGGCCCCACCTGCAGCATCACCTGATCGCCATCAGCAAACACATCGGCATGCGCCGTCAATGTGCACGTGAATAGAGCAACCAGAGCAACACGGGCCAGGGTGCGCAGCGAGCGAATTACAAACTGGTGCATCGTGAGCCGTTCTTTGGCGATGCCCCGGGACCTGCGAGTGCCGGGTTTTCGGGAATGCTGGCGATACGGATTCATTCGGTGTGATGCCATCGGCCGCGGGGCGGATGGTTCATTACAGGTTCAAGGTCCCAGCAGGATACCAGCGAGCTCAGAGGGTGTTCGGTTCGGTAGGATACATTCCGGCGCGGCCGCTGGTCGATGACGTTCCCCGCTCAGCCGAAGTTCCTTGCCGAAAGTCTGAGTGAACGGCAGCAAAGACATAACTTGCGCTTGATGTTTTCCCGTATTGGACCCGGTTTCCAGGGCGTGGCTGGCGAGTCCGCGCATGACTTCCCCGATCGCTGCCATTGCCTTCTGCCCGTTCCTGTCGTTGCGATATGACGCTTCCTTAGAAAACACCGCAGATCCTTGATCTAAATCCTTTATCGACTGGCATTTCCCTTGTCGTAGCGGTATGCTTCACTGTGGCAAAGTGGGCTCGTGGCGCGGTAAAGGCGCTCGCCGGGCGCTTGGCTCGCCACGCAAATTCTGGATTCGGGTACAACTCGCACAGACACGCGGGCTGGCCGGTCCACCTTCGAAGGTCCAAACGCGGTCTCCGGGATATGGCGACGCTGGGCAAAATCCTCAACTTCATACCGATCAGCAGGCGACTGTTGCTGATCATCTGGCCATTCATGATCATCGTCGTGATTCTGGTTTGGCTGTCCAGCGAAAGCATGAACATCCTGATGGCCACACGCGCCTATTCCGAGGGGGAAAGCCTTTGGTCCAAAGGGCAGAAGCAGGCGACTTTCTACCTGCTTCGTTACACGGAAACCCAGTCCGAAGGCGATTTCCGCAAGTATCACGAGAGAATCGCCGTGACCCTGGGCGACAAGAAGGCCCGCCTGGAACTGGAGAAACCAGACCCCGATTACGCGATCGCATGGCAGGGGTTCGTCGAGGGGGACAACCACCCCGAAGACATTCCCGGGATGATCATGCTCTTTCGCCGCTTCCGCCACATAGATTTCATGGCGGAGGTGATTGATCTGTGGACCGAGGGCGATCGGCTGATCGGAGAGCTCACCGTTGCGGCGGAGGAACTGAACGCTTCGATCTTGTCGAGCAAAGCTGACCCGGGGAGGCTGAACGCGTTTCGCGAGCGCCTCCTGAAAATCGATACCGAGCTTACCCCGCTGACCGACAAGTTCACGCGAACGCTCGGTGACGCAACCAGGAAAACAAAATTCCTTCTGCTGCTTGTTAACCTGGCTGCCGCCGGAATCCTGATCCCGATCGGCATCTGGCTTTCTCAGCGCATGGTCAGGCGCGGCGAAGAGGCCGAGACGGCGCTCAAACTCAGCCAGGAGCGTTTCAATCTCGCGGTATCCGGCAGCAATGACGGTCTGTGGGACTGGAACGTGGACACCGGCGAGGTTTACTACTCCCCTCGCTTCAAGCAACTGCTGGGCTTGCGAGACCACGAAATGGAGAACCATGTCTCAGCCCTCATGGCGCGCCTGCATCCGGAGGACAAAGAGGCCACGGAGCAGGCCTTCAAGGAACACTTTCAGCGTGCCGTGCCGTTCGATATCGAGATGCGCCTGCTGACCAAAGCGGGAGAGTATCGCTGGTTCCGTTCCCGCGGGCAGTCGGTGCGCAATTTGGAAGGGCATGCGGTTCGCATGGCCGGCGCGATCACCGACGTCACCGATCGCAGACTGGCTGCTGCCGAGCTGTTTGCGGAGAAGGAACGCGCCCAGGTAACGCTGGCCTCGATTGCAGATGGCGTGATCACCACCGATACCGAGGGCCGGGTGCAATACGTCAATCCGGTGGCGGAGGGACTGACCGGCTGGGTCACGGCATCGGCGCACGGCCTGCCGTTACAGGCCATCATCCGCATGATCGACGAGACCAACCGCAGCCCGGCACCCAGCCCGATCGATATGGTACTGCGCGAGGGGCGCAACGTGGAGATGGCGGCGACGGTGCTGCTGCTGAGGAACGACGGGTCCGAAATTCCGATCGTGCAGTCGGCTGCGCCGATTCGCGCCCGCAGCGGCGAAATCATCGGTGTAGTGCTGGTGCTGCACGATGTCAGCAACGAGCGGCAGTACGCAGCCAAGCTATCCTACCAGGCCAGTCACGATTCACTGACCGGGCTCATCAACCGCGCCGAATTCGAGCAGCGCCTGAGTCTTGCGCTGAAGAGCGCCGCGCAGATCGGTCGTCACCACGCGGTAATGTACCTGGATCTCGATCAGTTCAAGGTCGTCAACGATACCTGCGGGCATGCCGCGGGCGACCAGCTCATGCGCCAGGTCAGCACTCTGCTGCAGCGGCGCCTGCGCGAGGGCGACACTCTGGCCCGCCTGGGTGGCGACGAGTTCGGCGTCCTGCTGGAGAATTGCTCGCCGGACAATGCGCTGCGAATCGCCGACCAGTTGCGCCAGACGGTGATGGATTTCCACCTCACCTGGGAGGAACGCTCGTTCAGCGTCGGGGTGAGCATCGGGGTAGTGGAGATCAAGGATGGTCTGTTCACGATCGCGGACGTGTTGAGCGCCGCGGACAGCGCCTGCTACGTGGCCAAGGAAAAGGGGCGTAACCGGGTGCAGGTGTATCACGCCGAGGACAGCGAACTGTCCCTGCGACAAGGAGAAATGGAGTGGATCGGCCGCCTGCAGAAGGCGCTCGACCAAGACCGCTTCGTCCTTTATGCCCAGGACATCGTCGAGATCAAAGCGCCCCGCGGACGTGTCACCCACTGTGAACTGCTGCTTCGCATGCTCGACGAACGCGGTGAGATCGTGCCGCCGATGACGTTCATCCCGGCGGCGGAGCGTTACGGGCTGATGCCGTCGATCGACCGCTGGGTGATCCGCAACGCGCTTGCTATCATGGCGAGGCAGCGGATCGATGGGCGCTACGAAGCGGCGGACATCTACTCCATCAACCTGTCGGGAGCTTCCATCGGGGATGAGAGCTTTCTGGATTTCATCCGCGAGCAGTTTTCCCATTTCGACGTGCCCTACCAGTGCATCTGCTTCGAGATTACCGAAACCGCTGCCATCGCGAGGCTCGACAAGGCAACCCATTTCATCCAGGAACTTAGGGCGCTCGGCTGCCTGTTTTCCCTGGACGATTTCGGTGCGGGCATGTCCTCGTTCGCCTATCTGAAGCACCTGCCGGTGGACTATCTCAAGATCGACGGCGGCTTCGTCAAGGACATGGCCGACGATCCGATCGACCGCGCCATGGTCGAGGCGATCAACAGTGTTGGCCATGTCATGGGCAAGAAGACTATCGCCGAGTTCGTGGACAGCGACCGCGTAACGGCTTTATTGCGCGAAATCGGTGTGGATTACGCGCAGGGTTATGGGGTGGCCAAACCGCGGCCGTTCGGACCGCGGCTGCGCATGGCAGCGGGTTCTGCCTGACCTGGAAGTAAGCGGCTGAGGTGTTCCCTTGTCGAGTACGGCCGCTGCCGGTTTGAAAGTAGCGTAGCGCCGCGTAGATTACCAGCCAGGATGGGGTTTGCCGAAGACCGGGAACCGGCGCACCCGCGCCGGCTTGGAGCAAGTCATTCAGCCGACGCGGAATCCCGTCGCATCAACACGACATCGAGAGTCTCCAAAATTTTTTTCTTGGGCCGCCGCCAGGGGCCTTTTTATCCTCATGATTACAAACAAGAAAAATGAAATCTATCAAAGTGTTAGATTTGACTTCAATTTGAGAGTTATGCATCTTGGCTGCGCTTCGTTGGGCTTTCTGCAAGGTTTTGATTCAGACCTTGCAGTGATCCGTCGGGATTGCAGTTTTGGCGACTTTTAAAATTGGAGAAAAAAATGGGTTCGATGCATGAGTTGTCCCCCCATCCCCAGTGGGTAGATTCGTTGCATGGTTACGTCAAGCCCTACTGGGATGAGCTGTTGCAGGGAGAATGGGCAGAGGGCGTGGCGTCCACGCGGCTGTCGCTTTCCGAGATGCGGGGTTGGATTCTGCAAATCTATCCGTTCATCCATGCGTTTCCGAAATTC